>JAFWQM010000105.1 GCA_017509065.1 Clostridia bacterium
ATCTCCTTTCTTCCGTCCCTCCTTTATTATATCATATTACGCTATATTATGCAATAGTAAAATTATCGTAATTGACAAAAAAATAAAGGCCCCGTAAGCCTTTGCTCTCTCCTGTCTGCAGTTTCGCTGTCAAATTCCCGGGGAATTCAAGGCTTTTCGGAGGAGAAAATCTCACGTGCGGCAGGAATGCGGCTGATCTTAACAATTTCACAATAAAGATTTAAAAACGCGGAGGACTTTAAAAGTCATCATTTCCTCTTGCTTTACAGAATTACATGTGTTATAATTTATTTGTTATAATATATTCTGGGCAGAATGGGTTATTGTGTATGCCTGTTCGCGGAACGGCGGCGGCATAAGCGGAGGACGGCAATGGAAGGTTATTCACCCGAGGACAGAGAGCTGCTGCGCGAAATGCGGCGGGTGCGAAGGCGCCTGAAGGAAAAGCGGCTGTTATGGGGACTGATCGGCTGGGCCTTCCTTTCCGCGGCGGTGGGATTGATTCTGCAGTCCTGGCTGTTCACCCTGACCGTGGCGCACGGCCCCGGCATGGGAGACACGCTTCCCAGCGGCAGCGTGGCGCTGGTTCAGCGGATCCGCGAAGGACACAGCCCCGCGCGGGGAAACGTGATCCTGTTCGAGTATGGTGACTCCTGGGCAATCAAGCGTGTGGCCGCCGTTGGCGGCGATGAAGTGGATCAGGACGAAAACGGACAGCTGACCGTGAACGGCACGGCCATAGCCGGCTGCAGCGCGATGTGGACGGAAGAGCTGCCCGAGATGCCTTTCATTGTATCGGAGGGGGAATACTTCGTGCTCGGCGACCGGTACGACCTGTCCGTCGACAGCCGCAGCCCGGCTTTCGGTACCGTGAAGGAGGGCGACGTGGTCGGCACGGCGAAATACATCATTTGGCCCGCGTACCGAATCGGCGAAATCAAATAACAAACAGGCGGGATTCGGAGAGGGAGAATTGGATGAGAAAGTTTTTGGTGCGGCTGCTGCTTTTTCTGATCGCGGCGGTCGCAGCGGCATATCTGCTGTACCCGATCGCCATCGACCAATACCTGCTGTACAGGAACGCGCTTCTGCTCAAAACCTACCGGCAGTCGGCCGCGAATAAGGATGCCCTCCGCGCGTCGGAAGAAAAACAGGCAATCGCTGACTGGAACAATCAGCAGCTGCAGGAGGGTATCGTATCGATAGACGACAATAGCCAGCTCGTCTCAGACACGAATGAAAGCATATGGAATGGGCTGGGGCTGGGTGAATCCTGGGGGGGAGGTTCAGACGAAGAAAAAAAGACTGACTGGACAACGCTGCTCTCCGCCGCGAACGGAGCGATATCAGAACGCACAATCGCCCAGACACTGGAGCGCTTCCTTCGCGCAGGCGGAATGATCCGGCCCCTCATCGTGCAGGATCCTTTCACCGTTGAAAGCGGCGACGCGGCCTCTTTGCTGGCGAAGGACAGGAACGGCGTGATCGGTATTCTGGAAATACCGGAGGTCGACTTGATCCTGCCGGTGTACGGCGAACGGACAGAGGAGCATCTGGAATCCGGCCTTTTCTACGGGCCCGGCTCTTCCCTGCCAATCGGCGGCAGGGGCACGCACTCCCTGCTGGCGGGCAGCGGAGGATTGGACACGCCGGAAGCGCTGGTCGATATTCAGCAGACTGTCCGGAAGGCACTGCCCGATTTCAAGCTCGACGGCCCGAAGATGCTTGAGGACATGGATCAATTGAAGCAGGGGGATCTGTTCCTCTTCACCATCATGGGCGAAACCCTGTCATATCAGGTCGATCAGATCGACACCGCGCCTGCAGGCCAGACTATCAGATTAAGAAGAGATATGTCCAGCGAACAAATGACCCTCGTATCCGCCACCCGGGACGGCGGAAGGTTGGTCGTCCATGGAAAGAGGATCGCGCCAAATGAAAACGAGGAAGAGCTGCTTTACGAAGACACGGCGTCCGAGCCCCCTTACTGGGTGAATATCCTGACGCTGGCCGCGCCGGTGATGCTGTTTGGTCTGCTGGTGATGTTCATCGTGGAGAGATTCAAGGCTCACCGCTACCGGCTGCCGACAGAGATAAAATAAGTTGTTCTAAGCTTTTCATGAAATATTGCATATGGGGAAGATGATGGAAATGAATTGGAAGTATCGAAGCACACTGGCTCTGGTTCTGCTGCTGTTTCTGTCTCTGACAGCGGGCTGCTTCATGCCCGAAGCCGCCATAGCCGAGGATCAGACTGGAGATCTGATCATCAGCTTGGGCGACGATGAGGTCATCAGCAGCTATCTTGCGGACGGCGGCAGCAATGCTGTCATGTCTGTTTTTCAGATAGCCTCTTCCGACAGGAATGGCGGCTGGAACATTCATTCCGGGTTTGCCGATTTTGGCATCGCGGACGCGGAGAAGAAGCTCCGCAGCGGCGATGACAGCGGAGTTCAGAAAATCCTGGAAAATGCTGCCTTCCGGGAGAAAGCGCTGTCCACCTCCCCCATTCAGACGGTTTCGATAAATGGGGAAGAATTCAGGTTTTCCAGCCTGCCATCCGGAATCTATTACTATTATGCAAAAATAGGCAAGGGTTCGAATGTGCTGGTCGTGCACGGCCTGGTTCCTATTCCATACGTATACCGCGGGGTCGCACTGAATCCCGTGAAGGTCACTTCAAAGAAGCTCGAGTACTGTGAATTCCCGCTGACTGCCGTCAAGTACATGGAAGGCCGCGACTTCTATGAAGGCGACGAAGAGGAATTCACCTTTATCGTGGAAGGCCGCCAGGTCGAGAACGGTAAAAAAGTCGGCAATGCGCCGATGCCTGAACGCAACAACGTAAGGATCACGCGCGTCGCGGGCGAAAGCAGGGAAGCCACCGTCGACTTTGGCAGGATACTGTTCACGCACGAGCATGCGGGCAAGACGTTCGAGTATACGATCAGGGAAGAAGTCGCACCTGACTCCCATGTCACGCCCACTCCTTCCAGCAGGACAGTGACTGTGAAAGTGGAAGAAATCGAAGGCATGCTGACGGTCACGAAAATTGCCGACAGCTCCGACGATCTGGTTTTCACCAACACATTCAGCACTGTTGTATCTATTCCGCTGAACGCCAACAAGGAACTGGTGAACCGTGACTTCATCGAGGGCGACAGCTGGACGTTCAACGTCACGCCAAGAGAGTCTGACGCCCCGCGGCTCAGAAATATCGACGACACCAAGCCCGCCGATCCGCTCACCATCAGGCCTACGTCCGGCAACTTGGAGGAGATGATCCTTGGTTATCTCTTCTTTGACGAGAGTTATATCGGCAAGACCTTCCACTACACCATCGCCGAATCCGGTCAAGTGGATGATGTCACGAACGACAGGTCAAAGCATGTGACTGTCCAGGTGAAATACAATCCTGAAACCCATAACATAGAAGTGGAAAGCACCTCCGATGATCCCGAAACCGTGACCTTCAGGAATGTCTACGAAGCAAGCATCACCTTCGAAGGCACGAAGGAACTGATCGGTGTTGAGCTGCTCGGTCGGAAGCTGCTGGAGGGTGAATTCGCCTTCGATGTGATGGAAGACGGCAAAATCATCCAGACAGTTTATAACGACGCCTATGGCAACATCATCTTCAAGCCCATCACCTACACTGTGGAGGATGCGGGCGAGAACGTTGGCGAACGCAAGATTCATACCTACACAGTAAAAGAACGTAAAATTGAAGGCGGACTTATTTCCACCGATACCAGGGAATACACGATCAAGATCGGGGTTACAAACGAAGGCAACGGCATGCTCAAAGTGGAACCTATCGAAGGAATTGAGTTTGATGATCCCTTCCAACTGAGCTTTACAAACAAGGTAAACACCGATGATCTCCAGATCATGAAGTCCTTCAAGGAAACGCGTATCCTGACAGCCGCCGAGAAGCCGGAATTCTTCCCCGTGACCGTGAAGCTGACGACAGAGAAAGGCAAACCGTACAGCGGTACCTTTGAAATGATCGAAGGGAAGAATGTCAAATCCGTCACCTTCGACGAGAACGGTGAAGCGCACGTCGAAGTAAAGTATATCGGCCAGAATCCTTGGTTAACGATTAAGGGCATTCCTGTAGGAATCCGCTACGAAGTGACCGAAGAAATGACCGACGATCAGAAGGAACGCTACGGATCGCCCGAAATCTATAACGCCACCGGCATAATCGGCCAAAGCGATGACCCCGCTTCTCTCGTAGCGATCACGAATACCCGTAAAACCAGCGATCTGACCATCAGCAAGGTCATGATCACTGATTACGCAGAGATTGACGCTGATAAGGAATTCATCTTCAACATCACGCTGAGCGATGAGAACCTTGAGCCCTTTGAATGCAAGCTGACGTATTACGACGCCGATGGTAAACAGCTGAAAGAAGAAAAAGTGCAGTTCGTCGGCGGTAAAGCGACAGTCAAGGTAAAAGGCAACCAGAACGTGAAGATCTCCGGCCTGCCCGTTGGCATCGGCTATACGATCGGAGAAGAAAAGATGCCGTTCTTCAAGCTGACCGGCAAGACCGGCGACACCGGTACGATCACGGCGGAAGGCTCCACCGCCACCTTCACCAACGAACGCGTTGTGAAGCCCGTCAGCCTGACCGTATCCAAGACCGTCCAAAACAATGAGAACGACACAACAAACTTCACCTTCACCGTCACCTTAAGCGATACGACGATCAATGGCAAGTACGGTGATATGATCTTCGAGAACGGCGTTGCCACATTCACGCTCAAGAGCGGCGAATCAGCCACCGCGACCGGCCTGTCGTCCGGCATCTCTTACAAGGTTGAGGAAGCGGACAGCACCAACTACTACATCGTTGAGGCCACCGGCGTCAGCGGCACGATCAACGCGGATGCTGAGCTTGGCCCGGATCGCGAAGCTCATTTCGTCAACGCCAAGACGCCGGCTACCAATCCTCCCCCGAATCCTCCCGGACCGGGACCCGTTACTACACCGACACCCGAACCCGAAGAACCTACACCCACACCCACAGTTACTCCGGCGCCCGATATCGAGTATACCTCGGTGGAAGTCTGGAAGACCTGGGATGATAACAATGACGCGGCCGGCAAGCGTCCCGACAGCATTATCATTCACCTCTTCGCTGATTCCGCCGCCGCAATGCAGGAGGTCGCGAGCGCGACGATCACCGCGGCGGATGGGTGGCACTGGACCTTTACCAACCTGCCTGTGCTGGACAATTACAACCTGCCCATCGACTACAGCATTGTGGAAGAAGCGGTGCCTGGCTACACAACCACGATCAACGGCTTCAACGTGACCAACTCGATGAAGACCGAACTCACCTCCGCCACGGTCGTCAAGAAGTGGGAGGACGATCCTGACAATCATCCGATGCGGCCCACTACGCTGAGAGTGACCCTGTACAATGATGGTACGCCGATTATGACCGTAACCCTGAACGAGGGCAACGGCTGGAGGGCGACAGTGAATGATCTGCCGGTCTACCAGAACGGCAGACCGATCACCTACAACTGGGTGGAAGAAGAAGTGCTGGGCTATACGCAGACAGCCAACAGCACGGATGGCACCGTCACTACGATCACCAACACCCTGTGGAATAGGCTGCCGCCGCCCGATGGCCCGATACCGCCCGGACCGCAGCCCGGCAATCCCGAGGATGAGATCGACGATTACGGAACGCCTTTGGGCCTCGGCATCATCATCAACCACGTCGGCGACTGCTTCGACTAATTAAGTAGAAAGGATGGAGTATCCCCATGAAAAACATGAAAGGCGCAAGCGTCATGTCTGCCATGAAAAAGTACCTGTCCCTTCTGCTGATCCTGGTTCTTGTGCTCACCCACGCCCCGCTTTCGGCCCTGGCCGAAAGCGGGCTGGGAGAGGACGGCCAGCTGGAAACGGAAGAGGAACTGGAACAGGTCCTGGAAGACGAAGAGGATGAGGATATCGTACTCAGCGAAGAAGACCTGGAAGTGAAGGCTACGGATCCGGAGGAAGATGACATCGAAATCATCTATCCCGATGAACTCCTGGTCGGCCATCCCACCGTGCTCAAGGGCGACTTCTTCACTGAAATGATCGGCAACGACACCGCGGATATCGACGTGCGTGCGCTGATCCACGGCTACAACCTGGTGAACTGGGACCAAAGCCAGGGTGTGTACGTGATCGACCCCTCCGTTGTCCAGAACGTAAAGGTCATGGACGACAAGGACGGCAACCGCACCTACTTCCTGGCCCTGTGGGACGATTTGCAATACTCCGACGGCACGCCCATCACGGCGTGGGACTACGCTTTCTCCCTGCTGCTGATGATGTCACCGGAAATTGAGGAGATCGGCGGCAAAATCTACCGCGCCGAGCATATCCTGGGCTACGACGAATACATCACCAAAAAGGCCGACACCCTGGGTGGCGTCAGCGTGCTGAGCGACCACCAGATCGCTATCACCCTGGACCACGAATTCCTGCCCTACTTTTTCGAAATCGGCCTGCTCCTGTGTGTGCCCTACCCGATCTATAAGATCGCGCCGGGCTGCAAGGTGTATGACGACGGCTACGGTGTCTATATCGGCAATGAGGACAAGTCCATTGAGGAACCGATCTATACCGCGGAGCTGCTGAAGGAAACCATTCTCGATCCCGAAACGGGCTACAACAGCCATCCCAGCGTGGTCAGCGGCCCCTACGTGCTGCTGGATTACGATGGCATCACCGCGCACTTTGAAATCAATCCTTACTTTAAAGGCGCCTGGGTGAACAATTCCCTGCCCGAAGACTTCAGCTTCGATATGGACCACTTTGAAGGCGTCGGCAGCGGAACTGCGAGCCATAACGGTCCCAACTACATCAGGGTTGACCGCGTGGACGAAGAAGGCAACGAAGATCCCTTCTACCTGGTGAAGCCCACCATCAAGCATATCTCCTTCACCGTGGCGGACAACGACACCATGGCGGAAGACCTGGTCAGCGGCAAGTTCAATCTGGTCAACAAAGTGGTATACGGCCCCACGATTCTGGAATGCCTTGGCGCGGCCGGCACCGACGCCAGCGCTGCGCTGTCTGTGCTCACGCTGCCCGGCGACACGGACGAAGAACCCGAAGCTTCCGATGTGACGGATGAGGACGCGGAGGAAGAACCGCCGCAGGATGAAGAACCTGCAGCCGAGACAGAGGAAGAAGACAAGGATAAAGAAGAATCCGAGGGAGAACCGGAGCCCGAAGAAGAGCCTGAGATTTCTGCGGAGGAAGAACCCGAAGAAGAAAACGGCGAGGACGAAGCTGAAGACGAAGCGGAGGGCGATGACGAAGGCGACGAAGACGAAGAAAGAGAAGTCCGCTACGCCACAGCCACCGAATACGGCATCAACAACACCCCCTATCCCCGCATCGGTCTGGCGTTCCTCACCTTCTCCTACGATTGGCCTACCGTGCATGAAATGGAAGTGCGTCAGGCCATCGCGTGGTGCATGGATCGCGACCAGCTGACCTACGATTACTGCCAGGACTTCGGCATCCGCGTGGATGGCTACTACGGCATCGAGCAGTGGGAATACCTGCTGATTACCGGTCAGCTGGATTATCCCATCGACAACGACCCCGAAAATCCCCTGAGCGAAGAAGAAATGGAAGAGGAAATCGCGAAGTGGGAAGCGCTGAGCCTGGATAACCTGGTGCAGTATCACGTGGATCTGGACAAGGCCAATGAACTGCTCGACCAGGCTGGATGGACGCTGAACCGCGACGGCGAGAAATACCGCAAGGGCGTGGACGACGTGCGCTGCAAGATGGTGGACGGCGAGCTGGTCGCCCTGGACCTGTCGATGATGTATCCCGAGGGCAACCACATCGTGGACACCCTGCAGGAAAACTTCATCGACAACCTGAACAAGTGCGGCATCCTGCTGACCCTGGTGCCCACCGATATGCAGGAACTGTTCTATTCCTACTACCGTGAAACCGAGCGCACCACCGACATGATCTACCTGGCCACCAACTTCCACGTGGTCGTTGATCCGTCCATCACCTACAGCTGCGACCCCACCGCCGATCACCTGATCTGGAACAACACCTATTCCGACGATGAAGAGCTGTGGCTGGACGCTGTGGATATGCGCAAGACGGAGCCCGGCGCGGTGTACGAATATGTGACCAAGTGGATCACGTTCCAGGAGCGCTACAACAAAGTGCTGCCCTGCATCCCGATCTACTCCAACATTTACTTTGACTTCTACACCGGCATGCTGCAGAACTACCACATCACTGCCCATGTCACCTGGACGCAGGCGATCCTGGAAGCTTACTTCGGCGAACCTGAGGAGCCCGGAGAAGGCGAACTGGACGACGGAGAGATCATCCTGGACGGCGACGGCTTTGACGTGGATGACGGAGAATTGATTATCGACGATTGATCTTCCGGCGGATCAGCCCATTGGTATAGGGAGATTGGAGTGAAACAGTGGCGAAGGAAAAGTTAAAACGAATGGGCCGGTTCGAGCTGCTGCAATTGATCTATCAGATAAAGAAGAGCAACGAAGAGCTGACGCTGCGGTGCAGGGAAGCAGAAAAGCAGATCGATTCCCTGAAAAGGGAATGCACCGAGCGTGAGGAAAAGCTGCGCCGCGACTATGAAAGGCGCATCGATGAAATCCGTATGCAGGGGTCAGCCAAGGACTTGCAGCAGCGCATGAAAAAACTGGAGCAGCAGCTTCTGTCTTTCCAGCTTCTGACAGATCAGGAGGAAACCGCGAAAGAACCATCCATCCCGAGCATGGGGGCGCTCAATTTGCAGGAGACCGGAACAAGCATCCCCCGGAAAGATGGAGAATAAGCCATGGCAAAGCGGATCATGAAAATGTCGTTTCCGTCATTGGAAGAAATCCAGCAGGAAATGACTCGCGTGAAAAGCCAGGGCAGATATCACCAGGCGCTGCGCAGCACGGTGAGCACCATCGTTGTTGTAGCGGCCCTGGCGGTTCTGGTGGCGGCGCTGCTTTTGCCCGTTCTGCGCGTCATCGGCACATCCATGCAGCCCGCCTTCCAGCCCGGCGATATCATCGTGGCCTACAAAACCGATTCTTTCCAGCCCGGCGATCTCTGCTGCTTCTACTACAACAATAAGCTGATCGTGAAGCGCGTGATCGCCATGAGCGGAGACAAGATTGAAATCAGCGAGGAAGGCCGCGTCACGGTCAACGATCTCCTGCTGGACGAACCCTATGTTTCCGAGTACGACTTTGGCCAGTGCGACTTGGACTTTCCCTTTATCGTACCGGACGGCACGCTGTTCGTGATGGGCGATAACCGCTCCATCGCGGTGGACAGCCGGAGCATCAACTTTGGCTGTATCGGCACTGATGACATGGTGGGAAAAATCATCCTCCGTGTCTGGCCCCTGAACGAGATAGAATTCTTTGGCCTGTGACCCTTTTTCCCAGCCGTACCAAAATCTCCCGCAGCGCCGACTGCGCGCTGAAAGACAATCAAATCATCCTGTGCCGGCTTTCCCGCCGGCGCTTTTTTTGTTTGTCTCTTTTGCGGCTGCGTTATATGAAGCAATCCTGCTTTCTATTTTGCGTAAAATTATATCAGAATTTCCCAATATGTTGTATTTTTTTGTTAAAACGCCTTGACTTTATACCCAAAATGTAGAAAAAATAATAATGAGAAGTTATGTGCTCCTTTTTTGAAAGATTTTTACGCCCGGACGGCGGGGGTTCGGTTTTGCGCAAGGAGGGCTTTATGGAAAACAGGTTCTGGAAAAAGGCGGCTGCGGCGAGCGGGCGCAGCCATCACGCGGAGAGCACCCGGGCCGGGGCGGCGCGGCGCGCTTGCTTCATGCTGGCGCTGGTCGTGCTGGTCTGCGCGGCGCTAACCGCGTGGCCGACGGCGGCGCGGGCGGCGAGATCACCATCAACGGCGGCGAAATAACAGTAAAATTTAATTCAGGCGCGGGCATCGGCGGCGGTAACGAGGGCGCGGGCGGCAACGTCGTCATCACCGGCGGCAAAATAAAAGCTGCTTCGATTTTTGAACCGGATTGTGGCCCGGGTATCGGCTGCGGGCTGGAGTACACCGGCAACGAGAAAGGCACGCTGTCCGTCTGTTTTGACAGCGGCGATGATTTCCTGTATGCCAGAAGCTATACCGGCACGGTGAAGGTGGAGGACAAGAAAGACACCACCCGGAAAGTCTATGTAAAGGACGAAAACAACAATTTCTACACCGGCGCGCTGAACGCAACGCAAATCTCCGCCATCGCGGGACAGAAGCTGACGAAGGCGACGGAGCCCTACACCGTGACCGTGACCCAAAGCCAGTACGCCACAGTGACCGCCTCCCCGACCCTCGCCGAAGCGGGCACGAAGATCGTGATCTCCATCTCCAATGTGACGACAGGCTATGAGCTGGACACCCTGACCTATACCCCGGAGGGCGGCTCGGCGACTGCCATCACCAAGGACACAAGCGGCAAATATACCTTCACCATGCCCGCCGCCAACGTGACCGTGATGGCGACGTTCATTACAGAGTGGTCGGCATTGCAGCAGGCGATCAATAACGCCGCAGATAACACGACCATCAAGGTCAGCGACTATGCCGGGGATGATAAGACGATCACCGCCGCTTCCTCGGAAAGCGCCCTGTCCATTCCCATCGGCAAGACCGTCACCCTCGACCTGGACGGCTGCACCCTTGACCGGGGGCTGACTTCCGCGACGTCATCCGGCTACGTTATCAAGGTTGATGGCGTCCTGACCTTAAAGGACACCAGTACAGCCCAGACCGGCACGATCACCGGCGGTTATATAAACAACTCTGGCGGCGGCGTGTTTGTCAAAGGCACGTTCAATATGGAGGGCGGCACGATCACCGGCAACCATTCGGCTTTTGGCGGCGGCGGTGTTTATGTTCTCTATAGCAGCTCGGGGCCGACATTCAACCTCTCCGGCGGCCGGATCGTCAACAATATCTCGGATAGTAATGGCGGCGGTGTATATAATGTTGGAAATATCATCATGTCCGGCGGCGAGATCAGCGGGAACAGCACGACGCGGGGTGGCGGCGTTTACAATAGAGGCGAATTTTCCCTTTCCGGCGGCAGGATCACCGACAACCGCTCGACGGGGAAAGGCGGCGGCGTGTATAACAACGGCACGTTCAACCTGTCCGGCAATCCCACCATCAGCGGCAATACCTCCGGCAGCGATAACAACGCGGCGGGCAATGTCTACCTGTCAAAAGCAAACGATACGCAGTGCGTCATCACCGTCACCGGCGAGTTGAAAAATACCACGCCCATCGGCGTGGCAATGGAAACCCCCGGCGTGTTCACCAGCGGCCTTTCCGGCAAGGGCACAGCGTCGAAATTCTCCAGCGACAGCAACGCTTACGCGGTGCGCCTGACCGATGATGGCGAAGCGAAGCTGGCGTCCCTGCATACCGTCACCCTTTCCGCCACGAACGGCACGGTGACCGCCAGCGTGGGCAATGCCTCCCTCGCTTCCGGCGGTAAGGCCGCGGCGGGCGATACCGTCACCCTCACCGTCACCCCCGCCACGGGCTATGAGCTGGATACGCTGACGGTGACCAAGGACGATACCTCCCCTGCGGAGACCGTCGCAGTCACCCAGGGCACGGGCGATGACGCGAACAAGTATACCTTCACTATGCCCGCGAAAAACGTGACCGTCACCGCCACGTTCAGGTATCTCTACGCGCTGGTCTACGACCCCGGCGAGGGCGGCACCGGCACTATGGCGGGAGAGACCGTTTATCTCGGCGAAGAATACACCTTCCCGGCCTGTACCTTTACCGCGCCGGAGCACAAGACCTTCGATCACTGGAAAATGACCGGCGTGGACGGCATGTTCTATCCGGACAAGCCCGGCTATAATACAGTAGAAATCGCCACCAACTGCGTGGATGAAAACGGCGTCATTACTGTGACCGCGTACTGGAAGGACGCGGGCGCGGCCACCGTCAAAACCGCGCCGACGGCCCTGAACCCCACCTATAACGGAGGAAACCAGGCCCTTGTTTCCGCCGGAACTGCGGAGGGCGGCGCGATGAGCTACGCCCTGGGCAGCGACGCTTCCACCGCGCCCACTTCCGGCTGGAGCGCGGATGTTCCCACGGCGGTAAATTACGGAACCTATTACGTGTGGTATAAGGCCGCGGGCGACGCCGCCCACAGCGACAGCGCCGCCGCGTGCGTCACGGCGGGGATCGGGCAGAAGGCCGTCACCGTCACCGCCAGGGCGCAGACCATCCGGGAGGGCGGGGCCATCCAGACCGGCGCGGGCTATGCCACGCTGACGGACGCCGTGAACGGCCTCAGCCTCAGCGCCGTCACCCTGACCGCCGACGCCGACGCGAAAACCATCACCCCCAGCGCCGCCGCCGTCCAGGACGCGGACAAGAACGACGTGACGGGAAATTACAATATTTCCTACGCGGCAGGGGATTTGACCGTCCTTGCTAAGACCAGCGCGACAGTCACCTTTAAGGTCGTCAACGGTTCCTGGAACGATGAAACCCTCGCCGCCGAGCATTCCGTCACCCTGGCCGGGTATGAGGGAGATACGCTAAAACTGACGGATGCGCAGATTCCCACCGCAGGCAACAAGCCCAACGATACATACAAAGCCGGAAGCTGGGACACGACGCCCAGCACGGAAACGGCCTTCGCCAATGGTTCAACCACCACGTACACCTATACTTACGCCAAGAAGGATAGCATCAGTGCGACGGTGATCTTCAAGGTGGTCAATGGTGGCTGGAACGATGCAATCCTCACCGGCGATCAGGCCGTGACCTTAACTGGCTATGAAGGCGACACCCTAAAACTGACAGCGGCGCAGATTCCCGCCGTGGGCAATAATCCCGACGATACCTACAAGGCCGGAAGCTGGGATACCGTGCCCAACACGGAAACAGTGTTCACGCCCGGAACGACAACAACTTATACGTACACATATGTAAAGCAGGACCTGGTCACCTACACTGTGACGTTCAAAGTTATAAACGGCGAATGGAACAAGGGTGGAACCGGGGACAAGAACGTGACCCTTTCCCGCTACGAGAACGAAGACCTGGTACTGCGGCTGACAGAAACGGATATTCCTCAAGTTGGAGATAAGCCGTATAAAGGGTATAAAGCCGGTGCCTGGGATGTGACACCCACCGCCGGAATGGTGATCTCCGGGGATACAGTGTTTACTTACACCTACGCCCCGAAGGACGGCATTTCGCAGACAGTGACCTTCAAGGTAGTCAACGGTTCCTGGGACGATGGAACCACTGCGGACAAGACCGTGATCCTGATCGGCTTGGAAGGCGAAACTTTGAGACTGGCAGCAAATCAGATTCCCGCTGTCGGTAACAAGCCCAATGAAAACTTCAAGGCGGGCAGCTGGGACGTTGTTCCTTCTACAGAAGCGGAAATCACTGCTCCCACTACTTACACCTACACCTACGCTCCCAAGGACAGCATTTCACAGACTGTTACTTTCAAGGTCGTCAATGGCTCCTGGGACGATGGCACCACCGCAGACAAGACCGTGATCCTGATCGGCTTGGAAGGCGAAACTTTAAGACTGGCAGCAAATCAGATTCCCGCTGTCGGTAACAAGCCCAATGAAAACTTCAAGGCAGGCAGCTGGGACGTAACCCCCAACACTGAAACCGCGATAACAGCCCCCGCCACTTACACCTACACCTATGCCCCCGCCGATATACCCGTTGTTTATACCGACGAATCAGAGCCAAACCAGGATCACAGGCTGAACAGCGGAAGCGACCTGACTTTCCTCATCACCCGCAGCCCGGAGGACGAAAAAGCCTACTCTATGTTTGACAGCGCGCTGGTGGATGGCAACAATCTGGCTGTGGACACGGACTGCGAGATCGCCCCCCGCAGCCTGATCCTGACGCTGAAAGCGGCTTACTTGGATACGCTGGCCACAGGAGAACACACCCTGACCGTGCTGTTCATCGACGGCAAGGTGGACACCACCTTCACCGTATCCAAGGAAATCGATCCCACAAACTTCGACGACGTGGCGGTGCCGAGCGACACTTTCACCTTCTGGAAGGAATGGCAGGGCGCCAGCGAAAAGAGCATTGATTTCACGCTGTATAAGATCGGCGGTTCCGTCTACCACCACGGCTTTGACAAGAAGGTGATCAGCGACCGGAAATAGAGGTACGACGCCTGGTTCTCCAGCCCCGCCGCGTGCTACGTGATCAAAAAGCCGATTCCCGGCTACATCACGAAGTACGTCAACGTCGGCGTGTACGTTCAGGTCACTGACCGCTGCTGCGACGGCGGCACGATCATCAACAAGAAGATCCCCAAGACCGGAGACGAAGCGAATCTGGCTCTGTGGATCGGGTGCGTGGTGATCGGCGTCGCCGGTATCACCGCCGGACTGGTCTGGAAGCGGAAGAAGGCAAGGAAGTAAAAACCTTCCGGCTCCGGTCTGCGCGGTTTCCCCTGAAGGCATCGTATGTCCATATTCTCCAAGGCCCTGCTTTGGCAGGGCCTGATTTTGTCTTGCAATTTATCAATTGACTTTTCGAGTCATCGCACGCTGTAAATCTAAACAGGAATAATCATTCCATTATCTGCCTTGCGTATTGAAGCGGCGTGTGGTAATATACTGTTGTAAACGGGAAAAAGGAGGGAGATACATTGCCTATTGAATTATTGGTCAAAAACGCTACGGGCTTGCCCGACAGATATGTGGACATGGCGGTCAGCTATATTCATTATTTGGAAGCGCAGTATCAACAGGAGCAGCGGAATGCCGCTGTGATTCAAAAGCGCTCATTGGGGATTCTTTCCGATAAATTCCATTACATTTCGGATGATTTCGACCAGACACCAGATTGTTTCAAGGAGTATATGTAATGTACCTGCTGGATACGAACGCGCTGATTTGCGTTTTGTTTACACCGGACAGAATGTCTTCCGCCGCTAAACAGCAGGCGGAAAGCAGTCAGCCTCTTTATGTCAGCATCGCTTCTCTGTGGGAAATCGCCATTAAGCAAAGCATCGGAAAGCTGGCCGTTGACGCTTCCATCACTGATATAGCACAGGCGTGCGCAACGCTTGAAATCAAGTTGCTGCCCATTCAGCCTGATCACCTCGAAGGGATCAAAACCCTTCCCCGCATTCATAATGACCCCTTTGATCGTCTGATTATTGCCCAGGCAATAGCTGAAAACCTGACAATTATTACAATGGATCAAATCATTCCTCAGTATAGCGTAAACACTTTATGGTAATGCTTTTTTCCTTCGTCGGCGGCATGGGTACCAAGATCTTTTGCGTAGCGGGATCGTTCTGTTTCTTGGCTTAGCGTCTGTTATCATCACCCGCAGCAAGGCTGGACAGGAATAATCATTCCATTATCTTATTGCTCGCCCAACTAAATCATGAATTATCTGCGGGCGATAAATCGGTCCATCCTGCGTCACTCAACCTTGAAATACCTCCAGTATTCCTGCGGTTTCGTTCCTTGTCTGGAACGATTTCTCATCCCGCATCTGAAT
>JAFWQM010000106.1 GCA_017509065.1 Clostridia bacterium
ATATTGGATGCCCTGATTCTCAAACCAAGTGGGTATGTCCTGAATGACTTCCCCGCCGGAAATGACGCCGAGCATTTGCGAGCCGCGGCAGAAGCCCATGAGGGGAATATCCATGTCCAGGCAGTAAGCCATGGTCAGATAGTCCGAAACGTCCCGTTCCGCGTTATAGTCGATTTCCGCTTCGATGCCATGCCATTCCTCGGGCGTATAGTAAAGAGTAGGGCTGATGTCCTCGCCGCCGGTAAACAGGACGATGCTCACGTTCCCCACCGCTTCCGCCGCGTTGGAGCCGTGCCAGGTATTGCATTTCACATACTTGGCGGCGGTTTCGTCCAGCATCCCGATCTCCGTTTTGCCTTCTGTCAGGCAGCCTGCTTCATCATAGATGAGGTCAGACGAAAGCACCTGATCCAGCATGACCCATTCGCCGCCCGCCGCCTCCACGGCGCGGCACACGTTGGTAAAGAACTCCGAATCCGTATCGGCCCGCCAGGCAATGCCGACCACGGGTTTTTCAAGCGAGTCAGCGAGCGATACGCCGCAGACGCTTACCAGCAGAACGAATCCCAACAACAGCGCAAAACTCTTTTTCATTTTCCTGATCCTCCTGTCGTTTCAAAAATTTTCCCTTGAGTATGCGTGTTTTATTTCGTTTCTGTCTCCAATTCTTCCAGCAATTCCCTGACGCTCTGACAGACTGTCTCCGTCACCGGATTTCCTGTTTTCCCGGATGAACAGATTTGATCCTGTAACCCGTCCATCCACACCCGGATAGAAACAGCCGCCTCTTCATTGTCTCGGGCGATATGCTCCAGCCTGGTGAAAACCCAGTACCATGAATCCTGCCAGCCTTCCGGGTAGAGCCCCCAGGTTCCGTCGCTCATTCCGAAATACAGGCCTTCGGCAGGTTTTTCTGCCGTATGCTCTGACATGGCGGTATCCGGATGGAACGCCGCAAATATTTCCGCTGTCTCCATCGGGTAATAAGGAACAAAAACGCTGGTTCGGTTATCCGCCATCGAGACCCATTCCACCGTGCCGTGAACCGTGCTGTCGCTGATTTGGAAGATGTGCGTTTCCAGGCTCCTGTGTCTGCTGACCGACTCCTGCTGAAAGAACGCCATCACGTCCCTGACGTTCAATTTTTCCTTCAGATGGATACTGGTATACGGCGCGACCGTCCTTCCTTCCGCATCCACATTGCTGATCCTGAACGCGCTGCCGTCGATCCCGAAAGGCGTTAAATCCTCGGGATACACAGCCTCTCCGGCCAGATAGTTCAATCCTGCGGCCAGGCGGAGATAGGTCGCATTGGGCGCGTCATCATATCTTCTTAACACCCAACGATACATAAAATGGATGACGCAATTGGCTTATATCCTGCGAATACCATCAGAATGAGGGATCTAAAGCCTGCGTTTCCCCGCTTATTTCCTCAATCTGTTCTGCTACAAAAGCTTTTGCTGCGGGGAGCGCCTCCGAAAGAACTTTCAGGAATTCATCCACTTCCTCTTCGGTATTGTAGATGCCGAAGCGCACCCGGATCATGCCGGGGTACCGCTCGCACTGTGATACAGCCGATGCATGGAGAGCCTGTACCGGGTGATGCCAAGGCATATCGGGGGTGTATCCGGAAATAAAGCATGATGTACAGGAACACAGTTTATTGCAGATTCTTATTCAGGTAATCGTCAAAAGGTATGATGAGACTTATGGGAAACGGAAGCCCCGCGGTCAGCCCTTTGAAACGATTCCGCAATCTCGGAAAAGGCTGATCATTTTCTTTTCCGGCAAATAGAATATCCTTTTCTCAATGATGTGCTTCTTTGGGCGTGTTTCCGCAAGGACTATTTCAGCTTCCTCATTCGCCCGTTAAAATCCATCATGCCCCCTTATATTCCAGGCACATCATCGTCAGATCATCGAACTGCTCTGCGTTACCCACGAAACCGTCCACCGCACGGCGAATGTCCGAAAGTGTTTCCTTGGAATCCGAGCTAACGTTTTCGTTCAAGGCGGCGATCATCCGATCCGTACCGAAAAGCTCGCCCATGGCATTCGTCGCTTCGGGCACGCCGTCGGTATACAGGAAAAGCTTGTCGCCAGGATTGAGCTGGATGGTATAATCCTGATATTTCATCCTGTCTATGCCGCCGATGACGAAGCAGTGCTTATCTTTGAACAGTTCATAAGCACCTCCCGCCCGTTTGATCACTGGGTACTCATGGCCTGCGCTGACAGCGGTCAGCCTGCCGGTGGAAATCTCCAGTATGCCCATCCATACTGTGACGAACATCTGCATCGCATTATTTGAACAAATTGTTTTGTTTGTTTTCTCAAAGATGTCCGCCGGAGAGACGCCTGGCATGGTGCTGGTTTTCAGGATGATTTTGGTCGCCATCATAAACAGCGCGGCGGGCACGCCCTTCCCGCTCACGTCTGCTATCACCAGCGCCAGATGATCGTCGTCGACCATGAAGAAATCATAGAAATCCCCGCCAACCTCCTTGGCGGGATCCATGGAGGCGTACAAATCAAATTCGCGGCGTTCCGGGAAGGGTGGGAAGATGCTGGGCAGCATGCCTTCCTGAATCCGCTTTGCCATATGAAGCTCCGCGCCGATTCGCTCTTTTTCAGTTGTTACCCGCTTTACTTCTTTTACATACTCCACTGTTTTCTGGGACAAGCTAGCGAATGATTCGGCCAAAACCTCAATCTCATCGCCGGTGCGATATACGCCTTCCATCTTGAATTCCGGGTTTTGCTCGTCCAAAGAAGAAATCTTCTGGGTCATGGTGTTGAGGGGCTTCACGATGCGCTTCCCTAACAGGATGGCTCCAGTAAGCGCCAGCAAGGTCAGCAGCGCCATCGTAATAAGCGAATAGTTGGTTCTCTGCCTGATCTTGCTTTGGTAAGCCGACCGGGCTTCGCTGGTGATCTGATCATAGCTTTCCAGCAGCTTGATCTCCGTTTGATCCACCGTTTCTTTGGGGAAGGCGGAGAACAGCGTCCAGCCAACGGTCTTCAGGGGAACGCCAAGCATATAATACGCAACGTCTCTCACGCCCACAACCCGCACTTCGGTTTGCGCCGACATGGCGTCGCTCACCAGTTTTGCCAGCTCTTTGTTTTCAGACATGCGCAAATCAATAGCGTTAACGTTTTCGTTCATCTGGATCACTTCAGGGTTCGGGGAATAGATTACATGTCCGTCCTGATTGACAATCCAGCAGTAGCCACCGTCCGAAACGAATCCCTTGACTACTTCTTCCATTGCATGGAGAAAGAGGTCAGAGCCCACCACCGCGGCCAACTCCCCATCGGGCCCATAAACCGGCATGGCGCACACCACACTCATTTCGCCGGTGGTGGCGTCTACCTCCAGATCAGAGAAAACCACGTCCCCAGCTTCCATAGCCTGTTTGTACCAGAACCGGGTGCGGGCATCGTAATTCAGCACCGTTCCGTCCTCCTCGAACCAATCGGCAGAAGATTTATTCACCGACAGGAAAAAGCCTTCCGGCACGCCCACGAAGACGTTGTCCGATCTGGTTGCACCGCACAGGGAAATCATCAGCTCTGACAGATTCGCGACTAAGCCTGCCCGTGCGCCGATAGCGGGGTCTTCC
Organism: Clostridia bacterium; assembly: GCA_017509065.1. The sequence continues at coordinate 3,630 of JAFWQM010000106.1, forward strand.
AGATCCACGCCGTCTGGCCAAATGAACTGCGCCACCAGCTGACCATTCAAAGAGGCGTCCGGCGCGTTATAAGGCTTTGCAGAAAAACTATCCGGATCGGCAAAGATCTTCGTTGCGTAATCGGCCACCAGCATGACACGCGCTCGGATATCCTGAAACATGTCATCCACGATCTGCGCTTCCATGTCCGTGATGCTTTCCATACTGATCTGGGTCACCTGTGTCATGGTGTCGGAAATAATGCCGGAGGTGGTCTGTTGCTGGCGCACACTGGTTTCCGACGTGAGCGCAGACAGCATTTTACTTTGGCTCGTGCTAAAGATCACAAACAACACCGTGAGCACGATCACCGTTAGCAGGATCAGATTGAAAATTTTACTTTCGATTACGCCAATTTCCAGGTTTTTGAACCTTCTCATATGAATTCCTCTTCCTGCTGATTGCTTGTTCCATAAGATACATTGCCAAACATTTTAGTAAAGCCGTACAGTGATCTCTGAAACAAGTTCCTCGGGCAAGTTCCTCGGGCGCAAGCCTTCTCCATCCAAAATGGCGAAAGTTTTTACTTCAGGCGCTGTGGATAGTACGGCGGCATGAAATGCGACGATCCTGTCCGCACGTTGACGCACGATCCTATTTTGTACTATTCGCCATTGCAAATAATTATCCTGTATCTATAGGCTCGAATTTTGTGGAAACGCAAGGAATCAAAAATTGACGAAGCAAAAGAACCATGCTATAATATAAAAGTATTTGATCGTCGATTTCTTCTTCAGCAGCGCCGCGAAAGGAGCATCTATCAATGCAATTCGGATTGATATCACGGGCCGCTATGGGTCATCATTTCCCAGTGGGAGATGAAAGATATCAGCTGCATGCACTCAGCGGGGTCTGCACAGCCTCTTTGGTAAAGCCCGGTAAAGGTGAAAGACTAAACACGAATATCCTACCGGCGGAGAATGTGATAATCAACGCGGAGTTCAAAAAACAGATCCTGATGATCAATAAAGCTTTTGTCGATCACACGGAGGACGGAAAACCCAATGAGACAAAGAAATGATTTGGGAAGCTGATCAAAACAAAAACGAGGGCTGGCGGCATGAATGGACATCAGGGACAGGCAAAACCCTTTGACCGATACCTCTCCCCTCTTGACGTCTGGGCGATGGCCTTCGGCGTCATGGTGGGCTGGGGAGCGTTCGCCATGCCCGGAAACACCTTCCTCCCGGTGGCGGGACCCGCCGGCACGCTGATCTCCATGCTCATTGGCATGGCGATCATGCTGGTCATCGGCAGCAGCTTCTCCTATCTCATGGGACGCTCGTCCATCACCGGCGGGGTCTATTGCTCCAGCCAGCATCTGCTGGCGCTCATCAATGACATTCTGGAGATGAGCCGCATCGAGAGCGGAAAGGTGGAGCTGGAGTACGCTCCCGCCGATCTGTGCGGCATCCTGGACTCCCTGTAC
>JAFWQM010000107.1 GCA_017509065.1 Clostridia bacterium
CCGCCCGGCCTCCGCTAAAAACAATCCACCGGATTGTTTTTCGAGCGCTTCGGCCCCAGTATTCCTGCGGTTTCGTTCCTTGTCTGGAACGATTTCTCATCCCGCATCTGAATTCACGATTCAATTGGGCGAGCAATAAGCTGAGGTTACGGAAAGTTTGAGGGCTTCTGGCCCAAGAAAGCCTGGAAAATCCCAGAGGAAAGCGAGCTTTTCCCTGGGATTTTTCCTGGCTTTCCCCGGACGCTTTGCGTCCGGAGAGGCGGCTTTCAGCCACCGGGCCAGAAGTATAACGTCAGCAATCCGTTCTTCTGCGTTTCTTCAAGCATCAGCGGGAACCAAGTGAATCTTATCCCAACAGGTTCAATCCGCTATTGAGGTCCAGGAGATGAAATCTCCTGGTGCAGGTGCACGAGGGCCGCAGTGGCCCTCGCCTCCGTCGTCTCTCACCCTTGGTAACAATGCTGTAAATAGTATAAGGCCCCCGTTTCCGGGGCATACTGCGCGAATGAAAACAAAGGGGGGCGGCGGTGTTGCGCAAGGGAAAATGGGGGAAAAATATAGATCGGATGGACAGGAAGGAAAGCCGGGAAAGCCTGCGGGAACTGAAAAAGCTGGACGGCGTCAGCCGCCGGGGACTCTGGCGGAGCCTGCTGCTTTCCCTGCTTCTGCTCCTCGCGGGCGGCGCGGCGGCGTTTTACTTCGCGTTTGACGTTGGCTCCTGGCAGACGCTGGACATCCGCAAACTGACGAATATTCCCCAGACCGGGGCGATTTACGACCGGAACGGGGATTTTGTATCCAAGATTCAGTCGGCGCAGAACCGGGTAAGCGTGCCGCTGTCCGATGTGCCGAAGGACGTGCAGAGTGCCTTTCTGGCTGCGGAGGACCTGCGCTTTTACCAGCACGGCGGCATTGATTTCATCCGCATCTTTGGCGCGCTGCGCTCCAATCTGCGCGCCGGGGACTATGCCGAAGGGGCCAGCACCATTACACAGCAATTGGTGAAACTGAGCCATTTGAGCGCGCAAAAGACCATTGCACGGAAGCTGGAGGAAATGTGGCTGGCCCTGCAATTGGAGGCTCAGGCCAGCAAAGACCAGATATTGGAAATGTATCTCAACTATATCTACTTCGGCCGCGGCGCTTACGGCGTCGAGGCCGCCGCCCAGGTTTATTTCGGCGTACACGCTTCGGAGCTTTCCGCCGCCCAGGGCGCGAGCCTGGCAGCGATTATCAAAGCGCCAAGCGCTTACGCGCCGCACCTGCATCCGGAAGCCAACCGGCAGCGGCAGCAGTACATCCTTAGGACCATGCGGGAAAACGATTTGCTTTCCGAGGATGCCTACCGGGCCGCGCTTACGCAGGATGTGACGCCCATTGAACAGACATCCAAATCCGCGAAATACGGCTGGTATGTGGACGCGGTGCTGGACGAGGCGGAAAGCCTGCTCTCCATGCAGGCGGAAACGCTGCTGGGCGGCGGGTATCACATCTACACCGCCTTTGACCGGGAGCAGCAGGACATCATCGACGGGCATTTTGAGCCGGAGGCGAATTTCCCAGCCAAGGCGTCCGACGGGGAAAGACCCCAGGCCGCCATGGCCAGCATCGACGTGCATTCCGGCGCGGTGCGGGCCATCGAGGGCGGGCGGGAATACACTGTGCAGCGGGGCCTGAACCGGGCCACGCAGATGCGCCGCCAGCCGGGTTCTTCCCTGAAACCGCTGGCAGTGTACGCGCCGGCCATCGAAAACTTCGGGTATATGACCGCCAGTGTGCTGAACGATACGCCGCAGAAATTCGGCAATTACTCCCCCCGCAACAGCGGCAACCTGTACTACGGCAACGTGACGATCCGCACCGCGCTGAAGAACAGCCTGAACGTGGCCGCGGTGTCGCTCCTCAGCAAAATCGGCGTGGCGGCGGGGCGGGATTATTTGCAGAAGGTCGGCGTTGAGCTGGACGACCGGGACTGGAATCTGTCGCTGGCTTTAGGTGCGATGACCTACGGCGTCTCTCCCGTGCAGCTGGCCGCCGCCTACGCGCCGTTCGCCAACGGCGGCACGTTTTACGCGCCTTACTTCATCGAGCGCATTGAGGACGCAAACGGCAGGATATTGTATCAGCACGAAGTTCAGGGCCGGAAGGTGCTGTCTGAACAGACCGCATATCTGATGACCAGCCTGCTCCAGACCGTCACCTCCTCCGGTACGGGAGCCAAGCTCTCCGGCGCTGGAACCCCCGTGGCGGGAAAGACCGGCACCGTGAACATGACCACCGGCGGCAACCGGGACATCTGGATGGCGGCCTACAACAGCGACATTTCCACCGTCTTCTGGATGGGCTTTGACAACCCGGACAACAGCCACAAGCTGCAGAGCTGGGTGTCGGGGGGCGACTTCACCGCCGCTATGGCGACAAGGTTTTTCAAGAGCTATTACACCGGAAAAGAAAAGCCCGCCTTTCTCAAAGCGGACGGCATGGTGTGGCTGAATATCGACCTGAAATCCATCGAGTGGGCGGGAGAACCGATGCTGGCAACCAACATGACCCCCAAGCAGTACAGTATTTCCGAGGTATTTCTTGCCACCAACAAGCCCACGAAATCCTCCAACGTGTGGAGCGCGCCGCGCACGCCCTCGGCCTTTTATGTGACCCACAACAGCCAGGGCAATCCGGTGCTGGTCATCACCGCTTCGGACGCCGGGCTGTACCGCATCCAGCGGGACGCGGTGGGCGAATGCTTTATCCTGGACGAGCTGAACGGCAAGGCGGGGGAAACCCTGTATTACACTGACAAGAAAGCCCAGGTGGGCGTGGTGTATACCTACCGGATCATTCCCATCAACGCGGAGCTCCTGAACAACGGTATCCTGCTGGAGGGCAAGCAAGCGGTGCAGATCGCCCAGGCCAAAGCGCCGTCCGCTTCCTCCCGTCTGTGGGAGGACATCACCGGCCTGCTCTTCGGCAACCAAATCCCCCAGGAAAACACCTCTGACGCACTTTCACTTTTTTGGCAATCAGGAGAGTAGGGATCAGTTAGGAGTTATTGCTCGCCCAACTAAATCATGAATTATCTGCGGGCGATAAATCGGTCCATCCTGCGTCACTCAACCTTGAAATATCCTTCGGCCCTGGGCTGCCGCCCGGCCTCCGATAAAAACAATCCACCGGATTGTTTTTCGAGCGCTTCGGCCCCAGTATTCCTGCGGTTTCGTTCCTTGTCTGGAACGATTTCTCATCCCGCATCTGAATTCACGATTCAATTGGGCGAGCAATAAGACGAGAGTACAGAGTTCAGAGTACAGTTTTATATAGTTGACAAAATGTGGACTCCCGTATGTCAACACTATATCATCTGTACTCTGAACTCTCATTCTCTTATTCCCTAATCCCTAATCCCTACCTCTCTCACCAATTCCCTCCTCCCGCATAGGATGAAACCGAAAGCGGAAGAAGGAGGAGAGAGGGATGAATCAGGAACAGGCAGAAAGCAGATCGCCCTTCGCGGCGCTGACCTGGCAGGAGCAGCAGGATCAGTGGCTGGCCTGGCGATCAAGACAATTGGATTTCCAACAGGCGGGCAGCCAGCAGCCAGCACAAGAAAAGCCCCGCGCATCCGTTCAGGGTACGGATACGCGGGGGGAGAACACTGACGGCGGACCGCGGCTGCATCTTCCGAATATGCGTATTGCCGCGCCGACGCGGCATCAGGAGCTGGATCAGGTGATCAACCGCCACCGCCAGGCGCTGAAAAACGCGGGCGCGTTTACGAATACGTCTATCGGCTGAAAAACGCCACGATTTCGCTCCAGTGCCGGATCACGGCGATGACCAGCAGATGGCCGGGGTAGAACGTATACCCCACCCACATGGGCAGGTGGCGGCGATCTTTTCGCGTGCGCATCGGCAGGAGGATCACGGGAAGCGCCAGGATGGACCAGAACTGGATCTGCGAGATGTTGGCGATCAGCTTTTTGCTTTGCGGCAGGAACGAAACCTCCTGGATGACCGGCAAGCCGAGCACCGTTTTCAGCGTCAGTGTGCCAAAGCCCCAGTACAGGCAATAGGCGATCATCACCGCTGTGATGGAAGAGCGCGTCTGCCGCGCGCCATACAGCAGCAGGATGAACAGTACGCCCTGGAAACCGTAGTCCATTTTGATCGCGCAGGCAAGCAGCACCGCCAATACAGGCCCCCAGTACCGGCTTCCAAAGCGGTTTTCCCGGATGGCCGCGATACCGAGCAGGCCAAGCAGCAGCGTGGCGAATACATTCAGTTCGCCCCAGTCATGGTTCATGGCGTACTTATAGCATGGCTGGGCGATCACGCCCACGATGAGCACCCGCAGCGCGTACTTCCAGATATTCCGGGTATAAACCGCTCCCGTCACCATGCCCCAGGCGAACAGCGGGAACGCGATGCGGCCCAGGATGCGCAGTTCATACACCTTGGGGAAAAAAGCCACGCCAATGTGATCGATGATCATGAACACCAAGGCGATGATTTTAACAAAGTCCTTGTCTTCATTGCCGCCTGTGCGCGGCAGGGCTGAGGAGATCCTATCAGTCATGCGTCATGAGTCCTCTGAAATCATAGGTATTTTGGGTCATCTCCGGCTGAGATCCGGCATAGAATGGAAATGGAGGTCTCCTGCATTACTGTCCCGTCGTTTGGCCGCTGAAAAGGCGCGGCGCTGCGGCGGGACAGACGATTTTTTGGGGAAGTTAGGAGTTTTGAGTTAGGAGTTTTATACAGTCGAACAATTGAACAAAAGCCTGCCTCGCGTTCATTCAAAGCATGATAAAACGCCTAACTCCTCACTCCTATCTCCTAACTGTTTTCAGTCCACAAACGAAATCCTGTCCTCTTTGACTTCATGGGCGGGCTTGGTGTCGGCAGGCGTGCCGACGGCAATGGCGATCACAAAATCCCAGCCCTCGGGGAAGAGAAGCGCTTTGCGGAACGCATCCGCCTTTTCGGTCAGGAAAGCTTCGCGGGGCATGCCCAGGATCACGCTGCCAAGGCCCATGCTCTCCGCGGCCAGAGCAATGTTTTCCACCGCGATGCCGCCGTCGATGGGCGTGTAATGGAAGTCCGGCAGACCGGAGATGAAAATGACGCAGGGGGCGTGATAGAAAACGTGGAAATCCTTATCCGCGAAGCGGGGAGAACGTTTGTCGAGATTCCGTTCCATCATCCGCTCCCATACGGCCTGGTTCAGTTCGCTCAGCAGTTCCTGATTGCGCACCACGGTGAAATGCCAGGGCTGGCGGTTCACAGCGGAAGGGGATTCCACGGCGGCTTTGAGCAGCGCGTCAATCTGCTCCTGGGTCAGGGGAGTCGGTTCGTAGGCGCGATGGCTGCGGCGGGAAGAAATCAGTTCGAGTGTGGCGTTCGTCATGGTCTTTGTTCCTCCTTCTTGAATCTTGGCAGGGTTCTGTGATATAGTAACAAATGAATGATTTGGAACCGGGGCGGAGGGAAAAACGGGCATGCTGCAAACGGAAGCTTTCATGGAAGAAGCGTTGCGGGAAGCAGAAAAAGACGAAAACGAGGTGCCGGTCGGCGCGGTGGTGGTATACGGCGGAAAAATCATTGCCCGTGCCCATAACGAGCGCGAGGGGGGCCATCCGTTTGCCCACGCGGAAATGCTGGCGATGGAACGCGCTTGCCGGGCGCTTGGAACCCGCCGGCTGCATGGCTGTACCCTGTACGTTACCCTGGAGCCCTGCCCCATGTGCGCGGGAGCGCTCATCATGGCGGAGATCGACGCGTGTGTGTTCGGGGCTTACGATCCGCAGCAGGGCTGCTGCGGCAGCATATACACCCTGCCGCAGGACCCGGCGTTTCCGCGCCGCGTTTCCTGCGCGGGCGGAGTGTTGGAGGAGAGATGCTCGCTTCTCCTGCGCCGGTTCTTCGGGAAGAAACGTTCCGTTTCCACAGTATAACACGGTTCATGCCATCTCGGCAAGAAAAAAACAGCGCGCTCAATTGTGTCAAAAAGCGGATAAAACATTGAAAAAGTTGTAACATCCCCGTTTTATTTTTGAAAAACACTTGCGAAGAAGCCGAACATGTGCCATAATATCAACCGCGATTACTTCCCGATGACCTGGGAAAGAAAAGTGAGGTAAAGGTTTTCACATGTCGAAAAAGATTGGAATCGTATGCGCCATCGTGATCGTACTGGCAGCGGTATTCTGCCTGTATCAGTTTACGGATATTTTCGGCGCGAAGCAGGACAAGACTGTTTCTGCGGCAGCGCAGCCCACGGAAGCGCCGACCGAAGTTCCCGCCACGGAAGCCCCCGCCACAGAAGCGCCGACCGAGGCGCCTGCTACGGAAGCGCCGACTGAAGTTCCCGCGACGGAAGCGCCGGTAGAAGTGTCCGCCACAGAAGCGCCTGCGGAAGTGCCGGAAGAACCGGAAGCCGCGCCTGCCGCTGCGGTGGAAACCGCGGAAGAAACTCCCGCTGAAGAAGGAACTCCTGCTGAGGAAGCGGCTCCCGCTGAAGAAGGAACTCCTGCTGAGGAAGCGGCTCCCGCTGAAGAAGGGACCCCCGCTGAGGAAGGAACTCCCGCTGAAGAAGCGGCTCCCGCCGAAGAAGCAAAAGATGAGAACCCCGTGCTGGCCGCCCTCGACGGAAAAGAAATCCGCTTGGACGAAACGGCGAATATGCTGAACTACCTGGTTTCGGGCGGCTATATCACCGACAGCAAGGATTACAAGACCGCTCTGGATTATCTGATCCAGACCCGCATCCTCTCCGCCAAGGTCACCGAGCTGGGTTTCGATCAGTTTACCGAAGAAGAAATGGCTGAATTCTCAGCGAAAGCCGAGGCCGAATGGGAAGAGGCCATCCAGCAGTATGTGACTTATTTCGGCGGCGCTGACGACACCGACGTGGAACAGACCAGGCAGGAAGCCGCTGAATACTACAACGCGCATGAGATCAGCGTTGAAACGATCGCAAAGCAGTATCAGAACGAAGCGTCCGAAGCAAAGCTGGAAGCTTATCTGATGGAGGGCAAGGACACGACCGCGACTGAGGAAGAAATCCAGGCCCTGTATGACGAAGCCGCTGAGTATGACCTCGCCTCCTTTGACGGCAACATCGGCACTTATGAACTGTATCAGGTTTACTACGGCCAGGAGTTTTTCTTCGTGCCGGAAGGCTACCGTGGCATCATCCATATCCTGCTGGACGTGGACAGCGAGCTGATGGACGCTTATACCAAGGCCCAGAGCGCTTATGAGGAAAGCAAGACCGAAGAAAAGCCCGACGGCGACGAAGCGCTGAAAGCCGCCTTGGACGAAGCCCGCGAAGCCATCTTTGCCAGCAAAAAAGAAATCATTGACGATATCTACGCCCGCCTGGAAAAGGGAGAGGATTTCACCGCCCTGATCGAAGAATACAATCAGGACCCCGGCATGAAGGACAAGGAAAAGCTGGCCGACGGCTATCACGTGCATAAGGAAAGCCTGATGTGGGATCCCGTGTTCACCGAAGCCGCGTTCAGCGAAAAGATGGTGAAGCCCGGCGACGTATCCGATCCCGTCATTGGCAAGAACGGCATCCATATCCTCTATTACCTGCGCGACGTGCCCGCCGGGAAGAAAGAAATCACCGAAGCTTTCCACGAGCAAATCGCAACCTATCTGGAAACCAGCAAAAAGAACCAGATCTTCTCTGAAGCCATGACCGAATGGACGACGCAGCACGAGATCGTTTACTATCAGGAAGCGATCTACGCGCTCACCAATCCCGCTGAGCCCACGGAAGCTCCGGCAAACTAAAAAGCGTTTTTACAATGTCCCTGCCTGCGCCTTCAAAAGCGCGGGCAGGGCGTTTTTTCTGCATGGAATTCAACAAAGAATCATCTTGAAACTCTGTTTTTTTCCGTGTATAATTTTCCTGTAGATTTGTGCTGACGGAGGTGTCTCCATGATTCAAGCCGATACGTCGAACGGGATTTTTCATCTGCGGAATGATTTTGTCTCCCTGGTGCTGTGCGTCCGCCCGGACGGAGATGGGAAACAGGAATTGCTGATGCCTTATTTAGGCCCCGCGCTGGCTGATCCGGCCTCCTGCCTGTATCTGTGTACGCCGCGCGGGGGAGCTTCTTTTGATTCGCCGCGGCAAGCTCTGCCCTATGCCTGCCCCACGGACGGGCGGGGCGATTACCGGCCCGCGCTCGTATGCGCTATGGACGGGCAGGGCCAGCGTTGCACGGAGCTGTTCTATACAGGCTATCGCATTGAAAAGGGAAAGCCTGCGCTGACCGGCCTGCCAGCCGCCTATGTTGAAAGCGACGCCGAAGCGGACACCCTGTTCATTACCTTGCGCGACGCCCTGACCGGGCTGGAAGCGGAAGTCCGCTATACGCTGTACGCCGACAGGCCCATAATCACGGAAAGCATCCTGTATAAAAATACCGGCGCTGAATCCCTGACGCTGCAAAACGCCGGGAGCGCCTGCGTCACCCTGCCGGGGCGGTACGATTTCATCCACCTGCATGGGGCCTGGGCCAAGGAACGCAGCATTGAACGCGTTTCTCCCGCCCGGCTGACCCGCGAGATTTCCTCCTGCCGCGGTGCTTCCGGCCATGAGCACAATCCTTTCGCCGCGCTGGCCGCGCCGGACGCCACCGAGTTTTCCGGTGAATGCCTGGGCGCAGCCCTGGTGTACAGCGGCGACTTTGCCATCACCGCCGATGAAAACGCCTACGGCTCCACCCGCCTCACCCTGGGCCTGAACCCGCGCTCCTTCTCCTGGCGGCTGAAACCCGGCAATACCTTCCAGTCTCCGGAAGTGATTTTCGCCTTCTCTGACAAGGGTTTGAACGGCATGAGCCAAGCCCTTCACAGCCTCATCCGCCAGCGCGTCTGCCGGGGGTATTGGCGCGACCGGGAGAGGCCCATCCTTATCAACAACTGGGAAGCGACCTATTTCAATTTCGACCACGAAAAGATCATGAAAATCGCCCGTGCCGCCGCCGACGCGGGCATTGAGCTGTTCGTGCTGGACGACGGCTGGTTTGGCAAGCGCAACATCGATAACTGCTCCCTGGGCGACTGGGTGGTGAACCGCGAAAAGCTCCCCCGCGGCCTGGACGGGCTGGGGAAGGACATCAACGCCTTGGGCCTGAAATTCGGCCTGTGGTTCGAGCCGGAGATGGTGTCCCCGGACAGCGACCTGTACCGAGCGCATCCCGACTGGTGCCTTCACGCCGACAAGCGCCGCCGCACCACCGCCCGGCAGCAGCTGATTCTGGACATGGGCCGGAAAGAAGTGCAGGATTACGTGATCGAAGCCGTTTCCTCTGTGCTGTGTTCCGCGCCTATTGGCTATGTGAAATGGGACATGAACCGGAATTTCCTGGAGGCGGGTTCGGAAGACCTGACCGACGGGCGGCAGGGTGAAACAGGATACCGCTACATGCTGGGCCTGTACCGCGTGCTGGAAACGATCACCCGGTCTTTCCCCGAGGTGCTGTTTGAAAGCTGCTCCGGCGGCGGCGGGCGCTTCGACGCGGGGATGCTGCATTACATGCCCCAGACCTGGACCAGCGACGACACCGACGCCGTGGCCCGCCTGTCCATCCAGTACGGCACAAGCCTGTGCTATCCCACCAGCACCATGGGCGCGCACGTGTCCGCCGTGCCGAACCATCAGGTCGGGCGCGTGACCGGGATGCGCATGCGCGGCGACGTGGCCCTGGGCGGCAATTTCGGGTACGAGCTGGACTTGTCCGCGCAGACCGCGGAGGACATGGAAGAAATTCGCCGCCAGGTGGCCCAGGTGAAAGCCATTCGCAAGACCACCCAGCAGGGCGTGTTTACCCGCCTGCTCAGCCCCTTCGAGGGTAACGTGACCGCCTGGCAGTTCGCCGACGAAAGCCGCGTCGTTCTCTGCGCCTACCGGACGCTGAACATGCCCAACGGAGAATCGCTCCGCGTGCGGCTGCACGGCGTACCGGAGGGAACCTACCGCGCTCCCGACGGCCAAACGGTTTCTTCCGCTGACCTGGAACGCGCGGGCGTGCCGCTGCCCTTCCCGCATCACGACTTTGCTTCCATCGTTATGGTGTTTGAGAGAGTTTCGTAAATACAGGAAAAATTTCAGAATAAATCATTTCTTTTCAGGCTGTCTTTTCCCTATGGTTTTCTTGGAAAGGGTTCCGGGGGAAACCTTCTTTGGGCCCGAAGTGCCTGTAAAACTTGCCCTTTGACAAGTGTGAATAAAAAGCACTAAAGGGAGGAAGCGCTTGATGCTCAGATTTTTTCAAAAGAGAAACAAACCCAAGAAGGAAAATATACTTGATAAAAATGGCAATATAATCGATAAGAGAATTGAAAGAGACGTTTCTCGTAAAGTAAATTGGTACTATGTTCATGATAAGCTTTACTCTGCAAGAATGTATGTAAAGAGATTGGAAGTCTACAAAAGAAAAATTGCTGAAGTCAATGCTGCATTAGAACAGGAAGATGTAGAACGGGCAATTGACGCCATGTATTTCGATGAAGATCGCGAGATTCCTTCAGATCGTCTGGAAAAGAAGCTAAAGCATTATTGGTCAAATGATGACGATCGCCCGGCTCCATGGAGAACAATAGAGGAAGAGAAGGCAGAAGCTCGAAAGTTGTACCAAGAAAAAGGATTCGCTGGCTTTCAAAAGCTTGCAAAGTTGCATAATGAGATATTCTTTAAGTCCAAAAGCATTGATGAATTAATTAAGTCGGAAAAAGATGAACTAAGAAGAATTGAGATTATCGTAAAACTTAATCCTCCAGGAAGAGCTCAACGACTGTTACATAGGTTTGGTGATTGTCACTTTTTATGGGGGATAGAGAAGAGAATCCTGAAAACTGATTATGGAGTTGACTGGCAAACTCCCGCTGAGAGATTTCCCAATATATACTTTGACTAATTATTTCCTTTTTCTTTGTGATAGGTGTTGTTCATCCTCATGTTCTTCGCCAATGCTTGGATTTCAGTATTCGCTTTCCTGAACGAAAGCTTTGCGTTCTGTTGCTTTGTTAGAGAGTGTCAGGAGATTCTTGATCTTCATTTGAGCCTGGCCCGGTTTTCAGCGAAGACCGAACCGGAAGGTTCTGGACTACAGAGAATGGCTTCCCCCAGTTACGAAAACACGAATCCTTTAGCAATTTTCGATAGGAATTGTCGGCTTTAACGGCTTGAATAAAAAGGAAGTTTCGTTTATAATATGGAAGAAGCGGAGTATAGGAGGCGCATTTGTGTTTCAAGGCTTTGGAAAGGAACTGATTCCTTTCTTTCTCGACCTGCGGTTTCATAACGACAAATCCTTCATGGACGCCAACCGGGAGCGGTATTACCGGGAGGCGCGCCAGCCTTTTTATGATTTCATCACGGCCATGGGGCCGGGAATGCAGCAAATCGCCGAGGATATGGAAGTGCGGCCCGTCAAGTGCTTATCCCGCATCAACCGCGACACCCGGTTCAGCAAGGACAAGTCTCCCTACCGTGACCACCTGTGGGTGGCGTTCCGGCAGAGCGGCAGGCCCAACGACGGCACGCCTTTTTACTGGTTTGAAATCAGCCCGGAGCATCTGAGTTGGGGAGTGGGCATCTGGGGCGAAACGAGGGAGATCATGGACGCCATGCGGCGGAAGATCGTGGCTCATCCCGATGATTTCCTGCGCATCCTGCCCGTTTTGAAGGAGCGGAACTTCGCCCTGGCAGGGCCGGAATGGAAGAAAATGAAACCCCCGGAGGATTTGCCGGAGGTATTGAAGCCCTGGTACTTAAAGAAGCAGGTGTACGCCGAACGCCAGGGAACGAACCTATCCTGGATTCATTCGCCCGACATTGTGCGCCGGGTGATGGACGATTATACCGCGCTGGCCCCGCTGTACTGGATTTTCCGGGGCTGCGTGGAGGAAGCGATGAACCAATTGGACGAACAGGGAGGGAATGTATGAGTACTGGTTTGCGTGGGCTGAAAAGCGGCACGGACGTGCGCGGCAGGGCGCTGGGCGAGGATGCCCCTTTGACGGCGGCGGTGGCTGCCCGGATCGGGGGAGCGTTCGTGGCCTGGTTAAAGGAGCGGGGAGTGGATAATCCCCGGGTCGCCCTGGGACGGGACAGCCGCGTCACCGGTGAAGCGCTGATGGACGCCTGCGCGGAGGGCTGCATGAAGGCGGGGGCGCTGGTGGAGACCTACGGCATGTGCACTACACCGGCCATGTATATGAGCCTGATTACCGAGGGCTTTGGTTGCGACGGGTCGATCATGATCACCGCCAGCCACCACCCCTATGACCGGAACGGCCTGAAATTTTTCACCAAAGCGGGCGGCATCGACAGCAAGGATTTGGACGCCATCCTGGACATCGCCGAGAGCGACGCGCCGCTGTCCGGCGGCTCCACGCCGATCGTGAAGCGGGACTTCCTGCCCGTGTACTGCGAGCAGCTCAAAGACCGGGTGCGCCAAGGGCTGGACACCGACGTGCAGAAACCCCTCTTGGGCCTGCATGTGGTGGTGGACGCGGGCAACGGCGCGGGCGGCTTCTACGCGGGCCTGCTGGAAGACCTGGGCGCGTGGGTGGAGGGCAGCCAGTTCCTGGAGCCGGACGGCATGTTCCCCAACCACATCCCGAACCCCGAAAACGAACAGGCCATGGCCTCCGTGAGCGCCGCCGTGGTGAAGGCCGAGGCTGACCTGGGCGTGATCTTTGACACGGACTGCGACCGCGCTGCCATCGTGGACAGAAACGGGCGGGAAATCAACCGGAACAAGCTGATCGCCCTGATCTCTGCCGTGCTGCTGGACAAGCACCCGGGCCTGACCATCGTGACGGACAGCGTGACTTCCTCCGGTCTTGCCCAGTTTATCATGGAGTGGGGCGGCGAGCATTACCGCTACAAGCGCGGCTACCGCAACGTGATCGACGAGGCCAAGCGCCTGAACGAAGCGGGCCTGAACTGTCCCCTGGCGATTGAGACCAGCGGCCACGCCGCCCTGCGGGAAAACCATTTCCTGGACGACGGTATGTACCTGGTGACGGTGCTGATCTGCGAGGCCATGCGCCTAAAGCAGGAGGGCCGGGAACTGACCGACCTGATCGCCGACCTGCGGGAGCCGGTGGAAAGCGCCGAAATCCGCCTGGACATTACCGCGGAAGACTTCCGGTCTGCTGGCAAATTCGCCATCGAAAAGGTGATGGATCACGCAGCTTTCGCCCCCGGCTGGCACATCGCGCCGGACAACCGCGAGGGCGTGCGCATCAACTTCGACCTGGGCGGCGAAATGAACACCGGCTGGTTCCTGCTGCGGCTTTCCGTCCATGACCCCGTGCTGCCGCTGAACATCGAAAGCGACGTGCCCGGCGGCGTCAAGTTCATGGCCGAAGCCCTGCTCAGCGTGCTGGAGGACAGCGAGGGAATTGACCTTGCCAAGCTGAAAGCGTTTATTGAAGCCAAATAACATCAGGGTTGGAAAAAGAGTACAGGGTACAGAGTTCAGATTAATTATATATATCAATGAAGATTATCAAACGGAGTTGGGTTACTATTGCTCGCCCAACTAAATCATGAATTATCTGCGGGCGATAAATCGGTCCATCCTGCGTCACTCAACCTTGAAATACCTCCAGTATTCCTGCGGTTTCGTTCCTTGTCTGGAACGATTTCTCATCCCGCATCTGAATTCACGATTCAATTGGGCGAGCAATATCTTACCATGCTGTGCTTGATTCAGGGGTACACCACACTGTCTGCAGCGGGTTTGATCCGCTGTAATGTGTGCCACCGCGACCAGGGTTTCCTTCTTTTCACCAACACGGGACAGGAAGGATTTGATGGTGCCCAGGGGCAGTCTTGTGGTTTGCGCTATTGCTGAAAACGAATAATGCTGCTGTCTCAGGGACAGAACGACATCTTTTTCGGCCTGCGTCATTTCCTGTTTCCTCCAATCCGAGGATCAACGTCCTCACAACTCACTGGAAAAAAGCAGGCAGTTTGGACCGCCTCAAAAGAAAAAAAGAGGAGCTCGTGCTCCAAGATTGTTACATTGTTGTTATTGGTCAACGAATCTGTCTATACACTGACAGCAATTTGTGGTATTATTCATTTGTGAAAGTTTACTGGGAATGGCATCTTCTATGAAAAAGGTGACATATTTCATGCTGTGCTTTGCGTATTCAGCATTGTCACAGGACTAATGTACGCCAGCGGAAAAAAGAAACTGAATCCACTGGAGCTTTCGGACGAGTTTATGAGCCGATATATCGATCCAAACAGACTAAAACGATTCACGATCAAAATGGGCTGGGTCACCTTCCTGGTGGGGATTATTCAGGGAATCACGTCTTTTGTGATTTTTCATCGACATAGTGCTGTCTTTTACTGGATCGCTCTGGGTTTTACGCTGTTTTCCATAGCCTCTGTTGCCTGGAAGCTGAAGGGAAAAATCAACGTGTTTCCCGTCCTAAAATGTATTGCCTACACAGTGATTCTCGTTGTGCTCCTTCTTGCCGGAGCAAGGGCGCAGTTCTTTGGGTGAACTGATCGTTTTTAGCTTAATGGTACCGCAATCGGCTGGATGAATAATTAAACAGGATTTGTGGGGATACAAGATGAAGAAATTCGCGATGCCGATCATTTTGCTGATTGTATTTGAAACGATCGCAATTACTTTGTGGCTGACAAAGGACAATCTGTTCTATCTGTTCAATTTCAGCTACATTGGCCTGTCTATTTCGCTGGGCATCTTCCTGTTTATCAAAAAATACGAGCATGCCAGGCGCATTGTTCAGCTTCTTGTCGGTCTGTACATGCTGATCTATCTCGGATTGATCTGCAACGAAAACATGCAAATCGAAGGATTCTGGTATTACTTATTCACAGGCGTGTTTGAGGCGGCCACCATCCATTATGCTGTGGCCAAGATATTCGGGCCGCTGATCTTCGGACGCGGATGGTGCGGATATGCCTGCTGGACTGCCATGGTGCTGGATTTCCTGCCTTATAAAGTGCCCAAACAACCGCGAAGACAATTAGGATGGATCAGGTATATCACCTTTGTGGCTTCACTCCTCTTTGTCGCCGCATTGTTCCTTGCGCATGTGGGAAACATAGAGCGGATCATGTTCTGGGCGTTTATCATCGGCAACATTCTATATTATGCGATTGGGATCATCCTTGCATTTGCCTTCCAGGACAACCGGGCTTTCTGCAAATATATCTGTCCGATTACGGTTTTCCTGAAGCCGATGAGTTATTTTTCTTTGCTTCGTGTAAAATGCGACAAGGAGAAGTGCATCTCCTGCGGGAAATGTAAACGTATTTGCCCGATGAATGTGGATGTGACGGATAATTCAAGGAAACGTGAAAACGGAACGGAATGCATCTTATGCATGGAATGCGTAAGAAACTGTCCGAAAGGTGCTTTATGATGCAACACACCATTTGTCCGGAGATAAGGTCGAAATGAATATCAATAAAAGGATGGACTTACTATGCTGAGAAAAGCATATACACCCGTTTCCCTGTTTTTGGAGGCATTAGCTCTTCTGGTCATTGGCATACTCTTTTTTACAAACCCGAAAAGCACATTGGCGTTTGCAATCTCCATAATACATATTCTTGCTTGGATTGCAGCACTTAACACCTTGTTTAAGTGGCTTACAAAACGCGACGAGAAGCGGCCATCTTTATTCCATGCGCTTCTTATGCTCGGGCTTGCCATTTTTCTGTCAATCCATCCTACGTTTATTGCCTCCTCAGCATCATTGGTTTTTGCAGTCTGGATTTTTATCAACGCGATTGCAAAGTTTATTTACGCATACCAATTAATAAAAACGAAAAGCAGAGGAAGAATCCAGACGCTCCTGCAGGGAATCCTGTATTCATTATTTGCTGTTACCATTTTTTCTAACCTTACCGGGAGCGCAGTTCCCCTGAGCTGGTTATTGGGATTGTATTCCCTTTTCAGTTCCTTCTTTGCGATGATTGATGCGATCCGTGAGCTCCTTGGCACGGATATGGACGGAAAACGCGTAAAGCAGCGGGTGCGATTCAAACCGCCGGTACTATTGACTGCACTTTTGCCGATGCGTTTATTGCGGATGATGGATGATCCGGATGAAGAAGCGGAAATCGAGAAGTGGACGAGGCAGGAAACTGCATTTGAAAATGCTCAGCCTAACCTTGAAATTTTCCTGCATCTAGGGAAAAATGCTGCATTTGGTTTGGGACATATGGATATTGCTTTGGAAGGAAAAGCGTATAGCTTCGGCAATTATGATAGCACAAGCAATCACTTGTTCGGCGCTTTTTCCGACGGCGTATTCTTCAAAGCTAATCGTGATCAATATCTGCAATATGTATTGACGCATGACAAGCAGCGCATGATCGGATATGGTGTAGTTTTATCGGAATTACAAAAAGCGGCCGTGCTGGATAAGATCAATGAGTTCTTATATCAGAGCAAGCGTTGGTATCCTTCTGCCGAAAAAACACCCGAGCCCAAACTGATGGAACAGGAAGTACAAGCAGAATTTTATAAAATTGGTCATGGCCCCTTCAAAACATATAATGTACTGACCACAAACTGCGTGGCTGTCGCTAATATGCTGTCAGGCAGCGGTGGAGTTGATTTGATGAATCCACAGGGCATTATTACCCCAGGTACTTATAGTGAATTCCTTGACCGGCAATTCCTGCGCAAGAAAAGCATCGTCGTTTCAAGAACAGTTTATCGCTAATCATTATGACCAATACTTCGGCATAAACCATATCCGTGTGATCAATTAAGAATATGATATCCTATCTTTATCGGCTGGATAAATCAGCTTTATCAGAAGGCATCACCACTCAATAACCCATGATAGAAATCCCGAATTCAACGCGAAGGAAAAGACCTACGGATATTATTCTTTTGTGAAAGTATATCCATACTAACGCGGATAAAGCATTCTGTCGTCCGGAGCTTCCTGTATAATCCAAAATGACCGCTGAGAAGCAGGCCAATTGCAAGCGAAAGCACCCCACAGTAGAATAGAGACGCCTGAATGAGCAAACGGGCTGAGACTAGAATACTGGAGGTGCCGGAATAGGGTCGAAATTTGATGCATGATTGGAAACCAGCAGAAATCTTTCGTTGAGCGGCAGCCGATCCATTCCTTCTGCTCGGATACGCACCCGAGCGCATTTCAGTGCGCAAGCCGTGCTGATATTCAAAAGAAAACGATAATATCTGTTTTCTTTCTCATAGGTTTTCTTTGGATTTATCAGCAATGAACTGACCGTCAGCAAAATGATATACAAAAAGACTGTGATTCCAATTCCTTTTAGGATCAACATAACCGTATTCATTTATCTGTTCCTTTATCACGAGTCCAAGAAAGAGCGATTTGCTCTTTCTCCTCCAGAAACTTCTGATAGTCTCTGTATATTCTGCTCTTTTGCTGGTCAGTCAGTTCCAGCATCAATTTGCCATAACTGATTTCCTGATTTTTTGCAGCCCACGCAATTGCGGCAGAACGTTTACTCTTGGGTAAGATTTTGTTTGCTGGTTTTGATCCTTCATTCTTCGTCATTTAGCTCACCTTCTGTGCATCCCCTCGGCAACAAGGTGCAACCAATCTCAAAAGTGATTTTCATTGCACAGATACCTACCAGGCGGCATTTCAGCCTGTTCATTTGTAAAACGAGATAGATTTCTTGATCCGGCAGTATTTCAGCATTGTAATTCAGGGTCATAGATTGGATCCGAATTTTGCGCAGTGTTTCTGTTCCCAGCAAATTGCAAAGCAAATCGGCATATCGGGCGTTATTCATATGGCCGTTAGCATCCAGGTCAGTATATAAGGGCTGATAATGCTTATCAACTTGATAGGCCGAAGGAAGAGGTTCAATGGAGCCCGGAAGCGGGAGCGGCGCTTTCAGATCGCTGTTATCTGGCATAAGGCTGCTAACAGGGTCTGAGGCTACGGTCTGCCGGGTATTCAAATCCATCAATGCCCAAAGTGTACTGGCTTTGCCAATGATTTTGTTTTCTTCATCCCGAATGATAAAATACCGGGGGAAGAGGCGATGACGCGTTGCTTTATGAAAAGTTTCTATGCTGACCCGGTCTTCAATAGTGGGATACCGCTCCATTTGCACTTCGCTGCGGATCAAAACCCAAGTAATGCCTTTTTTTCTCAAATCGTTCCTGCCGCAGCCCATTCTGTCACAATGTCCGCCCGCAGTCTCCTGCAGCGCTTCCAGGATGGAGCTAAAGCGCCATTCGCCATTTATATCACAATC
The DNA here is from genome assembly GCA_017509065.1 of Clostridia bacterium. The sequence goes on from JAFWQM010000107.1 coordinate 18,299, forward strand.
TTTTGTACGCAGCAGATAATCTTCCCGATAGGTTTTCAGCACGGTTTCACCCTCTCTTTTTGCATCATATCAGATCCGGCAGCAGGCTCTCTGTCAGAAATAATGCTGTCACAATACTGAAGTCCCATCTTCCTTCATGCCAGATCTTCGTTTAATTTCTGCCAGCCCCTTTTGAATGATTGCGCTTTCGTTATGCTCATCAGCATACACAGTGTTTTTCAATGCGTTCATCCGGCTGTCCAACTCCGCGCTCAGCTCAGCGCAGCGCAGGATTTCCGCTGCCATGTCCGCATCAAAATCATTTTCCTTTTTATACCGCAGCTGGTGTTCCAGACTGGCCCAGGAATCCATGGCGATCGTACGCAGTTGGATTTCGGCTTTCATGATCCGCTTCTCATGCTCAAGAAAGATGGGAACAGCTACGATCAAATGCAGGCTTCTATACCCATTGGGCTTGGGATGGCGGATGTAATCCTTTTCTTCGATCAGTGTAATATCATCCTGTTTCAGCAACGCATCTGCCAGCATATATACGTCCTCAACAAAGGAGCAGACCACGCGGATACCGGCTATATCATTCAGATTGCGCTCAATACTTTCAATAGAGAGAGGCAATTGTTTTGAGCCCAGTTTAGTGCGGATGCTCAACGGATTTTTCAGGCGGGTTTTGACGGTGCTGATAGGTTGACGGTCAAACTGGAGGGAGAATTCTTCATTGAGTATATTGAATTTCGTTTCTATTTGCATCATCGCGCAACGGTAGCAGGACATAAGCTGGGCAAACTCATATGTCTTTTGCAGCGCCCATTCCACTGTTTCCTGATTGATAGAGGGAGGAAAATCATCCGTTTCCGTTCCTTTGAATAATGGTAAATTATCCATAGCTTTTTTACCTCCGCAGTATTTCGGGATTAGTTGCTTTTTGCGTTCATCCGCATTGTAGCAAAGCAATATAAACTGAAAATAAACTAAAGAAGAGGCGGCAGAAAAACTGCCGCCAAAATCAGGAGGATATATATTTACTCCGTCCGCAGAGCTGCACGGGGTTTTGCAGCCGCGCTTCGGGAAGAAGCCGCAATGGGGATCAAAATCGGGAATGGGCTGATATCAATTATATTGTTCCTTATACGTCTTTTTCATTTGTGCGTTTATGGATTTTCCCCATGGCTTCCTTCATGGCCTCTTTTACTGCGGCGTCAGTTTCCTGCGCTGCGTAATGACTCAATTGATAGAAAGCAGCATCAGGCCCGCATTCGCCCAGTGCTTTTGCCACCTCGATCCTTTCCTGCGGATTATGTGAAGCCATTTGCGTCATCAAACGATTGATGGCTTCTTCGCCGCCGCACCTTCCCAATGCGCGAATGGCATCGATCCTGGTTTCAAGATCCTTATCATTCAGGTAACCTGCAATTTTTCCAGTCTTTTTCTTTTCTGCCAGTTTGTTAATTTTCTCCGTGTGCTTACCCATGATATGTACCTCCTTTTACTTTTTGGCGCGCTGCGCCATAATGAACCCAATCATTCCAATAGCCAGAAGCACAACACAAAGTGTGATATGCATGGGCCATAAAGAGCCCAATCTGAAAGCAGGCTTCAAGTACCCGAATATGCCAATCATTCCTGCGATAATGGGAAACAAAAGCGGAAGCGCATGATCTGATTTCACGAAGCAGCAGACAGCACCGATACAGCAGAGAAGCAGCTCCAATACAGGCATGAGCACAATATTGCTGACGCCAAATTGAGGATCATTTGTCTGCGCCTGTAATTCTTTATCCAAGTTTATATGATCCGTTGGAAACCAAACATACCCTTGAATACTGACAGACTTTGCGGGTTCTCCATACTGCCAAAACGGCGTGAACTGCATAACCAGCAAAAGAATCATCAAACACGCACCGATCATGTTGAAGGTTTTTGTTTTCATCCTGATCCCTCTCTTTCTGAATTCAAGTTTATGAAACATACGTCTCATTTGCTTGACGGAAAGAGTATAGCTATAAAGAATAAACTGAAACTAAACTTTTTTCAGAAAAAGTGTGTCACAAATCGGGCAGATTGCTGAGACCGCATGCGAGGGACCATTGAATATGATATACTGAAATTGTCGTAAATCATTTTTGTTTCGATTCAGTTTAGAATCATTTGTTACAATCCTTTCGAGGTGATCAGAGCATGGTGCATGCATTGGTTGTGGATGATGATAAAAACACCCGCCGATTGATTCAGGCGGTTTTGGAAACTGAAGGATATCAGGTAACCACAGCAATTAACGGAGAAGACGCTCTGGAAAAGCTGGAGCGGGAGCATATCGACTTGGTTGTACTGGATATTATGATGCCGGGCATGGATGGATATGAACTGACAAAAACGCTGCGGGAAGGGCAAAGCGAGCTTCCCATCCTGATGGTATCTGCCAAACAGATGCCGGAAGATCGGCGGCAGGGATTTCTTGTAGGTACAGATGATTATATCACTAAGCCTATCGATGTAGAGGAAATGCTGCTGCGCATCAAAGCGCTGCTGCGCAGGGCTCGCATCGTCAGTGAACGGAAACTGTCCGTGGGCGATGCTGTACTGGATTATGACGCGATGACCGTATCTCGGCCTGGGGAAACAGTAGAGCTTCCCCAGAAGGAATTCTTGCTGCTGTATAAACTGCTTTCCTATCCCGGGAAAATATTTACCCGGATTCAGCTAATGGATGAAATCTGGGGAACAGATTCGGATACGGGCTGGGAAACCGTGACTGTGCATATCGGAAGGCTGCGGAAAAAGTTTGAAGCCTGGCAGGCATTTGAAATCCAGTCTGTCCGGGGATTGGGATATAAGGCGGTGAAAAAAGCATGACGTCCGGGAAAAAGAATCGTCAACAGGAGCGGAAAAGCCGCATGGCGCTGAACCTGCTGTTTACCGGCGTGGTGCTGTGCTTCTTTGTGATCACCATGGTGATCGTTACCGCAGCGATTATCATCCTGGTGCAGCAGGATATTCTGACGATTGGTTCAGCCAAACCGGACGCTACGCATTTTCTTTTGTACATTGCGATTACCAGCATTCTTCTTGGCGGCGTATTATCCTATCTTGTCAGCAAAATCCCTCTCCGTCCGGTCAATCAGGTGATCAATGCCATGAACCGTCTGGCTTCCGGCGATTTTAAAACCAGGCTCCATTTTGGCAAATTGCTCAGCCGCCACCCAACGATGCGGGAATTGAAGGGCAGCTTCAATAAAATGGCAGAAGAATTGGAAAATACAGAAGTGCTGCGCACTGATTTTGTCAATAATTTTTCCCATGAGTTCAAAACCCCCATTGTGTCTATTGCCGGCTTCGCTTCCCTTCTGAAGCGGGGAAACCTGACGGAGGAACAAAAGCTGGAGTACATGGATGTGATTGAGGAAGAATCCATGCGTTTGTCGGCCATGGCGACAAATGTGCTGAACCTATCCAAGGTGGAAAACCAAACCATTTTGCGCGATGTGACAGCATTCAACCTGTCAGAGCAAATCCGTTCCTGCGTGCTGCTTCTGGAAAACAAATGGTCAAAAAGGAATCTCGATCTGAATCTTGATTTTGAAGAATACACCATCCACGGCAATGAAGAACTGTTAAAGCAGGTATGGATCAATTTGATTGATAATGCGATTAAGTTTTCGCCGGAGTATGGTGAAATCAATATCAGCATCAGCAAAAAAGAAAACCATCTGTTGATAGCCGTCGGGAATGCCGGGAGTCCAATTCCGACTGAAAAGCAGCAGCGGATCTTTCAAAAATTTTATCAGACGGATGAATCCCATGCCACAGAAGGCAACGGAATCGGCCTGGCCATCGTGAAAAAGGTTGTGGAATTGCATAAAGGGCAAATTCAGGTGGCAAGCAATGAAAACAGAACGGTTTTTACCGTTTCGCTTCCTGCATGATTTATATAATTGTTTAGATTCAGTTTATCTTTGTGTGTTATTCTGTGCTTGCAGCGGAAGCTTGAAACGCTTCCGGCTGATTTGTCCGGCAACAACGGGAAAATCCTTCCTTCCCCGTTTGATTGCTCATCGGCGGCTGACTGTACCCCCGGCCGCCGATGATTATAAAGGGAATGATCATCATGAAGTACGAAATTGTATATGTGAGCAAAACCGGCAATACCGAAAAGGCGGCCATTGCGCTGGATGGCATGCTTCCTGACGGGCAAACGAAGGTCACGCCATTTCCCCAAGAAGCGCCCTCTTTGGACGCGGATGTTTATCTGCTCGAATTTGGCGTTTATCGGGGAAGCTGCCCCTTTGAATTGCTGGATTTCCTTTCGGGATTATCCGGAAAAACGATCCTGCTTTTCGGCACGGCGGGGATCAGTGCGGCAGAGCCCTTTAAGCGACAGATTGAATCCTCCATTCTTGCGTTTCTGCCGGATGACTGCGAATACTTGGGCTTCTATCTGATCCCCGGGAAGTATTCAAAGGCTGGTTTTGATTATTTCTACAACCACTTTCAAGCGGAAGATCATCCGGAGCTTGTGCGGAACCTCTATCACCTATATGAAGAAGCACAGCATCATCCAAGCGGCGAGGATCTGCAGCATCTTTGCCAGTGGGCGAAGGGACGGCTGATGTAAGCGCACTGAAAAAGCCATCACGAAGCGCATGGTTCCTGATGGCTTTTTTGGTGCAGCTTTACTTAACAAAGTGAAATGCCCGCTATTCGTCCTCATGAATCAGCCGGGAAATGAAGCGGCTCTTTTTAATATATCCTTTGAGTTGATTCCGATAAAGCGATGTGGATTTGAACCACTTGGCAAAGCGCTTGGAGCCGAGCATCAAAAAGACAAAGCCCAGAGCGAGAAAAGGAACCTGCGGGATCACCGGCAGCAGGAGCCCGATGGCTCCTGCCGTTAAAAAGATCACGCCCAGAATAAAACATATCAGTTTTCCCATATATGCTCCTGCTTATGCAGCCTGATCAAACTGGCTGCTAAAGTAGCTAAAGCAAGACCCCTTACTTCAGCGCCATCATTTCAGTATAGTGGATGCGGCTTCACGAAGCTTCTCCATGGCATCCTTGATTTGACGCACATCTTCCGCTTCCATTTTTTCCGGCTTGCATCTGAAAAGCAGTTTCCTAAGGGCGTTCACAGATTCCTTAATTTGCTTCTTTTCATTCTTTTCTATCTGCTTGCTTTTCTCGTCCAACGCTTTTTCTACGTCGTTGATGAGCTGCTGAGCCTCATGGCCAATCTCCAGGGATTCCCTTCTCACCTGATCTTGGGCGGCGTACTGTTCCGCATCCCGAATGGCGGCGTCGATTTCAGTGTCGCTCATTTTATCATTAGCCGTGATAGTAATACCCTGTTCTTTGCCGGTATCCTGATCCTTGGCAGAAACACGCAAAATGCCATTGGTATCAATATCGAAGGTCACTTCAATCTGCGGCACTCCGGCGGGGGCACGCTTGATGCCCTTCAACTTGAATTTTCCAATGGTTTTATTGTCCGCAGCCATGGGCCTCTCGCCCTGCAGCACGTGGATCTCCACGCTGGATTGAAATGGCGCGGCAGTCGTGAACACCTGCGAATAATGTACGGGCAGGGTGGAATTCCGCTCCACCAGCCTCGTCGCCACACCTCCCACCGTTTCAATGGAGAGAGACAGAGGCGCAACATCCAACAGCAGTATGCTTTTATTGACAGACAGTGCGTGGCTCCCGGACAAAGTATCGCCCTGAATCGCTGCGCCCTGGGCCACACACTCATCGGGATTGATGTTTTTGCTGGGCTCCATGCCCGTTAGCTGCTTCACCTTTTGCTGCACTGCCGGTATACGGGTAGAGCCGCCAACAAGCAGTACTTTTCCAAGCTCAGAAGCCGCAATGCCGGCATCGTTTAAGGCGTTTTGCACCGGCCCTGCTGTCCGCTCTATAAGGTCACGGGTCAACTCATTGAACTTGGCGCGGCTCAATGTCAATTCAATATGCACGGGCTGACCGTTTTGCTGGGCGATATAAGGCAAAGTGATTTGCGCCGCTTCTGCCGCGGACAATTCCTTTTTCGCCTGCTCTGCCGCTTCCTTCACCCTGGCCAGCGCAACGAAATCATTCCGCAGATTGATGTGGTTCTGTTTCTGTGCTTCGTCTGTGATCCAGGTGACGATCCGCTCATCAAAATCATCACCGCCCAGGTGATTGTCGCCGGATGTTGCCAGCACTTCGATGACACTTTCGCCAATTTCGATGATAGATACATCGAAGGTGCCGCCGCCCAGATCATAGACCATCACCTTTTGCGCTGTACCGGTATTCAAACCATAGGCCAGTGCTGCGCTTGTAGGCTCGTTAATGATGCGCTTTACATTCAGCCCAGCAATTTTTCCGGCATCCTTCGTAGCTTGACGCTGAATATCGTTGAAATAGGCTGGTACTGTAATAACAGCATCGGTGACGGGCTCACTGAAATAGTTTTCCGCATCCGTGCGTAGCTTCCTGAGGATCATGGCACTGATTTCCTGGGGTGTCCAGAGTTTGCCATCGATATTGATTTTCCAATCCGTACCCATTTGACGCTTGACGGAAGAAACGGTTCTCTTTGCGTTTACGGCCGCCTGCCTCACCGCGGCAGCGCCTACCAGGCGTTCGCCATCATTGGTAAATGCTACTACAGAGGGCGTTGTTCTTTCACCTTTATCGTTGGGGATGATCACAGGGTGGCCGCCCTCCACTACGGAAACACAGCTGTTCGTTGTGCCCAAATCAATACCAATTGTTTTGCTCATATTTTTATCCTCCATTGGTTATTAAATACACCGGCAGCAACAATTGCATAAAAAATTGGCGAGACAAAATGTCATACAAATTCGGGAGGGGTCCATGGCTCCCATATTGAAACCCTGGGCCCGCCGCTCATAGGTTTGTCCCGCTTGCCGGTATTGCTGCAATAATTGATGATACAGTTGATTGTTCGGCTCCATCTGCACGGCCCGCTGCATTTCCTCCTGGGCAGTCATGGTGTTGCCACTGCCATGCTGGGCCAGAGCAAAAAGATAATGCCATCTGGAGTTTCGGCCCATACTGGGAATGCGAACCAGCAAATTGATTGCTTCCTGGAAACTGCGCTTATTGATGGCCCGCACCGCCAGACGGATTTCCTGACTGTCAAAAGCTTCTTCCCGGGGCGGATGAACAGGGCCAGATTGCTGCTGGCCGCCAAAACCGAAGAAATCGTCAAAATCGAACCATCCGCCGGTGGATTGCCATCCGCCCGAGCCTTGATGCCCGAAGGGGTTGTATCCGCCTCTGCTGCCCTGCTGTCGATAGGAGTTGCTTTGCTGCTGCCCGTAGCTTCCATCTGTCCGATAGCCTTGTTGGGAGCGCCGCTGCTGGTCTTGCTGCTGACGGGCCTGATACTTTTCCGGATGCGTCAGCATATCGTAGGCTTCGTTGATCTCATTCATTTTCCGGGTCGCATTGAGATCTTCCAGATGCAGGTCGGGATGGTTCTCCTTAGCCTTCTGTCGGTAAGCCTTTTTAATCTCTTCTTGGCTGGCTCCAGGTGAAATCCCCAATACTTTATAAGGATCGCTGACCATGGCCGTCACCCGCCCTTTTCTGCATTTGTCGATTGTATTGCTGCCATACGCCGGAATAGAGAATGTTCCGCATAATATTGACATCTTGAACAAGCGGCAGCTTTTCAAAAATTTCCGCCGCCTGGCCCAGAGGCTGCTGCAGTATTTCTTTTGCTTCTTCTGGTTTAACTGCCATATGAAGAAGGGGATTATAGCAGTTCTTTTTCAGGTCATGTTCATAATCAACTGCAGCATCCATCATATAAATGAATTTTCCCAAAGCATAGCCCAAGCAGCCCATATGTCTTTGAAAATAATCATCCTCTACAGCAAATATACAGGCCAGCATTTTTCCGCTGTAATCCGCTGCCTGTTCTGGCTGGGCATGATCGATTTTTTCGATTTCCTGAATAACCGATAAACACAATTCAATATCCTTACAAACATTGGGCCATCTCTCTTTAACAACAAGATAGGCCTTTTTCAGCATTTCAGCATATAATTTCCCAGTGCTTTTTCTTTCATCCTGCCAATCATCCAATGCTTTGTAATAAGCCAGCACAACCGTCATATCCGCCGCATAATCTGTATATTTCGTGATGATTTCAGGATGCTTTTTTAAAGGATGCGGCGGACAAATTGCTTCTGTCCGTGTTTCATCCGGCTCATAAAGAGAGCACAGCAGCAGGATCAGGAATGTCATATCATAATTCAATCCTATCCGCCCAGCCAGGCCATATTGATCATTCACCTTCGGCACAGACCGCAATAAAGGCCCCGGTAGCGGAGTTTTTCTTCCGACGATAAATCGGCCTCATAAGGCCGGATGAATCCAAACATGGGCTTGCTCCTTATGTTTTTATCTTGAAATAATGCTGACACTTAGGGCAGCGGATATCCTTTTCTCCTTCGCCTCGATTGGAGCGCAGCAGTGTTTTGCACTGCGGACATTTGAAATATTTGTATTGGCGCCTCAGCTTGAGGCGCAGGAAAAATTGATGCGCCTTGCTTCTCGCGCTCTCCCAGCCAAGTACGAACTTTTTGTTTTCTTCTTCCCGTTTATAGCTTTTCTTTGAGAATACGCGGAATAGAGCCCACGCATACAGTACGATACTGACCAGAACCAGAAGGCCAAAGCCGGTAACGGACCCCATAAGCTGCAAAATGAGACTCGTGGTCAGCGACACAAACGCCAATTGGTCTATTCCGTTCCGCCCGCTCATCCAAGCTGTGAATCTGCGGCCTATTCGCCGAAAAAAAGACATAGTATTCCTCCGTCAGCTATTTATCGAAAACCACACAGAAATTCCGACCAATCTGTTTTACGGTGCTATCAAATACCGGGATGCAAAAACATCCGCATCCCGCAGATCAGTGTCCTTCGGCTTTCCGCGGACATAGAAATATTGTTCCTCACCCGATATGCCTCTGTCACTCAGGGCTTGTTTGATCAGATCGATGGCATGCCTGGAAATCCAAGAAGTGGAAAAGACGACAGCTTTCTTAATTCCCCGCCTGGGCAATTTCTGAATATAGTTTTCCAGCTTTTTGTCGATTCCGTAAGCATATAGCGCCCCGCCGATAAACAGCACGTCTACAGGCCCGGAAAGGGCGGGATGCTGTGCGTCAATGGATATTGCGGGAACGCCCAAGGGTTTAGCGATAGCCTCAGCAATAGCTTTCGTGTGCCCCGAACGTGAATAATATCGAACAGCCGCTTTCATGATTGTCCCATCTCCTTGCTTTATTAAAACGAACTGTTTTACAGCTCGACAGGGCAATCTTAGCATGGAATTATAAACTGAAGCTAAACTCACATACATTGCTTGACGGATTCGATACATCCGCTTTTCATCTCAGTTTTTTGCAGTACTGTGTGCAAAGCTTATCCGTACAGTTACTGCATTGCAGAGCGATGTTGGATATTTCCCAGAAGCGTTCCGGGTAAAGCATTACACAAAGCTCCCATACCAGCCAAGCAGCAAACGCAATGAGAAGAGAGGTGGTATAAAAACCGGGGGTGAGCAAAAAAGGCGAAAACATCATCAGGTGATCCCAGTTAAAAATACGGCAAGTAGTGCAGCATTTATTCTTCATAATCAATCGAAAAGGACACCAGATCAGGACGCAGATCAAATCGCACACATAAAAAGCTACGCAGATCAGGAATATTTCATTTCTCCCAAGAATCTGCGTAAAAAATAGAACAGCAAGAATCCCCAGCATGCCGACCCAAATCAAAAACACCTTATAAGCGCCTTTCGTTGTATCGACAATGTGAGCTTTCAACGCTTCGTAATTGATAGCTTCTTTACGAGGCTGAAATCTAAACAGAAATAGCTTTTGTGAACCCAGCGCAATTCTTTTGCGAACAGGAATCAGCTGCGCGGACATATCCACTACCCAAACTGCCCAAAGAATATGCAGCACGGAAAAAGAAGAAAAGAAGTTCCATGAGCTGAGCACATCAAATGCAGATGGATGAAATAAATACACGTATAGCACGGCCAGCGCCATGAGGCAGCGGCATGCCAAACGAATAAAATACGTTTTCCTGGTTTTTGACATATCAGATTCCTTCCCGTAAGCTTTCCTCAGAACAGGAAAAGGCCGCAGCAAAGCAGCCTTTTCCCCTCTAACAAATAATATTAACCGTTCAAAATCTTCATAAACTCTTCGCCGGTGATGGTCTCCTTTTGCAGCAGATATGCAGCCAATTCATGCAGCTTATCTTCGTTTTCTTTCAGGATTTGAGCAGCTTTTGCCCGCGCCTGACCGATCAAATCCACCACCTGTTCATCGATTTTCTCCGCATAAGCGGAACTGCATGAAAGTGAGGTATCCTGCCCAAGGTACTGCCCATTCACCGTTTCCAGGGCCACCATCCCGAAATCCCCCATGCCATAGCGGGTAATCATGCCGCGGGCCAGCTTGGTTGCTTTTTCAATATCGTTGCTGGCTCCGGTAGTAATGGCGTGGAAAACAAGCTCCTCCGCCGCCTGTCCGCCAGTCAGGGTTGCGATCTTGTTGAACAGTTCTTCCTTGCTCATCAAATAGTTGTTATCTTCCTCCACCTGCATCGTATATCCCAGAGCGCCGGAGGTTCGGGGGATAATTGTGATTTTCGTGACAGGCGCAGAGTTTTTTTGCTTGGCCGCAACCAGGGCGTGCCCGATTTCATGGTAAGAAACAATTCGTTTTTCTTCTTCAGACAACACCGCGTTCTTCCTCTGATACCCGGCAATCACCGTTTCCACGCTCTCCATCAAATCTTCCTGGCTCACTTCGTTTCGGCCCATGCGCACGGCTCGCAGCGCAGCCTCATTGATAATATTTGCCAGCTCAGCGCCGCTGGCCCCGCTGGTGGCACGGGCGATTTCCTTCATGTCAATGCCGCTGCCCATCCTGATGTGATTGGCGTGTACGTTCAGGATGGCTTCCCGGCCTATGAGATCAGGCAACTCTACGGGGATGCGGCGGTCAAACCTTCCGGGACGCAGCAATGCGGGATCCAGAGATTCGGGACGGTTGGTAGCCGCCAGGATGACCACGCCCTTCTTACCGTCGAAGCCATCCATTTCGGTGAGAAGCTGATTGAGGGTCTGCTCCCTTTCATCATTTCCGCCGATCCCGGACCCATTGTCGCGCTTTTTACCGATGGTATCGATTTCGTCAATAAACACGATGCAGGGTGCTTTTTCATTGGCCTGCCTGAACAAATCGCGAACCTTGGCAGCGCCCATGCCCACAAACATTTCCACAAATTCTGAGCCGCTGATGGAGAAGAAGGGTACCTTGGCTTCCCCAGCCACCGCCTTGGCCAGCATTGTCTTGCCTGTACCGGGAGGGCCCACCAGCAGCGCACCCTTGGGCAGCTTGGCTCCAATGCCCGCATATTTGTCTGGGTGCTCCAGAAAATCCACAATTTCTTTCAGGGCATCCTTCGCTTCTTCTTCCCCTGCTACGTCCTGGAAGGTGACTCCCGTTTCTTTCTCCGCAACGATCTTGGCGTTGGCCTTGCCAAAGCTCATGGCATTCATGCCGCCACCCATATGCTTATTCATCTGGTTCATGAATACACGTCCCAGCAGAGAAAACAGCGCAATGGGCACGATCCAGCTGATGAAGAAACTGAGAAGAGGATTGTTTTGGGTCGGAATCTGGGCGCTGAAATGCACGCCGGCCGCTTCCAGCCGGGCACGCAGTCCGTCATCCGGGAACACGGCAGTTTTGCATATCATTTCCTGCTGGCTGTCATTTTTTGCAATGAAAATGATCTGATTGCTCTCCTGGTCAAGCGATACTTCGCTGACCTTTCCGGCGTCTACCCACTGGAGAAAATCACTGTACCCGACTTCCTGCACCTGTCTGGCCAGCAAGGAAGGGAATACGAAGGCATTCAGCAGAAATATGATGGTTATAGCGACAGCAATATAGAATACGAGAGGTTTTTTGCTGGGATTCTTGTTTTCAAGCATGGTAAGACCCTCCTTTTATTGTGCCAGAATAAAGGTAAATGCCGCTGCTGGGATCAAAATGATGATCGTATTCCGGATCATATTTTTCCGAAGCAGGATCCATTCTTTTTCAGTCAGCTCCCGTTCCCTGGGGATCCGAAGCAAAGCCAGAACCACGGCTGAGGAAGTAAAAATGAAGTAGGTATTTACTATAAATAAATAGGCAGCGCCCGCCAGCATCCTCCACTGTCCGTTGGCGATCGCAAAACCACAGGTGCACAGCGGGGGCATCAGGGCGGTGGCAATCGCGACGCCTGGGATAACCGTTCCGCTCCTGTCTTTTCTGGTCTGCCCAATAATGCCTGCCAGTCCGCCGCACACCGCGATCATCACATCATAAAAGCCGGGTGTCGTGCGAGCCAGCAATTCGCTTGTTGCTTCCTTCCGAGGGGACAGAAGAAAATATATAGCAGATGCTGCTACGCTGAGCAGGATCTGAAACAGAAAGCCGTAGGCAGAACGCTTGAATTGATCCGTATTCACAGATACTGCTCCATGGGCCATAGCGAGAATACTGCCCATCAATGGAGAAATCAGCATTGCGCCAATAATCACGGCAGTGGAATTGGTATTCAGCCCTACGGAGGCAATGAGCATTGCCAACACAAGAACGCACAGGTTTGTACCCGTCACTTTTCCATTCCCGATAATTCGCTCCCGAATTTCCTCATGGGAGGCCGTGTCTTCTTTCAATGAGAAGGCTGCACGAATCACTGAACGAAATGGCTGCTGCAAAGCTGTTCATCCTTTCCTGCATGAAAACCACCGCCGGACCAGCCGACGGTGAATAATGGGGATTACAAGATCAGTTTTTTTTGAATCTTGCTTTAAAGGACTCAAAATCCGCTTTGATTTTTGCGCGTTTGTCCTCTACGGCCTGTTTCCTCTCAGCCTTTTTTGTATCCCGAAGCTGCTGACGGGCTTGCCGTTCCATCTCTTTTTGCATTCTTTCCGCTTCTTCCACTTCCTCCGCAATAACGGCGGCATCGAAGCGAAGAATGTCTGTTTTAAATCTCCCCAGCTTTTCATCCAGGGAAGCCTCTTCAGCTTCTTCTGCCAGGATAATCAGCGCAACGCAGCCGTCCTCCAGCTTATCGGCCACTTTTTCAATCAGACTGGCGCTGTTCTTTTCATCCTTCGCGTCCACAATACTGCCTGCCAGAGCGCCGGTAGAGCCCAGCAGCATGACGCCTATTGGGCCGCCTAAAATACCCAGCAGGCCTCCGATCACACCACCACGATGAGTATCGTCCGTTGTATGGATGCCGGATTGGAAAGCATCACATTCCACAATGGACTTTCCTACGCGCTTGATCAAAGACATTTGCAGGATACCATAATCATCGGTCAGCGGCTGCTGACGAAGCGTTGTTATGGCCTGATACCCTTCGCTTTCTACCTGAAAAATGGCGGCAATGATGTTCTCCATAGTGTCAGCTCCTTTTTGGATGATGAAGCTGAAAATTGCAGCTTCTCGTGATTGTTATTGTATCATAGTGAAAAATATGATACAATTGTTTTGTTATTTTATGAAACACAGGAGAGAAACTATGTATCATATCAAGCAAGATGCCCGTTCCCAGCGTTCCGCAAAAGCAATTATAGAAGGCTTGGAATCCTGCTTGGAAAAGAAGTCGATTTCCATTATCACCGTTTCGGAGGTATGTGCCGCCTGTGCCGTTGGACGGGCAACCTTTTACCGATTGTTTGATAATCTGACGGATGTGCTCTCTTATCAGTGTGAAAATATCATGCGCCACATCAGCAACAAACTGAATCAAGGCGATTATACAGTGCGGGAAGCCTGCATCTACATGGTGCGGGAATGGATGCGGCACGTCAATCTGATGAAAGCGCTTGTGGAAGGACAGCACATGGATATTCTTTATGAAGCAACCTTCAAACATAAAGATCTGATTCAAATCCACGCGAGTAAATACCGTACGGTCACAGAGGACGATGTGACATTCCTTTTGGATTTTTTGTCTGCGACCTTACCCATTGGTCTGATGATATGGTATCGATCCGGTAAGCAAGAGACGGCAGAAGAACTCAGTCAAAAGATGAAGATGAGTCACCTTTTTATTGGAAAACTGCTGTAGACAGTTTTTTCGCTATCTGATCTATGCTTATAGCTGGCAAACCGTACTTTTCCCGCATCATATCCTCAGGAATTCATTCTTCCTGAGAATCTTTCGATCAAGAAGCGAATGACCGATTGCAACGGCTATCAGATACCGTGACAAATTATGATAATCCACGATCGTCTGCCTCTTTTCTCCTGGATTCATAGTAGCACGGGCGGGAACAGAATGATGCGGCGCGGCGGGAATAGAATGTCTTCCCGCAGGTTTTGCAACAATAATGGTGATCCTCGCTGTTGCTGAATGCCTCCGGGTGATGACTCCACCACTTCATACGACACGAGTATGAACAGAAACGCTGCTGCCTGCTTTCATTGCGAATCATCGTTTGATGACACTGTTCACAGAGAAGAGGCTGTTTATGCTTCCGATTCCGATAGAAAAACTGCTTGACGGATTCGGTGGTGGCTCCAATTTGTTCTCCGATTTCCTTGTAGAGTCTGCCTTCTCCAAGAAGCCTCAACGCTTCGTTCTTCTGCGCTTCAGTCATTGACATCTCCTCCAATACCGATTATGGCTGAAAAAAGCCACGCTTCGCGAGCGTGGTAGCGATACAGCCGCAGTTTTTCCTGAAAGTCAAGTGTTTACGGGAGGAGTTATCAGAAAGTTCAAAAACCTGGCGGAATGAACTGAAGCACACGGCGTCGAGTGTTACCATCGAAATTGAAGATGTTACCATCGCCTAATAAAGTGTACCCCATGTCAAGGACATAATTTTGCAACCATGGACAATGAAAGTGTATCATCCAAGGCGGCAAATCTCCTGCCGGGATGATCCAAGCAGGGAAAGGTGACTGAGCAGGAAATTTTCCGGCGCGGGCTTTACGTGCGGGAGGCCGGTGTGGTACCCTTGCCGTAGACGCCAATCTAGTGAGCGGCAGGGAGCTTCAAAAAAGTCCACGTTACCATCGCCTAAGCCTGCGTTACCAAAGCCGAACCGCATGTTACCATCACCAAAAAAGTAACACATGGTAACATTGTATTAAAAATCACGTTCTTTTCCACCACCCTCCCGAGAGATCAGGAGGGTTTTTTCTTTGTCTGCCGAATAGACAGGTGCATCTCTATCGTGGTATACTTACATTTGAGTTGTGTGGAATTCGGGAGGAGGTCTGAGGCAATGGAATTGAAACTTGCTTTACAACGTATAGAGCCATTTGAATCGTTCGTTTCAGAAACTTGGTGTCCTCCGAACTTAGTTCCAATGGATGAAAGAATGGACAAGGAATTTTTTGAATCTTTCCTTATGGATGAATTTAGCGAAGAAGTGTGGGATTACTTTAATACAGAATTTGATGACATACTCTGTGACATGATTGGTGACATTTCTTTTGTTCCAAAGGCTCGGTATTCTCTTGAAGAATCATATGAACATTTCTCTTTTTCTATTTTATCACATTTCATCATTCTAAGCAAGCAGAACAAAAGTTTCCAAACGCCAAATACTTCTAATGAAATAAGCAATTAAGAAAAAGCTAATATACTTTGTCATCCCGAGTGGAGTGGAGTGGAGCGCCAGCGGGACGGAATCGAGGGACCTGTTATTTGGTTTATTGATCAGCTTTCAGGTCCCTCCACTCCGCTTCGGTCGGGATGACAACGTTTATCGGTTTTTTCCAAGCTGCTAATTTAGTATGAGAACAGTATCAAGGATCATATACGCTCCTCGCGGTTCAGGCGCAAACTAAAAACAGCCCGCCAGGCGAACCGGCAGGCTGCTGTCATGAGTTTGATTTATTACTTAGCCTCGCGCCTGTTGAAGATGACATTGATGATGATACCCAGAATCAGACCGGTGGCGATGGAGGAAACGGTGACCGCGCCGAAGTTCAGCGTCAGGCCACCGATGCCGGGCACCAGAATGGCGGCAACCACGAACAGGTTGCGGTTGTCGTTCAGGTCAACGGGCTGGAGCATCTTGAGACCGCTCACGGCGATGAAGCCGTACAGCGCGATGCACACGCCGCCCACGATGCAGGAAGGGATGGAGTTCACGAAGCACACGAAGGGATCGAAGAAGGAAAGGATGATGCAGTATACCGCCGCGATGGCGATGGTGCTGATGGAGGCGTTGCCGGTGATGGCCACGCAGCCGACGGATTCGCCGTAGGTGGTGTTGGGGCAGCCGCCGAAGAAGGAACCGATGATAGAGCCCACGCCGTCGCCGATCAGGGTGCGATCCAGGCCGGGGTCGGTGATGAGGTCGCGCTCAATGATGGAAGACAGATTCTTATGGTCGGCGATGTGCTCGGCCAGAGTCACAAACGCCACGGGAGCGAACAGCACCAGGATGCTGATCACGTCGGCGAAGGAGCCGATCTTGTTGGTGGCTTCGGGATACGCGCCGAAGATGCCAAGGAACGTGAAGCGCGGCACCTTGAAGACTTGCATATTTTCAAACGCGGCCAGGTTCACCAGCTTCAGCGCGTCGATGTTGGTGGCGTTACCGATGAGAGTAAAGATCAGGGCCACAGCGTAAGCGCCTAAGATACCGATGATGAAGGGGATCATCTTCATACCCTTGCCGCCTTTGGTGGAGGCAAACACGGTGATGATGAAGGCGATCACGCCCACCAGGATGGCCACCAGATTGTAGCTGCCGGCGGCGGTATTGTTGATGTTATTCACCGCGCTGCCGCACAGCGACAAACCGATCAGCGCTACGGTGGGGCCGATGACCACGGGGGGCAGCAGTCGGTTGACCCATTCAGAACCGGTTTTCTTGATGATGAGGGCGATGATCACGTAGACCAGACCCGCGAACACAGCGCCCAGGAAGATGCCCAGGAAGCCGAAGGTTACCGCGCCGATCAGCGGGCTGATGAACGCGAAGGAGGAACCCAGGAACACGGGGCTCTTTTTCTTCGTGGCGATAAAGAGATAGAACAGCGTGCCAAAGCCCGCGCCGCACAGCGCGGCGGGCTGGCTCATGTATGTTCCGGTGCCGTCCACCAGGATAGGCACCAGCAATGTGGCGGCCATGATGGCAAGCAGCTGCTGGAAAGCGTAAATCAGGTTCTTTTTGATGGGTGGTTTGTCCGCGATGTCGTATACCAGTTTCATTGGTAAGATCCCCCTATCAAGAATTTATATCAACGCTTCCGCGTCAATACCGCGTTCGTTTATCAAAGGCAAAAAATAAGTCTGCCCGGTACAGGCAGACTCAACGACGCGTTTTCGCGCGCGTGCAAAAGCGTTCCATCGTCTCTTGCCGGTCTCTCTGTACCGCCTTAAAGATGAACCGTGGAAAGTATAACCGTTTTTTTGTCCGTTGTCAATGGGATTTCCGGGATATTATAAACCGGATAGGTCGCCTGACGTTACCATTTAGGTATCGAGGATAGTTACAGAAGGTTACGCTGGGGCTGTTCGCCCCAAACCCCAACCAGGGGCCTGAGGCCCCTGGACCCACAATAGCGGCAGTTAGTTGACTTGGTAAGCGAAACAGGTTCCCGCTGCTGCTTGAGAGACAGACAAACTCATGATGTTATGCTTCTGGCCCGGCGGCTGAAAGCCGCCTGCCCGGACGCTATGCGTCCGGGGAAAGCCTGGGAACAATCCCCAGGGGAAAGCCAGCTTTCTCCCTGGGAATTTCCCGGCTTTCTTGGGCCAGAAGCCACTATTGCTCGCCCAACTAAATCATGAATTATCTGCGGGCGATAAATCGGTCCATCCTGCGTCACTCAACCTTGAAATA
>JAFWQM010000108.1 GCA_017509065.1 Clostridia bacterium
AGTATAGCACACACATTCCCTGAATGTCAATACGCTTTTTGATGTTTTTCGAATGATTTTTGAAAAATTCCGAAATATTTTCCATTGAAGGCAAAATTTTCGGAAAACCATGATTTTCCATCGTTCCGCTCTGGCGGCGAAAAAGTGTACTGTCGGATTAAAAAAGAAACCGCCCCATGCAGAGCAGTTCCTTAAAAGCCAAGGAATATAAGCCTGACTTACTTCCCGAAATACCTCTCCAGCAGGCCCTTGAAGGCCTTGCCTCATTCTCCGGAAGCTGATCCCAGAATGACACGGGTTTTCTCAAATATCTGTGCGCCGGTTTCGGCGTCGTATACGGCGAAATTGCAGGTCATAGTTTTCACATCCGCGAAGGGCAGGCTGAGCGTCGCATCCCGAGATTCGGGATCCAGCAGAAAATCATATGCGCCTTCGACGGATTCGCCGTTGACAACCAGATCCTCAAAGGCGACCTTGATGGGCTTATCATGCCCGGAATGTGAAATATACATTTCCAGTGTATCGAATGCGCAGCCATACATCGGGTAAATGACAATACCGTTGGCACTGAACAGCACCGCGCGGCTATCGCTCTTCCAATTGAAAAACGGATCGGAAGGATCGGTGAATTCAAGCTCGCAGGGCGATGCTTCGCCCAGCAAAACAGTAGCTTCTGCATAACACATGGGCGAATTGCCAATGTACGGAAGCACCATAAAAGTGAAGGAGGACATGGTATCGGAAGCTTCTCTGGAGTTGATCGGGTACTTCAGGCTGTACGTCACGTCCATTTCAGCTCCGGGCGCCGGCCTTTCCGACCAGGGAATATCGGACATTTCCTTGTAAATTCCCCCGCCGTCTCCATAGAACGTCTTATTGATGCTGCATTGCAGCACGTCAGACGTACCGTTTTTGACATGGGCATGAATCAAGATCGCTTCGTCTGTTTTTTTCCAGCCCGTAGAGGCTGAAAGTGAAGCCTTCAAAAGTGAAAACTTCCTTCGGCGTTTCCAGCTTTTCTCCCAGCGCGGGAAGGCGCAGCGTGTCGCATTGGATACTGGGGGCCTGGTCCGCCAACGACAGCGGCATCAGCAAGATTGTCAGTATACAAATAAACAGTGTAAAGGCGAGGGCTTTCTTCATGTTTTATCATCCTCACTTGGTTTTCTTGTACTATTCTTTTGAGATAAACGACAAGAAAGGCAGATCAATGATCCGCCTTTCTTTGAGAGTATTTTACTTGAAGTACCTCTCCAGCAGCCCCTTGAAGGCCTTGCCGTGCCTGGCTTCGTCGCGGGCCATTTCATGCACGGTATCGTGGATGGCGTCCAGGTTCAGGGCTTTGGCGCGCTTGGCCAGGTCGGTCTTGCCGGCAGTGGCGCCGTTTTCGGCTTCCACGCGCATTTTCAGGTTCTTTTCGGTGCTATCGGTGAGCACTTCGCCCAAGAGCTCGGCGAATTTTGCGGCATGCTCGGCTTCCTCAAACGCGGCGGTCTTCCAGTATTCGGCGATTTCGGGATAGCCTTCCCGGGCGGCAACGCGGCCCATGGCCAGGTACATGCCCACTTCGGTGCATTCGCCGGTGAAGTTGGCCCGCAGATCGGCAATGATGTCTTCCGGCACGCCCTGCGCTACGCCCACCACATGCTCGGCGGCCCAGGTCATATCAGCATCCTGCTTGGTGAATTTGGAAGCGGGGGCTTTGCACTGGGGGCACTTTTCCGGGGGCTGCTCGCCTTCCCAAACGAATCCGCAAACCTGACATACCCATTTCATGATGACATTCCTCCCTTGCTTTTATCACGCACGCCGGGGCATCCGGCGAACTGTACAATATGAATATACACTTTTTTTCGGAATTGAAACGGTTCTGGAAAAATTTTCTTGAAGCCCTATCGGGGCGGCAGGCCCTTCTCCATACGCTGGCGGCTGACCTCGTAAAAGCACACCGTGGCGGCGCTGCCCGCGTTCAGGCTGGACGCCGCGCCGCAGATGGGAATGCGGGCTAAGATATCGCACTGTTCCTTCCAGGCGTGGGAGAGACCGAAGGTTTCGTTGCCGATCACCAGAGCGACGGGGCCGGTCAGGTCGATTTCCGAAAGGTTCTTCGTACCTCTGGCGCTGGTGCCCACGATCAGGGGGCGGCTGGGCTGATTGCGCAGCCATTCCACCGCCGCTTCGGCGCTGGGCAGCTCTCCAAAGGGCAGGGCGAACACCGTGCCCACGCTGGCCCGGATGCACTGGGGATCGTAAAAATCTGCCGCGTGGCCGGTGACGATGGCGCCGGTGGCCCCAAAGGCGTCGGCGGAACGCAGGAAAGTGCCTAAATTGCCGGGGGCGGCGGGCCGGTCAAACAGGGTAAACATCGGCGGAGCGGCGCTCACTCGGGCCGCTTTCGCCATCCGCTCCAGGCCGTCCGTGCGGGTGTACACCAAACCGATGATCTCGCAGGGGTTTTCCCGGTCGCTGAGTTCGGCATGCAGCTCCGGGGCCATCTGGTACAGATTTTCCGGCTGCGCTTTGCCGATCATATCCTCTGCCCAGCCGGACAGGCGTTTGCCGTCCGCCACGGCCATGGCGTAGAATTGCCAGCCGTGGGAAATGGCCTGCTCCACCATCTGCACGCCTTCCATGAATGCCAATCCCTGGCGCGCGCGCTTTTCCCGGTTGCGTTTCAGCGTTTCAAAGCGCTGAAACTCCGCGTTCCGGGCGTACATTTTGAGGGCTTTCATGCTTGCTGTCCGTCAAACTCCGCCAGCACCGCTTCGCCCATTTTGTCCTTATCGCAGACGCGGGTATGCAGTACGGGCATGGATTTGAGCGACCTAATGGCCTTGGGCGCTTTTACGTTTGTAGCGTTTTCCAGAGCCTCCGCCGCGCTGAAAGCGTCGCCCTGAACGATGACGCCCACGGCTTTCGCCACGTCGGCGGCGAATTTGTAGGGGCTGGCGGTGGATACGATCAGCAGGGGCGCATCGTCCCCGGTTTCTTTGCGGTAATCTCCGGCAACGGCGGCCGCCACGGCGGTATGGGGATCCAGCAGATATTTTTCTTCCTGCCAGTATCGCGCGATAGCCTCACGGGTTCTTTCATCTCCGGCAAAGCCGCCGAAGAATACGCTTTTCAGCAGTTCCTTCTGGCTGTCGCTGATTTCGTAGCAGCCTTCCGTTTTGAGCTGTTCCATCCATTCCCGCACCTGCTTGGTGTCTCCCTGGGCCAGCTCCAACAGGAACCGTTCCAGATTGGAGGAAATCAGGATATCCATGGAGGGGGAGATGGTCTTGTGGAAGGGACGGCGGCGGTCATACACCCCGGTGCGGATGAAGTCGGTCAGCACGTCGTTGCGGTTGCTGGCGCAAATCAGGCGGCGGATGGGCGCGCCCATGCGGCGGGCATACCAGGCGGCTAAGATGTTGCCGAAATTGCCGGTGGGCACGCATACGTTCAGGCCCGTTTCCCAATCAATGGCCCCCTGTGCCAGCAGATCGGCGCAGGCGGACAGGTAATAGGCGATCTGGGGAGCTAAACGGCCCAAGTTGATGGAATTGGCGGAAGACAGCGTTTTGCCCCTTTGGTTCATTTTCTCCCGGAAAGCGGGGTCGCTGAACAGGGTCTTTACGCCGGTCTGGGCGTCGTCAAAATTACCGCGCACGGCTACCACATGCACGTTCTTGCCTTGGCTTGTGACCATCTGCTTTTCCTGCACGGCGCTGACGCCGCCCTGAGGATAGAATACGGTCACGGAGGTGCCGGGCACATCCTGAAAGCCCTCCAGGGCCGCTTTGCCAGTATCGCCGCTGGTGGCGGTCAGGATGGCGATTTCCCGCTTTTCGCCCTCCTTCCGGGCGGAAGCGGTGAGCAGGCGGGGCAGGAACTGCAAGGCCATATCCTTAAAGGCCAAGGTGGGGCCATGGAACAGCTCCAGCACATACTGACCCTGGGACAGCGCCTTGACCGGGGCGATCGCCGGGTCGTCAAACCGGGCGTAAGCGTCCCTCGCCATGGGCAGCAGTTCTTCTTCGGTGAACCCGTCTAAGGTCAGCGCCAAAGTACGGGCGGCCCGGCTGGGATAATCCATGCGGGCCAGGACTTCAAAATCCGCTTTTTCCAGATGGGGCAGGGAAACGGGCACGTATAATCCGCCATCCGCGGCAATGCCGCGCACGATGGCCTGGGGAGCGGAAACGGGCTCCGCTCCCCGGGTGCTGATAAATGGCATAGCGTTTTATCCTCGATTTTAGATGAAGTATTTTTTGATGAATTCAGGCGCGACGGTATCGTCGCAGCTGACAGACAGCACGAACTGCACGTTGTGCTGCTCACTCAACCGATCCAGACGGGCAAAGAATTTTTCCGTGTTTTCCACTTCGGTTTTCACCAGCTTGAGGAACGCGTCCACGAAAATCACGCTGATGTCAAAATTTTGGGCCAGCATGCCGCACAGGAAGCCGAAAAACATTTCCGGGCTGTCGCTGCCGTACTCGCCTGCGTTGACAAAACGCACTTCGTGGCGCAGATCGTACATATACCGGTTATCGTCGTCGATGAATATGACGTCTCCCTTGTGTTCCTTGATGGCGTCGTTGGCCTGATCCAGAATCCGCTTGGTTTTGCCGGAACCTTTCTTGCCGTGAATCACCTGTATCATGGGAAAAAACCCCCTTGCTTGTTATGATATTTCTATTATACCCGATTTTGCCGGAGATTGCAAGGATAGATCAACAAAGGATTTACCCCGCCAGGATAGCGTCGATTTGGTCCAATTCCTCCTGGGTGAACGCGGGGCCATTCACCGCCTCGATGTTGTCCAGCACCTGCTGGGGACGGCTGGCCCCGATCAGGGCGGAGGTGACCACTTCGTCCCGCAGCACCCATTGCAGCGCCATTTGGGACAGCTTCTGCCCGCGCTTCTGCGCCAGGTCGTTCAGGGCGCGAATGACGCGCAGTTTATCTTCCGTGATGGCGTCGGGCTTTAAGAAGCGCGGATCGTGGCCCGCCCGGGAATCGGCGGGGATGCCGTTCAGATACCGGTCGGTGAGCAATCCGCCCGATAGGGGAGAGAAGCAGATGCAGCCCACCTTTTCTTCCCGCAGCACTTGGGTCAGCCCCTCTTCGATCCAGCGGTTCAGCATGGAATAGCTGGGCTGATGGATCAGGCAGGGAGTGCCAAGCTGCTTGAGGATGGCGATGGCCTTTTTGGCCTGCTCCGGTTTATAGTTGGAGATGCCCACGTACAGCGCCCTGCCAGATCGCACGATGTGGTCCAGAGCAGCCATGGTTTCCTCCAAGGGCGTGTCCGGATCGGGACGGTGATGGTAGAAAATGTCCACATAATCCACGTGCATGCGCTTGAGGCTTTGGTCCAAACTGGCGATCAGATATTTCCGGCTGCCGAAATTGCCATAGGGACCGGGCCACATATCGTAGCCCGCCTTGGTGGAAAGGATCAGCTCGTCCCGGTAGGGCCGCCAGTCCCTGTCCATATGCACGCCGAAGTTCCGCTCGGCTTCGCCGTAGGGAGGGCCGTAGTTGTTGGCCAGGTCGAAATGGGTGATGCCGTGGTCGAACGCGGTGCGCAGGATGCTCTGCTGGGTTTCAAAGGGCGTGATGGCCCCGAAATTGTGCCACATGCCCAGGGAAAGCATGGGGAGGCGGATGCCGCTCGCCCCGCAGCGGCGGTATTGCATTTGCCCATATCGATTTTCAGTTGCGATGTACATCATAGTATTCTCCTTTTCAGTAAAGTGGACCGTTATTCTGATGGATCATCCATGCGTATTGTAGCATAACCCAGTCTTTTTGGGAAGACCGCCAGCGGTATTCTCCTATCTTTTCCGCACAAAAAAGAGAGGCCCGCGGACCTCTCGACTGCGTATGGGACAAAGCAAAAATCATTTTTCCAGCATGGCCTGGGCCAGGGCGTCCATATCGTATTCGCCGGGCTTCTGAGTGCTGATAAACCGGGCGGCGCGCAGAGCACCGCGGGCGAAAATGGAACGGTCCTGGGCGGAATGGGTGAGGGTGATCACCTCGGAGGGGCCGTAAAATCCCACTTCATGGTCCCCCGGCACGCTGCCACCCCGGATGGCATGGATGCCGATCTCGTTCTTTTCCCGTTTCTGGGTGCGGCCGTTTCGGCCGAAGACCGGCAGTGTGTCGGGAGTGCTTACCGCGTCGTACAGCATGAGCGCCGTGCCGCTGGGGGCGTCAATTTTCTGGTTGTGGTGCTTTTCGATGATCTCGATGTCGAAATCCGGCAAAAGCTTTGCCGCCTGGCGGGCCAGGGTGCGCAGCACGTAAATCCCCACGCTCATGTTGGCGCTGCGGAAAATGGGAATGGTTTTCGCGGCGTCCCGGATGGCGGCAAGATCCTCGTCATTGTAGCCGGTGGCGGCCAGCACCAAGGGCAATTGATGCTCCTTGGCGTAAGCCAAGAGGGCATTAAGCCCTTCGGGACGGGAAAAATCCACGATCACGTCCGCTTCCTCCTCCACAAGAGAAAAGGAAGGATACACGGGGAAATCACTCCATTTTTCCGCTTTTACGTCCACGCCGGCGGTGATGACCGCCTGTTCGTCCTCGGCCAGCTGCGCTACCTGACGGCCCATGCGGCCGCACGCGCCGGATAACAGAATCTTCAGCATATCAAACCTGCCTTCTGCATTTCTTCTTTCAGCATGTGCCCGTGTTCGGGGGAGAGGGGCGTTAAGGGCAGCCGCACTTCGTTCCGGCACAGGCCCAGGGCCGCCGCCGCCGCTTTCACGGGAATGGGGTTCACTTCTAAGAACAGGGCGTTCATCAGCGGCAGCCAGCGCAGGTTCAGCTTCGCGGCCTGATCCAGCGGCAGGCGGCAGATATCGCCCATGGCCCTGGGCGCGATGTTGGCCAGCACGGAAATAGCGCCCAAGCCGCCCACAGCCCGCACCGGCGCGGTGATTTCATCCGAACCGGAATAGAAAGCGATATGGTCCCCGCACAGGCGGATCATGTCCATGATCTGCACCATGTTGCCGGAGGCTTCCTTCATGGCGATGATGCCCGGCTCTTTTGCCAGCGCTTCCATGGTCTTAGGCTGCATGTTCAGCCCCGTGCGGGAGGGCACGTTGTACACGATCACCGGCAGCGCCCCGTCCCTTGCGATGGCGGTATAATGGGCAATCAGGCCGTTTTGGGTGGTTTTATTGTAATAGGGGGTCACGCAGAGCTGAGCGTCCGCGCCCAATTCTTTTGCCCGCCGGGCCTTCTGGATCACGTCCCTGGTGTTGTTGCCGCCGGTGCCCGCGATGATGGGAATGCGATGATTAACGTGCCGGATGATGAAGGAAAGCACATCTTCCCATTCCTGGCCGGTCATGGTGGAAGGTTCGCCGGTGGTGCCGCAGGCGACGATGGCGTCCACGCCCTCGCTTACCTGGAATTCAAGCAGGTTTTGCAGAGCGGGATAATCCACTTCGCCATTTTTGAAGGGCGTGATCAATGCTGTGGCACAGCCTGTGAACAGCGCGTTGGACATGGTTTGCTCCTTCCTGACAGGTTACTTTCTCACGATATATCCCTGGGCGCAGAGCAGTTCGGCGGAGAGTACGCCGCCGCCGGCCGCGCCGCGCAGGGTGTTGTGGGAAAGACAGACGAATTTATAATCGAAGATGGGGTCCTCCCGCAGGCGGCCCACGGAAATGCCCATGCCCCGCTCAAAGTCGCGGTCCAGGCGGGTCTGGGGCCGGTCCGGCTCCTCCATGTAGCGGATGAAGGGCGTGGGGGCGCTGGGAAGCTTGAGCTGCTGGGCCACGGTTTCATAGTTTGCCCAGCGATTCAGCATTTCTTCCATGGTGGGCTTGCGCTCAAAGGATACGCTCACCGCCGCCATATGGCCGTCGGCCACCGGCACCCGCAGGCACTGGGCGCTGATCACGGGCAATTGGGCCAATTCGATGGCGGTTTTATCAGCATTCAGCGCGCCCCAGATTTTGCGGGGTTCCTGCTCGCTCTTTTCTTCCTCGCCGCCAATGTAGGGGATCACATTATCAAGGATTTCCGGCCACCGCTCAAAGGTCTTGCCAGCGCCGGAAATGGCCTGGTAGGTGCACACGAATACGTTTTTGGGCCCGAAATCCATCAGCGGCGTCAGGGCGGGCACGTAGCTTTGAATGGAGCAGTTGGGTTTTACGGCGATAAAGCCCCGCTGGGTACCAAGGCGCTTGCGCTGGGCGGGGATCACGGCGGCGTGGGCGGAGTTGATCTCCGGGATCAGCATGGGCACGTCAGGCAGCAGGCGGCAGGCGCTGTTGTTGCTCACCACAGGGGTTTCCGTTTTGGCATAGCTTTCTTCCAGCTCACGGGTGGCTTTTTTATCCATGGCCGTGGCGCAGAACACAAAATCGGCTTTCGCGGCGACCTCTTCCACCTGCGCGGCGTCCATGACGGTCATACTGGCGGCCTTTTCGGGGATCGGCCAGGAAAAAGCCCAGCGGCCCTCCACAGCTTCGCGGTAGGTTTTGCCCGCGCTGCGGCCGCTGGCGGCCAGGGCGGAGATTTCAAACCAGGGATGATCCGCCAGCAGCGATACGAACCGCTGACCCACCATGCCTGTTGCGCCGATGATCCCAACGCGATATTTTTCCATCATACTTCATCCTTTCTTGATCCTATCCTATGCGGAAAATGAAAACCGGGTCACCAGGGGATTATTTCAAAAATGCACCCGTCGGCGGACTTCCTCCCGCACGGACCGGTTGCCATTGATGAAAAACAGGGAAAGAGCGATGAACAGGCAGGGGGCCAGCACAAAGGGCGACCAAACGAACCCGCCCGTCATTTCATAGGCCGCGCTGTGCAGCCATTCGATGGACAGGCATTCCAGGGCAACGCCCGCGAAGGACAGCCCAAGCAGGGTGAGCTTGTTGAGCCATCCCCGCCGCCAAAGCATGGTGATCAGCGTGATGATGACTGCCGCCAGCGCCAGGGCGGGCAGGGCGATGGGGAAAAACCAGCGGACCGAACCGCTGAGCCGCTCCACCAGGAACAGATAACCGTTCAGGCAAAGAAACGATGTGGCGATGGCGAAATAAGCCTGATACTTTGGAACGGCAAGCGGCACCGCCACCGACACGAACAGCATGATCAGCGCGCCGGACGCGTAGCTGCTCCAGGTAATGCCGCCGGTGATCAGCAGATCGATCACGAAGCACAGCCCGGCGGGGGCCAGCAGCATCAGCGCTGCCAATGTGAGCAAAAACCGCTTGCTGCGTTTCAACTCCTGCTCCGGCGTTCGCACCGGATAAGGCTTGGGCGCCGCGGGCCGCACCGGCTCCGCCGGATCGCAAACCGGCGTCTGGCACAGGGGACAGCGCTTTTCACCGGCGCCCAGCTTCACGCCGCAATGGACACAGTAAGCCATGCTTCATTCATCCTCCATGTTGCTTTCCACCGTGACCGGGATCCCCCGCTCCACCAGGAAGCGCAGCATTTCCCGGGGCAGGGTGGTTTCCCGGATGTTGCTGGAAAAAATCAGGCGCAGCTCGCTGCCGGTGGTCACGGAGGCGCAGTTGCACAGCGGCGCGGAAGGCGGGCCCAACTGAAATTCAAACCGGCGGATCAGTCGGTCCGTGCCGGTAGGCAGTTCGACGCGGCCCAAGTTGGAGAGCGTCGCCGTCACCAGCCGGTCGCCCGCCTTGCGGAAAATGCTGCTGATGACCCAGTTTTTAATGAAACGGGGCACCAAACGCACCAGCAGATTCTTTTCGTCCGCCACGTTGGTGGCGATCACGGCGCTGAGCAGTTTGGGGTTCACAGCGTATTTCATGTAAGCGTGCACTTCGCTGACGATCTCCTCGAAAGTGTACGCTCCCAACCGCGGATCGACGCCGGGATTGACGAAGGTGGAGAAATTGCGCATGGTGGGGATGGGGTAGAAAGCGCGCATGTTCACCGGCACGGATACCCGCAGGGGCCTCTTGCGCCGGGGGTGCTGGGATTCCTGGTTTTGGTAGGCGATCCACAGCATCACGCTCACCAGGTATTCCGTAAGCGATGCGTTCAGCGCCTTTGCCTGGGCAAGCAGGGGGACGCAGGGAATGGAAGCGGCGATGATGTGCAGGGTGTGGGGGATTTCAGGGGTGGCGGGGAAATGATAAGCCGGTTCCTCCCTGCGGGAGGAGCGAACATGGGGCAGGGGCATATGCAGGAACGCGTCCTGGGTTTCCTCCGCCCCGGGCTTATCCAGGGGCCTTGATGCACCGTGGTCAAACAGCACCCTTTTTCCGCCCAAGCGCAGGTATTCCACCGCCAGGGTTTTGATAAAGGCCAGCCCGCCGGTGCCGTCCGTCAGCGAGTGGAAAAACTCCGCCGATATGCGGCTGCGGTAATAAAATACCCGAAGCAGATACCCGTGATCCTGCCGGAACCGGAAGGGCATGCAGGGATGTCCCGCGTCCTGCCGCACGGTCAGCGGTTCCTGAATCTCCTCCAAGTAATACCAGAAAATGCCGGACCGCATGCGCACTTTAAGCGATGGAAAACGGGGCAGGATGTTATCCACCGCCTGCTGGAGACGCTTAGAGTCCACCGTCTCCGTCAATTCCACCGAAATGCGGAACGCGCTGCTCCACCGAAAAGAGGAAACCGCCGGATACAGCTTTGCGGCGTTATCCAGCTTGAACCAACGCTTGCCGCGCAATGTCCATTCCCCCTTCTACCGGCACAGTATACCATATTCTACCGCGCCGCACAAGCGACAGAAATGAATTGTGTGAAACTTTATAAGGGTTCACCATGCGCGTGTAAAACAGAATGGGACGGGTATGGACGAAAAATACAGTTTATGCTATAATCATGCTGGCCGTGACTGCGGACGGCATCCAAGGGAAAAGGAGATACATCGGATGAAAAAATGCTTTGCTCTGTTGCTTTTCGTGGCGCTGCTTTGCAGCGTAGGGGCCGCTTCGGCAGAACTGGAGCAGAATCCCCTGCTGGACGCGGCTTTTTCCGCGCTTGAGAAGGACAATATTTTTCAGCGCCGCTATAATGAAATCACCGGCGCGAATGTGGAGTCCCTGTTTGAACAAGGCATTCCCTATTTCTTTGGCGGGCAGGTCAATTATGCCGGCAAGCTGATCAACGATAAGGAATTGATGGAGGATTATCCCCTTTACGCCAGGGAAAAGTGCGCGGAAACAACGAAGTTTTTCCGTACTGGCCAGCTGTATATTTACGGTTTCGACTGCTCCGGCTATACCAGGTGGATCCGGGTGAAGTGCGGCATGGAACAGCATCCGGGCCTGCAGGATATGATCACAAAGCATGATCTTTGGAAGAATCATCTCTATCGGGGCGGCCCGAATATCAGTTCCCCCCTCCCCATGCCCGCGTATAACGAACTCAAGGATCATTTGCAGGTGGGCGATCTGCTGGTGACCAAGCATGCCGCCCGCCATATCATGATGTATATCGGCACCCTTGCCGATTACGGCTTTACGGCGGAAGAGGTGCCCGACCTGGCGGCATACCTGGATTATCCTCTGGTGATCCACTGCGGCCCCAGCCCTGTTTACGGGGATCGGATTCAGCAGGTCATCGACGCGGACCCGGAGCGCTATGGCCGGTGCAATACTACCAACGGCGGGGTGGAGGTATCCATCCTCGGCATAAACCGCGAGGATACGCCTTACCACACCACGGTACAGAATGTGGATTATGATTATTTCCTGATCGACGACGGAAATTATCTGCTGACTCTGCGGGATATCGAAACCGCTTCCTCCTATTGCTGGTACAGGATGCCATAAAAGCATTTGCCCTGCGAAGCGGCGGTTTCGCAGGGCGTCATTTATAAGGGGACGGACAGGAAATGAAAAGGATTTTCGCGCTGGCGCTGATTGCGCTGTGCCTTGTGAATAGGATTTCTGCCTTAGGGGAATTGGAGCAAAATCCTTTTTTGGATCACGCCCTTTCCGCTCTGGAAAAAGACAATATTTTTATCCAGCGCTATAACGCCCTGACCGGATCGAACGTGGAAGCCCTGTTTGAATTAGGTATTCCCTACCTGTTCGGCGGCACGGCAAAAAACGGCGTGTTCGGCCAATGGCCCAATTACAGCAAGCGCGTCGCTTTTCAGGATTCCCAGTTTTTCAAGGAAGGACAGCTGTACGTCAACGGCTTTGACTGCGTGGGCTTTACCCGCTGGGTATACAGCCAATGCCACCTGCCGGAGCACGCTTCTCTGGCGGACTTAGCGCTGAACTGGGGCGATCACGCCGGGGAATACGTGTATTCCCAGCGCTCCGGCCAGGAAATGCCGCCTTATGGGGAATTGAGCGCTTCTCTTCGGGTAGGGGACCTGTTCGTGATGAAGCACCCGGAGGGCATGTACCGCCATGTGGTCATGTACATCGGAACCCTTCGGGATTTCGGCTTTACCGCCGAAGAAGTGACGGATTTGGCCGATTATTTGGACTATCCCCTGGTGATCCACTGCGGCACCCATCCCCAGTACGGAGAGCGCTTCCAGCAGTTCATCGACAGCAATCCCGAGGTATGTGGCCGCTGCCTCACCACGGACGGCGGGGTGCAGGTTTCCATTTTCGGGGTCCCGCTGGATCAGGCCCCTTACCATGAACACGTGCAGAACACCGATTTTTCCTGGTTCACGCTGCCGGACGGCTCCATCATGACGGCGCTGGACGTGTTCGGCTTGTCCTCCTACTGCTGGTACAGGATGAACCCGGACTGATCTTTCAGTTATATCAATGTCAGTTCATTCATTTTGCGGATCATCTGCTTTCTGACGAGCAGGTAAAGGAGCAAACACGGGAGAATAAACAGGACGGACGCGGCGAAAACGGTATTAGGAAACAGCCGGGAAATATGATTCATTTCTACGGACAGCGGCATGATGTGATCCGAGGGATCAAGCAGGATAAGCGGCTGTTCGATCATGCTGTAAAATTCCGAAAAGCCGATCATCAGCAGGGTCATCATAGCAGGAAATGATTCCGGAAGAACAATACAGCGCAAAACGGTAAAAACAGAATCGGTATCCAGCCGGGCTGCCTCCAGCAGTTCGTCCGGCAAGGCGCGGAGGAACTGCCGCGTCAGGAAGATGCCAAAGGGCGTCACGGCGGAAGGAAGCAGGATCGCCCACCAGGAGTTATCGAGCTTCAGCTGCTTTGCCAGGATCAGGGTGGGCGTCATGGTGACTTGCAAAGGAGCCAGCATAGCCAGCACCACAAAGAAGAAAATAAAGCGGGTCAGTCTGCCGTCATGCTTTGCGAGATAGAATCCCAAAATGGGAACGGTCAGCACATGGAGCAGGGTCATTGCCGAAGCGGACAGAAGCGACACGGCGAAATGCCGCGTAAAAGATTCGTATCCGCTTTCCTCGGGGAACAGGAGGCTGGCGTACTGTTCCGC
Organism: Clostridia bacterium; assembly: GCA_017509065.1. The sequence goes on from JAFWQM010000108.1 coordinate 13,408, forward strand.
CGAAGGACGCGGAGCGAACCATGCGGGACTGCGGAACACGGAATCATAATGCAATATGAATTCTTCTTCCGTCAGGAAAGAACCGATCAGCGTCCAGTATAAGGGCAGCAGCAGAACAGCGGCCAGCAAAATGAAAGAAAAATATCGGGTTTTCTGTTTCATGCCAGACTGTTTCCCTCCCGCTTTTCTATGACGAGCCAGATGAACGCAAGAACCGCGATGACGGCCGCGGTGCCCGCGGATGCCGCGGTCATATTCGGATAACGCAGCTTTGTAAATTGATTGTTGATATAATTCTGCACCATGTACACATGATCAGGAGGATAAGCGCCATAGAGGGCATAGCTTTCCCTGAAAACCTTCATGGACCAGGAAAGCAGCAGCATAGCGGTAAAAAAGCCCTGACCGGCCATTTGGGGGAGCACGATCTGAAAAGTCTGGCGGATAGTTCCCGCGCCTTCCACGGCGGCGGCTTCCCGAGATGATACCGGCACATTGTGGAGGCCCGCGCGCAGCAGCAGCGCCGCAAAGCCCGTGTTTTTCCACAGAAAAACTGAAAGCAGGGCAAAGAAAGCGTTCTTTTCACCAGGGAAAAGCATGTTCCATATTTTAATGGTCGCCGAAGAGGGAACGGCCATAGGCAGCAGGAAAAAGCCCAGGAACACAGCGCCTTTATCCTTCAGCTTTTCCAAAGAAAGAGCGATCTCAAACGCCAAGATCCAGCTGAAAGGCACGGCGGTGAGGCAAAAACGTACGCTGTTCCCGACAGCTGCCTGATAATAAACGTTATTCCATACGTGAACATAGTTTTTGAACCCCACGAAGGTATGCTGGAAAGCGCTTTCCACAAAGCTGAAATAGATCGTGATGCCGAAGGGATAAATCCAGAACAGCGTAAACAGGATCAATCCGGGAAGGCTGCAAAGCGCCGTTTTCCGCCGGAAGGCGAGCCTTTGTTCGCGCTTCATTGCTCATTCTCCCAAATATTGGTTGGCAAAACGGACGCAGGCGGCCACGTATTCCTCCGTCGTGATTTGTCCGTCCCTTAACTGCCACCAATAACGCACCGACACGGCGTGCTGCAGCTCGTTGTAGGGGTTGAGCCGGGAATGCTCCAGACCGTAAATCCACAGATCGGTCTTTTCAGCGGTTTCCGCTGTCATGTTTTCTTTGATGGCTGACAAATAGGCCGCGTCTTTGTACAGGGGGCCTCCGTTGCACAGCGCGTCAATATCTCCCGTTTTTCCGGCGTCCATATAGTATTGGAGCCACTGAACGGCCAGATCCTTATGTTCGGAAGCTATGGGGATCACTAATTCAAAGCCGGTGACCAGGGAAGGAAGCAGCCGCTCGCTCCGCGGCAGCAGCCGGACGCCGTACCGCGTCCAGTTATTCTCGCCGCCTTCCAGAAACGCGGTAATACCGCTGGAGGAAAAGCTGTTCTCCATGCAAATCATCAGCGTATCGGATTCTTTATGGATCCCGCCTTGTTTTTTGTCGGTCATGTAATCCCAAATCAGGCCCCGGTCAAACAGGCTCTTCCATTTTTCCATCATCTGATAAAATATACCATCGTCAAACGCGTGGCTTTTATCGACATAATCCACCGTGTTGGCCGCGTACTGCGCGGCGATGTTGCTTATGCTTTGATCCATGAGCAGCGCGTACCGCGTTTGATGCGCGCTGTTGTATTCTTCCAATTCCTGGACGAGCGACCAGAAATCATCCCATGTCCAATGAATATCCGGCAAAGGCAGGCCGGTTTTTTCAAACAGCGCTTTATTCAAAAAAAACAGTGATTGATTGGGACAACTGGGAACGCCATACCAAAGATCGCCCACCGTATAGTTTTTCCAAACTTCAAACTGTTCGTTCCGGCACCTGACCAGCGCGGGATAACCGGCAAGGTTTTCCAGCGCGCCTTCCATGGCCGCGTACATGCCTTTGATCCCGTCCCATTCACGAAAACAGACGATATCCATTTCATTATCCATGGATAAAAAATGGGTGGTCAACGCGTGCCTGTCTTCCATTTCCCTGTATTCGATCACAAGCCCCGGATGGGCCTCCTTCATTTTTTCGTCGGCAGCTTCGCTCCGCGAATCCTGAAACAGGTTCATGATGATCAGCTTTTCTTCAGCAAATGCCTGGGCGAAAGAAAACAGTGTGAGCACGGCGAAAATAATCAACAGGAATGCTTTTTTCATCTTTCTTCCCCCTCAATAAATACTCTTGTGTTCGTACTGTTCCAGCGCTTTTTGGTAACCGGTGTTTTCGGCTGCATGCTCCTTCCAATACGCCGCGCAGGGACAGGACGTGCCGGCGCCGCAGTTTTGATGCACGACGGCGTGAAGGTGCCTGTCCGACAAAACGTACACGTTGCCGCATTTTGTGCAGAAACGGCAGGTGCTGGCATATACCGAATAGAAGCCGCAGGGAAGGCCGTCCGCCTGATGATACTGAATTTCCGACTGCTGATTGATGTCTTTTGTGTATCCATCCGCGAAACAGCACTCCAGCCAAAGCGTTACCCTGTCGCATCTGGGACAATATTCCTGCCATTCTTCCGGTATAAACATCGTTTTCTCCGCTTCCGTGGAGGCAAAATAGGCGGCAGTCTCGTTCAAAAGAACGTCCTCCGGCGCGGGCCAATGCCATGCAATCACGCACAGCGCCGCAGCGGCCGCGCACAGCGCCGCGGCCCGGCGCGCCTTGCTTTTCCGCTTTTTCTTCGCCCGGATTTCCCCGGCTATGATTCTTTTAGCCAGATTTTGATCACTCCGCAGAAAAGAGAGCGCTTCCGTTACGGATTTCCTGACAAGGGCTTTGTCCTGTTCATCATTCATGAAAATAAACTCCCTTCAACGCTGCGCGCAGCTTTTCTCTGGCCCTGATCAGCCGTGCCGATACGGAGGATTGAGAAATACCCAGCGCCTCCGCGATTTCGTTGACCGTCATATCCTGATAGTAGTACAGCAGCACGGTTTCCTTGAGCTTTGGCGGGAGCCGGGCGATTTCCACGCTGACGGCGATACTTTCTTCCGACACATCTGGCCCGTGGGAGACGGCCCATTCCGGCATTTCATTCCATCGAACGCGCCGGAACCAAAATGTCCTGCGGTAGTCTTTGCAGGTATTGATGGCAATGCGGGTCAGCCAGGTTTTGGGGCTGCATTCTTCCCGATATTGAGGAAGCGCCCGATACGCTTTCAGAAAGGTTTCCTGCACCGCATCCTCCGCCAGTCCCTGATCCTGCAAATACAGAAAGCACACCCGAAGCAAATCCTCCTGGTACATTTCCGCCAGTTCAGTGAACCGCTAGGCCGCTGGGCTGAAATCCAGCATGGTCCTGCCCCCTTTCCTGTATTAGACGAAGGAGAACGAAGAAAATACCGGGTTATTGTGAAAGAAATATGAAGCGGATGATCGATTGCCGCAAGGACACGGATAAAGATAGAATAAAGCGTGGAAGTCTGCTGATCCAGCAGCGCTTCCACGCCGTTTTCAATTATAGGGATCGTACATGGGCTGGGGATACCAGGGCCTGCCGGGGGGACAGGGCGGCGGCGCGTCCGGGCGGCCCATGACGCAGGGAGCTAAGATATAACCCTCGATCAGCACATCCAGGGGCACTTCGCAGCGGCAGTCACAGCCGCAGGGATTGGCTCGGCCCGCCAGCCGTACGGCGGCCTGCACATAGGGCTGGCCCCGCCAGCAGCTGTCCGGTGCGCATTGAACGCGCAGGGGCAGGTTTTCTTCGATTTCGTCGGTCAGGCAATAGGTACAGCCCTGGGCGTCCCGCACCTGAAACTGTACGGGAATGGACACCCGGAGCAGCATGCCCCGGGGATCGCGGCAGGGGGCTTCCTCCCAGCGCGGCGGACCGCAGAGGGCCGCGTCAGTAACAGTAAAGGGCGCCTGTGCCTGCTGGGGCAAAGCCTCCAAGCACAGGGAATGGCATACGCGGCGGCGCAGAGTGCCCGCCGCGAAAACGCGCTGCATCAGGTAGCCGCCCCAGGTGGGCGGGGCAGGCGGCGGCATGCGGCCCCAGGGTTCCTCCTCGCGGGGAGGTGGAGGACGGCGGCATCCGCAGGGGGAGGGGCGCAAAGGATTCTTCATGAATGGAACCTCCCTTCCAAGGGGTATATTCCATTCTATTCAGTGAATCCGTTATCGGTGCAGGCCAGCACCCGCCCGTAAGCGTCGTAGAGCACGGCTCGGTCCAGGCTCTTTTTGTGCCAGAGCCGTTTTTCATCCAAATAAATATCGGCGCTGCCCTTTGTCGCCTTGGTGCCGATCACGATCTGCCCGCCCGGCGCGACGGTGGTATCCGGCAAAGCCATCAGCTCGTTGCCTTTGGTGGAATAAAAGCAGCAGCCCGCAAGGTTCAAGGTTTCGCTGCCCTGACTGTAGATGGTCAGGGTGTCCTGGCTCACGTCGATGGACAGGGAAATCTTTTCCGCCCGCTTGGGCGCGCCGTCCCATTCCACATCCGATACCAGGGGCTTCTGGCCCTTTTTCAGGGTGATCAGCAGCGCGTCGTGAAAATCCTGGGAAATATAGACGGAGCATCCCACTTCCGCCAAGCGTTTCAGGGTGGAGGCGGCGGGAGTCCCGGTTCCACTCCTGCAACGGAGAGATACCGCCCTGGGGCACTTCCCATCCCTGGCTGCGGTAGTATTCCGCCAACCCGCCATGGGGCCTGTTGTGGTAGTATTCGTCTACCCACAGATGCCACATG
>JAFWQM010000109.1 GCA_017509065.1 Clostridia bacterium
AGGATTGCTCGCCCTCAGCCTCGCGTTGCTCGGCGCTATTCATGCGGACATTGCTCGTTTCGGCTGATCTCACCGCCGAAAGGATTGCCGCCACTGGCGGCTTTCGGCGGTTCGTCCCCCTACGGTTTTTCCTGTCGCTTTGCTCCCGGGCGGAAAAACCGCAAGGTAGGAAAGTTTCATCTGGTCGTCTTCGCTCCCGCCTGAAATGTTCTGGACAGGGCCTTCCGGCCTTTCCGGGGCTACCGCCCGGCCTTCACTGAAAATCATCCACTGGATGATTTTCAGGGCGTTTCGGCCCCTCCGCTGAAAACCAGCCCAAGGGCAGGTTTTCCGGGCGTTTCGGCCCCTCGCGGCGTACACGCCGCCGCTGCGGATTGCAGTTAAGGGGAGGACCCCTTAACAATCCTCCATTGACGCCGTTTCCTCAGCGGTTCTCCAGTTATGGCTGAGTAGAAACATTTTTCATGTTTACAAAACACGGGGGATATGGTAATAATAAAGTATACGGACCGAAAGCCGGACGATCAGACCGGGCTGAAAGTGTTTGTGTTTTCCTGAATCACGCCATAAAAACAGAGGGGGACGGCGCCATGAAGCAGAACCTTGATGCGCAGGAGCTGAAATACCTGCGGCTTTTGGGGGAGCAGTATCCCACCATTGAAGCACTTTGCACGGAGATCACCCGCCTCAGCGCACAGCTCAGCCTGCCCAAGGGTACCGAGCATTTCATGAGCGATATTCACGGGGAGTATGAAGCGTTCTGCCATATCATGAACAACTGTTCCGGCGTGATCCGGGAGAAGGTGACCGACTGGCTCGGCCACCAGCTGACCCAGGCGGAGGCCGACGCTTTCTGCACCCTGATCTATTACCCCGACGTGATCCTGCGCCAGCGCAGGCAGAAGGGCGAAGCCGACCCGGAATGGTACCGGGCGCAGGTGGAGCGCATGGTGCATCTTGCGCGGATGCTGTCTTCCAAGTATACGCGCGGCGAAGTGCGGAAAGCGATGCCAGCGGACTGGGCTTTCCTTCTGGACGAGCTGCTGCATTACCAGGATGAGATCACCGTTCAGAACGAGCAGGAGGACAACCGCCGCCGCTACCATGACGCCATCATTTCCACCCTCATAGCCACGCAGAGCTGTGACAGCCTGATCGTGGCGCTCACCGCGCTGATCAAAGCCCTGGCCGTGGCTAAGCTGCATGTGGTGGGCGATATTTTTGACCGCGGTCCGCGTGCGGACAGCATCATGGATATCCTCATGCGCCATCACGCGGTGGACATCGAATGGGGGAATCACGACGTGCTGTGGATGGGCGCGGCCTCCGGCAGCGAAGCCTGCATCGCCGCGGTGCTGCGCAATTCCCTCGCCTATAATAATATGGACATTCTGGAGCGCGGCTACGGCATCCCCCTGCGCCCGCTGACCCTGTTCGCGGAAAAGCTGTACCCCGGCATGACGCCGGAAAAAGCCGCGCTGCAGGCCATCACGCTGATCATGTTCAAGCTGGAAGGCCAGCTGATCCGGCGCAACCCGGAATTTGAAATGGAAGACCGGCTGCTGCTCCACAAGCTGGACCCGGAGAAAAAGCGGATCGAAATCGACGGCGAATCGTGGCCGCTCAAAGACATGACTTGGCCCACCCTGAACCCGGACGACCCTTACTGCCTGACTGCTGAGGAGACGGACATCATCGCGCAGCTGCGCCATGCCTTCACCCACAGCCACCGGCTGCTGGAGCATATCACCTTCCTGTACCGCCGCGGCTGGATGTACAGGGCGTATAACGGCAACCTGCTGTTCCATGGCTGCGTGCCGCTGAACGAAGACGGCTCCTTCCTGCAAAAGAGCCTGGGCGGAGAAAAACGCGGCGGCAAGGCGTTCATGGACTACTGCGACCAGATTGCCCGCCAGGCGTTTTACACCGGCGACAGCTACGCCCTGGACTTTATGTGGTATCTCTGGTGCGGCACCGATTCCCCCGTCTGCGGCAGACAGATCAAAACCTTCGCCCGGGCGTATGTGCCGGATGAACGGTCATGGCATGAACCGCGCAATGCATACTACACATATTACAACGACGAAAACAAGTGCCGGGAGATCCTGGCCGAATTCGGTCTGACCAACGAGGAGGCGCGCATCATCAACGGCCACACCCCCGTCCGCGTCACGCACGGGGAAAGCCCGCTGAAAGCCAACGGCAAGCTGGTGGTGATCGACGGAGGTTTCTGCCGCGCCTATCAGAAAACCACCGGGATCGCGGGGTATACGCTGATTGCCAACAGCCACGGGATGCGGCTCATGAGCCACCAGCCGTTTACGAGCCTCCGCGACGCTCAGGAAACCGGGCGGGACATCCACTCCCAGTCCTTTGAATTTACCTCTTACCCCAGACGCAGGTATCTGCGGGATACCGACTATGGCAGACGGCTGCAGGCGCGCATGGACGACCTGCTTGAACTTTTAGCCGCATACCGCAGCGGCTCGGTGAACCTCCAGGAGTAAAAATTTGATCCAAATGAGAACAGCGCCCGCAGGCCGGATAGCCTGCGGGCGTTTCGTGATACGCATTTTATTCTTCGCAATACCAGGAATAGTCATACCCCGTTTCTTCCGTTTTCACAACAGGAACCACACGCAGGCGAACGACCGCGTTCGGCGCGAGGGTCAGGGACAGTTTGCCCTGTTCCACCGGCAGCGTTTCATGCGCGGGCTGACCGGCGGCGCGGAGGAATTCAAGCTGCTCCTGCGTCAAATCAGCGGGCTCGCCCATACGGTGCCAGCAGCGCAGGGGATTGCAGGTATCTTTGTCCACGCGCTCCACAAGCGCCGCGCCGCCAGCCTCCATGGGGAAGGAAAACGACAGGTTCACATCTTCCTTTTCGTTCTGACACAGGTTCCAGAGCACGGCTTCGTACCCGCCGTCCTTCCGTTTTACGATCACGGCGTTGTCATCGCGCCAGACGCATGCTCCGTCGAGCCCGGAAAAGAACGAGAACGCCCATAGCGTCGGCTTGGGAATCAGCCCGTTCGTCATCATGCCGAAGCCGCCGTGGAAGGGCCGGGTCGGGATGCCCTGTTCTTCAAACACATCGCCGAATGTCCAATAGCTGTAGCCGTCCGCCACGTCGCCCAGTTTAGACAGCAGCGCGGCGCAGGTGGCGGCGTTCAGGATGGTGTCGTGGATGGGGCAGAAGGGGTTATAGCTGGTGTTGAACTCGGTGATATACATGGGCATGCCCCTGTATTCGGGGAAGGAATCGATGATTTCGCGGGACGCGCGCATTTCCTGAATCAGCTCATCCGGCGGGCACATCGTGTGGTACAGATAGCGGCCCTTGTGTTCCGGCGTCTGGCCCATGTAGGCATGGCGGGTCACGAAATCCACGGGCACCTTTTCGTCGCGGCAGAAGGCCAGGAAATCGGAAATCCACTGCTGGCTGCCTATACCGCCGCAAATGGCGGGGCCGCCGACGCGCATCCCGGGCAGCGCTTCCTTCACCGCCTGAACCGTTGCGCGGTAAAACTCCAGATACTTTTGCTTGTCCGCTTTTTCCCAGAAGCCCGGCAGGTTGGGTTCATTCCAGATTTCGCAGGGCCAGGTTTCCACGCGTTCCCGCCCGTAGCGGGCTGCCAGGTGCTTCAGTGTTTCCTTCACCAGCCGCTGCCATTCCTTCATGTCCCTGGGCGGCACGGTGTGCGCCTTCCAATAGAACAGCGTCTGCTCCGAAGAGGCCAGCTTTTCTGGCATGAAACCCAGCTCCAGGAAAGGCTCCAATCCGTTTTCCAGATAAGCGTCCATCACGCGGTCCAGGTAGGTGAAGCAGTACCATTGCTGCTTCTCAGCAAAGGGAGGGCCCCATTCCTGGTATATCCCCATCTGGTCGCTGAACAGGCCGTGGCCGCGAATGTACTTGAAATGGCATTTATCCTGCACAGCCGCAAGCTGCTCCTGATATTCCCGGTGCAGCGCCAGATCGAGCCGACCTGTGCCGACACAGTAATTGGTCAGGTTCCTGAACGCCGCGGTATCTCCCGCGTGAATCTCGATGCGCTTCTCCATCTGTTTCCACCTCTTCCGGTCAATGCTTAGCCTGTTTCTTTCGTGTTATTATATAACGTTTATTATGATTTGACAATCTTTTCCCGACGCTTGCGGCTGCGGATAATTTGCCCCAGGCGTGATGACGATTGCTTCATGATCTGTCTGACTTGTACACTTTAAAACAGAAACAAGAGATTATGCCGGGGTTTCACCCCAGACCCCACCAGGGGGATGATCCCCCTGGACCCGCAATAGCGGAAGTTACTGAATGGGTTGAGCAGACTATTGGTGCTTCCCTTTCATGGGCGATTGGGGCTATAGCCGTCCGCCAATGGGCGGGCCGCATGGAATGGGCTGGCATCATGATATGGGTGACCCCCATGGTATGGGCGACGGGTTCAGAGGTGGCCCGCATGGCCGCTTCTGATTACTTCCGTTATCCGGGGCGGGCAACAACCGCCCCGTTAAACTAAGCGTTTGGGAGGAAGGAGGAGTGAAATGCTGCTTCGTCTGTTAGCATCACTGATTATCGGCGCTCTGGCCGGAGCAATCGCCAACAAAATCATGAATGGAGATCCGAAGTGCTTCTTCCATAATGCGCTGCTTGGCATTGTCGGTGGTGTCGTCGGCGGATTCCTGGGAGGCTTATTGCTCGCCCAATTGAATCGTGAATTCAGATGCGGGATGAGAAATCGTTCCAGACAAGGAACGAAACCGCAGGAATACTGGGGCCGAAGCGCTCGAAAAACAATCCGGTGGATTGTTTTTAGCGGAGGCCGGGCGG
>JAFWQM010000110.1 GCA_017509065.1 Clostridia bacterium
GCAGCTTCACGCCTTGCCGCATCAGCTCCGGAATCAATCCCATGTGATCGGGGTGATAGTGCGTGGCAAGTACCCAAGCAATGTCCGAAACCTTCACACCATTCTGCTTGATGGCCTTATAAAACGCGGGCAGCGTTCCCGAATAGTCGGTATCCAGTAACAGATAGCCACGGTTGGCTGGGATCAAGAAAGTATTTGTATTGCCGTATCTTAACCGAATCATCTATTCCTCATTTCAGCAGCATGATCTGCCACTCTGCTTTTACTATCCTCGCACACTTTCCGTCGGGTGAAATATCATTTCCTGTTATTCTCAATCCAGCCAACCGCATAATCGACCAGGTCGCGCTGCCGCATGAGTCGGAGCACTGCGCCTCCGAGCATGCCAATTCTGACTTCATGCTCTTTTTCAAAAGCGGCCCCGATCTCCTTAAAATCCTCACCATCCACATACAGCGTTTCATACGCTTTCCATACGCGCTTTCCATTTTCCATGATCGCGCTGTGCTCTATGCAGTTATGCTTCCCCGGATACACAGCCCGGACGTCTGCCAAATGGAGAGAGGTATTCTTGTCGTATCCCACGCCGATCAACAGAACAGAACCATCCAGTTCATACAGCTTTCCGATTGGAGAGCCATCACCGAAAATATTGGAAAGGTCATGGTTTGATACCAGATATTCCGCATTCTTTCCCCATGCAGCCATAGAACGTGCAGGGTGGTCGCTGCGAAGCACCCCAGGCCAGGAACGGAACATCTCGGCAACGGCCCCCATCGTATTGGTTGGCGTGATGTGCTTATCATAGGCTGGCCAGTTGTCACGAATAATCTGCCAGTATTCTTCCTCTGCGTCCCAATGCACGCCATCCTCTGGATCGAGGTTTTTCCACGACTGCGTGGGCATCATGATGGTGCCTTCCGGGCCAACCGTCTCAGTCAGCGCTTCAATGACAGTCTGAGCGCCGCCGCAGATATAGCCGATTGCACTCAGAGAGGTATGCACCATGACAGTGGTTCCAGCACTTAGCCCAATCTGAGCAAATGCTTCTTTTATCTCGTTTTTCGTTATTGGCTTCATGACACTTACTCCGTTCTGAATCCGTGCTCCCCTTCAACCAGGGGAATCATCCGACTGTCCATGTTCTCGATGCGGACGTGTGTCCCTCGTTCAATAGCAAGAATTACTCGGTCGATATTATCCTCTTCTCCCTGTATCTCCATGGTCACACTGCCATCCCACTCATTCCGGCACCAGCCGGTACAGCCGTACATCTGGGCCGCATGGCGGGCACGATACCTGAAACCTACGCCCTGCACCCAGCCGTAGAAAACGATATGGCGGCGGATCATCTCAACACCTTCTCCATCGGCTTGCCCTTCGCCAGCTCATCGACCAACTTGTCAAGCTGCCGCATCTTTTTCGTCATAGGGTCTTCAATCTCCTCCACCCTGATTCCACACACTGACCCGGTGATCAGCTCCGCCCGTGGATTCCATGCAGGAGCGGAAGAAAGGAATTCACCGTAGGTCAGGTCAATCTCGGCGGGCTTCTCGTACCCTGTCAGCCAGTTGATGATATCATCAACCTCCGCTTTCGTCCGTCCCTTCCGTTCTGCCTTGGCTACGAGGCAGTCGTAAACCTTTGAATAGGGCATGTCAAATACAGATTGTCTGGGCATTCTCGATCACCTCACGCATGGTTCCCCGTGTCACGGCACCAGGCAGCAATAGCAGAGATAAGAGACAACGAAAGCTCATCAGAATACGGAATTTGGATGGAGCCTTTGCTGTGCTTGAACCCGTGCGCGTCCAACTTCTCCGAGAAATGCTCCACTGCCTCCGGCCCCGGATAAAGACCAATATGCTTCTTGGTAGCCGCGAAATGTATGATGTTATGGCCTTGCCAGTAGGTCGGCATCGACCAGGAAATCTTTTCCGTCGCTTCCGGCAATTCATTCTGGATGGCTTCTCTGACGCTCTGAAGCTGATTTCGGATTCCTTCATCCTGGGCTTCGATATACTCATCAATGGTTTCCGGCGCTTTTCCGCAGAAATGTTGCTGATTCTCATTCTTGAAAGAGCGGCCGCATTTCGGGCATTTCCACATCGCATTTTCCCCTCTTTCCTGAATCACAACGTGTACGCTGTCCCTGTCGCCTTTTCCCAGTTGATTCCTGATTGACTTCAGAAGCCCGATGATGTAGCAAACGTTCCCGTCTTCGTCCTTCACGCCCATGTTGACAATGCTGCCGTCATAAGGAATCCCATCGAACTCTGCATGTACTTTCACACGCCCCTTCCCAAACTCTTCCCGGATATTCCAAGGAAAGAGGACGTAGGCACCTCCGCTGTCGGGGACTTCGTGAATCATGCCGTCATACTCATATCGCCTCTGTGCCACAAACGTGCCTCCCTGTTCCAGGTTTTTATGACGATCACTATTTGCTTCCGCCAAAAGCCGCCGCCTCCGCGATCCATGAAAGCAGCTCGTCATCTATCTCTTCAGCAGTGCCGATCATCACATGATGCGTCCAGCGATGGGGGTATGGCTCAACAGCCGCGTCGATCCGAGGAGACTCCTTTCTGTAAGGCAGTCCAAATGTAATCGTTAGGAACGGGTCAGACCGGTCTTTCGCCTTTCTCACCGGCGTGAAGGATACCGCCGCGAACAGATGCCGGTTGAAGAAGGAAATCTGGGTTTTCTTTGCCTCGATACGAGTATCCGGCAGGTTGTCAAGCACGGAACTGCGGAATGCCGCATACAGGGGCAATGCGCTCTCTTTTCCGTTGAAGAAGAACAATTCATCTGCTGTCATGATATGGCCGCTCCCTCGGGTCTCTTCACAGAACCTCTCGTTGATTAATCTTCGCAAACGGACATCTCTTCCCGATAGCGCAGATTAACTGTGATTGCCATTTTCCCACTCCCGTTTCAAAATTGCATACTGCATTGTGTTCTCATACAACGGCGTGCCGTCCGGATTGTTGACGAAGCTCACGAACTCAATGAATAATCCCTCCCGGCGCATACCGAGCCGCTCGCACAGGTGCTGGCTGGGAATGTTGTAATCCTCGGTATAGGCATAGATACGCCGTGCGCCTTTCTCGCGGAACAGATCATCAAAATAGGCGTGAGCGGCTTCGTAGGCGTAGCCCTTTCCGGTGTAATTCAGGTTCAGCATCCAGCACGGGCTGAACGTGTCCATCACTTCGTCTTCCGGGTCGGTCCCTTCGGGATGGGCAAAGATTTCTCCAATCACTTTGCCGCTTTCCTTGAGGGCGATCGCCAGATACAGTTCATCCTTTGCCCGCCTCTTCATCTCGTCCTTTGCTGCCTCTAAAGAGTCCAGCTTCATGCAGGCGAAGCAATTCACAGCGGGTTTACGAAGATATTCCAGCACATCCGCCGCATCGGATTCCCGGAACGGACGCAGCACCAGCCTTTCAGTCTCGATCATGTTTCTCCTCCAGTAAATCATACAGCGCATCCTGGGACAGCACTCCGCGCTTTAAGTCAGGCGGCAGCTCGCCCCGCTCATCCGCTTCATAGTCTTCCCGCCATTCGCCGGAGGTGCAGTAAGCCTCCAGGAGGGCAAGTGCCTCCGGATCGTTCATGGCTGCGGCCGCGTCATATAAGCGTTCATATTTCTCGACCCGCTCGATCCGATCCAAACGGTAGAAACGGCGATAGGTCTTACCTTCGCGTTCCACGATTTCATTCCACATGGATGCGGGCCGAACCCAGATACTGCCGTCACCGCAGAGCGCCTGATAGACGACCATCGCTTCTTCGGTTTCCGAATGCCGGGCGATGCCAACCACCTCATAGAGCCTCCCTTTAAAGTGACGATACCTTCCCGGTGGAATCGTCCGGATTGCCTCTTCGTAGGTCATAGTCCACTCCTTTTTTCTTCCCAGAACAGCGGTTTACTCTGCATATTCTCCGTATTCGCAGCCGATATGGGTGGCCTCTATCTCGTCCACCAGCTCCAATTGTCCGTTCCGTTTTTCGTACAGCTTCACCGTGCCGAATCCGTTTCCGCCGTTCCACAGCCGGTTGTGGCGTTTGCTGCCGTCCGGAGCTTCGTAGTTGACAAAGAGCATATCTTTTTTCCGGCAATGCACCTCGGTTTCCATGACGGCGTGGATGTTTTCCTGACGGACGCGCCAGATCACTTCTTCGTCCGTTTCCTCAAAGGTGAAATCCGTCTTGACCATCAGATGCAGCTTGGAAAAGTTGAAATCGTATTCCTGGCCCTCGTAGTAAAACACGCCCAATAGCCGCCGGTCCAGCGGCACGAAATAGATTTTCGGCCTGCCGCCGCCGATGTCGAACACGCTGTTCTGAAGTTGCTCCCCAGTCTTTTTGCTCTTAAGGCAATTGGAGGACAGCCATACCCAGGGGCTGGTGAAATCCCGGCCCCAGTTTTTGTCGGCGTAGCCGTAGCTTTTTTCGGGCGTGACCGTGTATTTTCTGCCGTTGAACGTGATCGTGCCGTTATACGCGCTCTTCATGCCCTCGGCGTGCCAGTACATGGCGAAGGCTTCCGCGTCCCGGAGGGGCTTGCTGGCCCCGTAGCCCACGTTGAAGGCGATCTGCTTGTCGACGGCCAGATCCCAGGACATTTCGCCTGCGTCGCACATCCATTCCGGATGCGCGGCGGCTTCCTTGGGCTTAATGCAAACGCTGCCTTTCAGCGCCGTTTCACAGGCTAAACAATCGGCGGCCTCGATCCGGTACGGCGCATCCCCATGCAGCGCAACGTCCTTCCAGGCAAAGAACCGGTGCAGTTGGCAATGATCCTCACCCCAGGTACCCGCCTTGACCATCAGGTAGGAAGGCCGTTTGCCTGCGGCTTGGTTGGCGGGCAATTGCCCCAACACCGGCTCGTCTTCCGCCAGCGCGGGATTGCACACAAAAAACTCGATAAAGAACGGCTTGTCCTCGCCGGTTGACTCGTCCTGGGCCGTGAAAGAATGCCACCACCAGTCGTAGCCGTGATGGGAAAGCGGGCCGTGGAGCATGAA
>JAFWQM010000111.1 GCA_017509065.1 Clostridia bacterium
GAATTATCTGCGGGCGATAAATCGGTCCATCCTGCGTCACTCAACCTTGAAATACCTCCAGTATTCCTGCGGTTTCGTTCCTTGTCTGGAACGATTTCTCATCCCGCATCTGAATTCACGATTCAATTGGGCGAGCAATAACGTTATACGCGATCAGCATTGCCTCCGCATACCAGTCCACGAACGCATTCTCCTTTGTTCTAAATCAGCTGGCAGGATTTGGCATCTCGATGAAGAAAGTATTCAATGTCCGTAAACAGGAAAATGTATTGACTTAGATACAACTCTAGAGTGTACAGTATCATTCAGCGCGAAGATCTTTCAAGGCACGATGACGAAAAACTCCGTGCCCGTAATGCTGATGGTCAGTGGCGATCCAATCCAGGATCACGGACAGACTGTCCGTATATCTGACCTGCATCGGGAGACACCGGGAGAAACATGAAGCGCTCGCACAGCAAAGCTCTCCATCGATTGAAAACACGCCTGAAAGGAGAAAGAACCATGAAAAAAGTCGTCATCGTATGGTCCAGCCCAAATGCCGAAGGCCTGACTGCATCGGCGAAAGCCCAGATCATGAAGGGCTTGACGGACGCGGGAGCGGAAGTCTCAGAGATTTGCCTGAACAAAAAAGAACTGGAGCATTGCAGGGCGTGCGGAAACGGATGGGGCACCTGCCGCACGAAAGGCGTATGCGTGATAAAGGATGATTTTGCCGGGATCTATCAGACGCTGGCGGAAGCTGACGGCATCGTCTGGATCAACGCAGTTTACTGGTCGGATATGACGGAAGCCTTCAAAGCGTTCTTCGACAGGCTCCGCCGCTGTGATGCAGCGCAGAATCATTATCTGGCGGAGAAACGCTGCGTGCTGGTTGCCTGTGCCGGCGGCACGGGACGGGGAACGCTGGAATGCCTGACACAGCTTGAACGCGGGCTCACGCACATGGGGATGCGGGCTTATGACCGGATCCCGGTGGTGCGCTATAACCGGGATTACATGCTGCCCGCATTGTATGAAGCCGGAAGAACCTATGCAGCCCGCATCAGGGATGGATTTGACATGTATTACTGAGGAGAAATGTACCATGCTGATCAAAGAAGCATCCTGGATCTCGCTGAAACAGGCAGCCTCGACTGTTGTGCCGGTTTTCCGGAAACAGTTTCTGTGCGGAAAGCCTGTCCGGTCTGCAGCGTTGGAGGTGACCTGCGACGGCGTTTATGAAGCGGTGTTGAACGGCAGGCGCGTCGGCGATTTCATCCTCGCGCCGGGCTGGACAGAATACCGCAAGCGCCTGCAGGTGCAGACCTATGACGTGAAGGATTTGCTGACGGAAAGCAACACGCTGGAGATCACCGTCGCCAACGGCTGGTACCGCCGGACAAATGCTCCGTGGACGGGAACGCAGAATCCGGACGAGTTTCTCCCTGCCATGCTCATTGCCGCGCTGCATCTGGTCTTTGAAGACGGCGTTGAAATGACGATACTGACGGATGCGTCATGGGAGGCGGCGGAGAGCAATGTCACCCTCAGCGGCATCTTCATCGGGGAGGATGTGGATATGACGCGTGTGCCGGCTTTTGAACCGGCCGTGGTCTGCGATTTTCCCAAGTGCGCGCTGATTCCCCAGGAAGGACCTGAGGTGCGCGAGCAGGAAACGATCTGGCCGCGCGCCTCCTTCCGCACACCGCGCGGCGAATGGGTGATCGATTTCGGCCAGAACCTGACAGGTTACATGGCCTTTGAGCTGGACGCCCATGCAGGGGAAAGATTGTCTGTCTCCACGGCTGAAGTGCTGGACCGGGACGGCAATTTCTATACGGCCAACTATTGATCTGCCCGCAGTCAGCTGCATTATGTCTGCCGGGAGGGGCATCAGGCCTATAAGCCCCGGTTCACCTTCTTCGGCTTCCGGTATCTGCGGATCGATGAAGCGCCGGTTGGGTTTGCCGCGGATCAGATTCATGCCGTAGTGCTTCACTCCGAAATGCGCAGAACAGGCTGGCTGACCAGCAGCGAACCCATGCTGAACCAGCTCTTCAGTAATATCCTCTGGAGCCAGAAGGGAAATTATCTGGATATCCCGACGGATTGCCCCCAGCGGGACGAGCGGTACGGCTGGACCGGCGACGGACAGATCTTCTGCCGCACTGCCACATATCAGTATGACGTGCGGGAGTTCTTCCGCAAATGGCTGGCAGATGTCCGCGCCGCGCAGCATGAAAATGGCTGGGTCCCAGAGGTTGTACCCAGCCTGACCGCCTACAAGCCAGGCGACGCTGCCTGGTCGGACGCAGTCACCATGATTCCATGGCAGCTGTACCAGACCTATGGGGATCTCTCATTTCTCGCTGAGATGTACGAGGCCATGACCAGGTGGATCGCGTACATCCCCACCGTGTCCACCACCGAAAATCTGTGGACAGGCTGCTGGACCTATGGCGACTGGCTGGCGCTGGACGCGCCGGAGGACTATCACCCTGCTACCATCGAGCTCTCTAAACGCGGCTATAGCGACGACGATCTGATCAGCAGCGCTTTCTATGCCAATTCCGTGGATATCGTGATCCGCGCGGGCACCCTGCTGGGCCGGGATGTCAGCGCGTATCAGGCGCTCCATGAGCGCATCGCAGCAGCCTACAAGGAGCTGTTTGGCGGCCGGCTGAACACCCAGACCGAAAAGGTGCTGACCCTGCATTTCAACCTGACAGACCGCCCGCAGGAACTGGCGGATGCCTTGGCTGCGCAGATCGTTACCTGTGGCACAAAGCTGCAGACCGGTCTGCTGGGAACACCCTATCTGCTGCATGAGCTGTGCAGGTACGGTTACGGGGAGCTGGCCTGGTCGCTGCTGCTCCGGAAGGAATACCCGGGCTGGCTGTACCCGATTTCCAAAGGCGCGACCACCATGTGGGAGCATTGGGACGGCATCAAGCCGGACGGAACCTTCTGGGATGACGATATGAACTCCTACAATCATTACGCCTATGGCTCCGTCGGAGACTGGGTCTTCGGCGTCGCCTGCGGCATTCAGCCGGAAGAGCCCGGATTTGCCAGAGCCCGGATCGCGCCGCTGCCGGATAAGCGCGCAGGCAGCCTCTGCGCTGTGCTGGATACGGTGCACGGCCGGATCCGATCCTTCTGGAAGTATACGGAGGAAGGGATCCGCTACGAAATCGATACTCCTGTCCCGGCAGAGATCGTCATCGCCGGGAAGAGCACGCACGTCCCGGCAGGCCGGTATCTCTTCGGGCAGTGAATAACGATCACAGGGAGGAAGATCATGGACAGGAAACTGAAAGTTCTGATGCTGAACGGAAGTCCTCGGGAAAACGGCAACATCGCCCTGGCGTTTCGTGAGATGGAACAGGTTTTTGAGGAGAATGGTGTGGAGTTTGAGAACATCCTCCTCGGACGGCAGGTGATCCGCGGCTGTATTGCCTGCGAGACGTGCAGAAGAACCCAGAGATGCGTTTTCCCTGATCTTGTCAATGATCTGGCTTTGAGATTTGAAGCGGCGGACGGCCTCGTCATCGGCTCGCCCGTTTACTACGGCTCCGCCAACGGAACGCTGATGTCGGCCCTGCAGCGTCTGTTTTACAGCACTTCTTTTGATAAAAGCATGAAGGTGGGGGCCAGCGTCGTCAGCGCCAGACGATCAGGATGCACGGCCACTTTCGATGAGCTGAACAAGTTTTTCACCCTTGCCAACATGCCGGTCGTGTCAAGTAACTATTGGAACAACATCTATGGCTGGGACCCCGGAGAAGGAGCTGTGGACGCCGAAGGCCGGCAGGTCATGCGATTGCTGGCGCGCAACATGGTTTTCCTGATGAAGAGCATTGTTCTGGGCAAAGCGGAGCTGGGGGCGCCGGCGCTTGGCGAACAGCGGGTATGGACAAACTTTACACGCTGATAGCGCTCAATCGGTGATTGGAGGGGGGCTGGGCCGTGAACACCCTGAATGACCCAATCTTCACTTGAAGAGAACGCGTCAGTTTTATCTTGACTTAGAGTATACTTCAATGTTTACACTATCAATATGACTTAATCGACTTGAGAGGAGAAACGCATGAAAACGTTGTATCTTGAGTGCGGTATGGGCGCGGCAGGAGATATGCTGACAGGTGCGCTGCTGGAATTGATACCGGACAGGCAGGGGTTCCTTGACCGTGTGAACAGCCTGGGACTTCCCGGCGTGCATGTGGCGGCCGAGCCGTCTGTCAAATGCGGGATCACCGGAACCCATATGTGCGTAACTGTGGATGGCAAAGAGGAGGAATCCTTGGACGCGCACGGTCATCATGACCATGAACACGCTCATGACCATGAACACCCTCATGACCACGAACATGATCACGACCACGAGCATCACCACGAGCATCTCAACAGGCATCCTCACCATCACGCTTCGGTTGCGGACATTGAGGCGCTGATCGACGGGCTGGCCGTTTCTGAACGAGTGAAGGCAGACGCAAAGGCGGTCTATGCGCTGATCGCGGACGCGGAAAGCCAGGTGCACGGACGTCCTGTCAGAGAGATCCATTTCCATGAAGTCGGCACCATGGACGCTGTAACCGATGTGATATCCGTATGCTTGCTGATGGAGCAGATCGCGCCAGATCAGGTGATCGCGTCGCCTGTTCATGTGGGCAGCGGTCATGTCCGCTGTATGCACGGTATCCTGCCGGTTCCCGCTCCGGCAACGGCCCTGATTCTCAAGGACATCCCGACATACGGCGGGCAGATCCGGGGAGAACTCTGTACGCCAACCGGTGCGGCGCTGCTGAAGCATTTTGTTTCCGGCTTCGGAGACCGACCCCTCATGAAAGCCCAGGCCATTGGTTATGGCATGGGCAAGAAAGACTTTGAATATGCCAACTGCGTCAGGGCATTCCTGGGTGAAAGCGAAGGAAAGCGGGAGGCTGTGACGAAACTGGAATGCAACCTCGATGATATGACCGGTGAAGAGATCGGGTTCGCCATAGAGCAGCTGTTTGAGGCAGGGGCAAAAGATGTGTATACGCAGCCTATCGGTATGAAAAAGTCCCGGCCTGGCGTGCTGCTCAGTGCAATATGCCTGCCCGGTGATGCAGACCGGCTGGCGGAAGTAATGATGAAGCATACCACCACGCTGGGCATCCGTCGTCAGGATATGAGCCGATATGTGCTGGAGCGCAGGATGGAAACCGTCACAACTGCTTTCGGCGATATCCGCATAAAGCGTGCCGCGGGCATGGGCGTCGAGCGGTCGAAGCCGGAGTATGACGACGTCGCAGCGCTGGCAAGGAAGCATGGTGTTTCACTGGAAACGATCCGAAAGGGATTGACCTGACAAGGACAGAACTGGCAGCATTCCAACATAACATGGTTCAAAGAAAGGAAGCGAATCGAATGAGCATTCAGCTGGAATCCATGCCGAAGCTGGGCTTTGGCCTGATGCGTCTGCCTGAAAAGGAAGGGAAGATCGACATCGGACAGGTGAGCCGCATGGTGGACGCCTATATGAAGGCGGGAATGAATTACTTTGATACTGCCTACGTATACCATGGCGGCAATTCCGAGAAAGCGATCCGGGAAGCGCTGGTCCGGCGCTATCCCAGGGATCAGTTCATGCTGGCCACCAAGCTGCCCGCCTGGTGCATGAAAAACGAGGAGGATCGAGACCGGATTTTCAACGAACAGTTGGATCGGTGCGGCGTGGATTACTTCGATTTCTATCTGCTCCATTCCATCGAGGATGGCGGGAACGGCGAGACTTACGAACGCCTGGACTGCTACAACTGGGGACTGCAGAAAAAGGCGGAAGGAAGGATCCGGCATTTCGGCTTCTCTTTCCACGGAAGTCCGGCTTATCTGAACAGGATTCTGGACGCGCACCCCGAGATCGAATTCGTACAGATCCAGCTGAATTACGCCGACTGGAACAACCCGGTGGTACGGTCAGGTGAGCTGTATGAGATCCTTCACAGCAGAAACATCCCCATGATCATCATGGAGCCGGTCAAAGGCGGAACGCTGGCCAGTCTGACGCCTGAACTGGAAGCCATGTACAGGGCTGTCCGGCCTGACGCTTCCGTCGCGTCCTGGGCGCTGCGGTTTGTGGGTTCCCTGCCCGGCGTGATGACCATTCTTTCCGGCATGAGCACAGAGGAGCAGATGAAAGATAATGTCGGCACTTTCGCTCACTTTGAACCGCTGACGGAGGAAGAAAAAACGCTGGTGGACAAGGTGCGGACCATCATGCTGAACGTGCCGCAGATCGGCTGCACAGCCTGCCGGTACTGCACGCCCGGCTGCCCCATGAACATCTCCATCCCGGATGTGTTCCGCGCCGTCAACACCATGAACCTGTATGGGGACATATTCCGCCCCAAGGCGTTTTACGGCGGTCTGATCGGGCAGGGATACGGCCGCGCCTCGGCGTGCATTGCCTGCGGCCAGTGCGAGGGCGTATGCCCGCAGCACCTTCCCATTATCGATCTGCTGAAAGACGCGTCCGCCAAACTGGACAGCTGAGCCGAAGGAAAGCCTGAACGTGTATTTGATGTTAAGGAGGAATCAAGGATGGAATTCACGGAACTAATCACTGCGCGTCGGAGTGTCCGGAGTTATGAGTCTGCAATCAAGCATGAAGCGCTTGTGCAGATCCTGAAGGAAGCGCAGCAGGCGCCTTCGTGGAAGAACCAGCAGACTTCCCGCTGTTATGTCGTTGAAACGCCGGAAATCCTGGAAGACCTCCGCGCCTCGGCGCTCCCTTCCTTCAATCAAAACAGCTCCGCACATGCCGCGCTGATCGTGACCACCTATGTCAGGAACGTCGTCGGATTCAAAGACGGCACGCCAGTGAACGAAATCGGAAACGGATGGGGCGCGTATGATCTGGGTCTGCATGACGCTTACCTGACGCTGGCTGCAAGGAACGCCGGATATGACACACTGATCATGGGCATTCGTGACGCGGAGGTCATCAGAGCCAGGCTGAATATCCCTGAGAACGAAGAGGTCATGTCCGTGATCGCCGTAGGAAAACGCAGTGCGGAACCGTCCATAAGGCAGCGCAAGGAACTGGATGAAGTCGTTCGGTTTTTCTGAAAAGAAAGAAAGAGGGTTCGTTATGATCTATGATTTTACGGTTACCACAGGCACTGGCGAGATCCTGAATCTGGCTGATTACAGAGGCGGGGTGATCATGGTGGTCAATACAGCCACCGGCTGTGGATTCACGCCCCAGTATGCGCCGATTGAGCAGATGTACCGGGACTATCACGATCAGGGGCTGGAGATCCTGGACATCCCCTGCAACCAGTTCGGCGGACAGGCCCCGGGAACAGACGAGGAGATCCATGAATTCTGCACATTGCACTTCAACACAACGTTCCCCCAGATGAAGAAAGCGGATGTCAATGGCCCGAACGAGCTTCCGCTATACACCTTTCTGAAAGCGCAGAGAGGCTTTACCGGTTTCGATCCGCACCAGTATAAGGAACTTCTGGAAAGGATGTTCGCCCAGGCCGATCCGGATTGGGACAAGAAGCCTGACATCAAATGGAACTTCACCAAGTTCATCATTGACCGGGAAGGCAATGTAGTCGCTCGTTTTGAGCCGACCGCCGACATGACGGATGTCAGGGCGTTTGTCAGAGACTTGTTATGAGACATCAGGAGAAAAGTTGGTTGGGAACGACGGGGAGGATCAGTTGATGAGAAAAGTCAAATGGGGCGTTTTGGGTTTTGGGCACGGCGGATATTGCAAGAGGAGCGACCATACCCGGGATGCTGCAGGCGGAACACTGTGAGCTCTATGCCATCGCGGGCCGGAAAGCGGAGAAAGCGGCAGACTTTCAGAGGACCTTCGGCTTTCAGAAAGCATACGGCAGCTATGACGAACTGCTGAATGATCCGGAGGTGGAGACGGTCTATATCCCGCTGCCGAATGATCTCCACTGCGAGTGGACCCTCAAAGCCTTGAAGGCCCGTAAGCATGTGCTGTGCGAGAAACCCATGGCCGTCTCTGAAAGGCAGGCCGCGGAAATGTTCCGGACTGCGGAGGAGAATGGCGTGTATCTGATGGAAGCCTATGCCTATCTGCACAGTCCGTTTATTGCGGCACTCAAGGCGGAGCTTGACGCAGGAACCGTCGGCGAAGTCCGATTTCTGGAATCTGCCTTTATTACCGGCCGGCGTGCGGACTCGGATATCCGGCTGAGAAGGGAAACCTATGGCGGCTCGCTGTATGATCTCGGATGCTACACGGTCAGCATGGCGCTGTGGCTGCTGGAGAAGGAGCCGGACGCCGTCCTGGCGACAGCGCAGTTCTCAGAGAAAAAGATCGACCTGTTCACCTCCGCGCTGCTGACCTTCGGAGGCGCCGTGGCGCATCTGGACTGCGGCATGGTTCTGCCGCAGGGCCGGCTGGACCGCTTTCATGTATACGGCACACGGGGTGAGATTGTCTCGCCGGTGGAGTTCAATCAATCCGGAGAAATCCCGTACACGGTCATCCGGAACGGAATGAATGAGACGAAGACAATTACCGCACCGAATAACTACATGCTGGAAGTCGAGCAGCTGAGCTGTTGTGTCCTCGGGGAGAAAAGACCTCATGTGACCAAGGAATTCTCGATGAAGACAGCCCGGGTAATGGACAGGATTCTGGGCGCGATCGGGTACTGAGTGCCAGAGCAGATTCTTGAGTTTGACGGAATCATGGAGGTGAACGGGATGGCAAACAACCCTGTGGATTTCACGGAATGGAAATGGCTGAATGAGAGCCGCATGGTGACTGTGAACGGAGAGATCGCGATCCTTGCCCCGGCAAATACGGACTGGTTCAACAATCCTGTACCAGATAACGGGGCGCTATCCGCACCTGTCGCCAACGCGCCGTTCCTATATACCGAGGTGACCGGTGACTTCATTTTCCGTGCCAATGTGCGCCCGAATCATCGGTACACCTATGATGCGTGCGCGCTGATGGTCATCCGGGACGAGCGAATGTGGGCAAAGGCGGCTTTTGAAGCGTCCGACTTCGGAACCCGGGCGGCGGTTTGTGTTGTGACCGACCAGGTTTCGGACGATGCGAACGGATGCAACATCAATCAGGATGCTGTTTGGCTCCAGATTGTGCGTGTCGGGGACGTTTTCTGCGTTCACTATTCCCTGGACGGTGAGCGCTTCGACATGGTACGGCTTTTCCGTCTCCCGGTCGGGGAAAGCGTGAAGGTCGGCTTGGAAGCGCAGAGCCCTGCGGGCGAGGGCGGCCTGCGCTTTTTCAGCGATGTGACAGTGGAAAAGCGAACAGTGCAAAACCTTCGAACCGGCATATGAAGTCAAAACGAGGTGAGCCGAATGGACAGAAACACACCCCTGTATGATCCGGATCTCTCTGTCCTGGATCGCGCGGCATAACTTCTCTCCCAGATGACTCTGGAAGAGAAGTTTTCCTGCTTTACCCTCTGGCTTAGAAATGAACGGCTTGGGATTTCCGTTTCCACCTGTGGAGGAGAAGGCGCTCACGGTGTCCAGGCAAGAGCCGGACAGAAGGAGGCGTATCCGCCGACCCCGACCACATCCTTTACGCAGCCGATCGGAATGGCAGCCACCTTTGACCGGGACCTGATCCGGGAGGCGGGCAACGTGACGGGCAAAGAATCCCGAGCCTTTGCCAACGCGGTCGGCAAAGGCGGTCACTGCCGGCTGGCTCCCACAGTGGACCTGTGCCGCGACCCCCGGTGGGGGCGGACTGAGGAAGGCTATGGCGAGGATCCATACCTTACCGGCAAGATGGCCTCCGCATACATTCTCGGCATGCAGGATGAACATCATTACGACGGGACGCCGTTGGAGCCCGGTGAACGTGGCGACCGTATCCGGACCGGCGCCGTACTGAAGCACTTCTATGCCAACAATCAGGAATATCGGCGGTGTTATGACAACTTTGAGATCAGTGATAAGGTCAAGCACGACTACGAGCTGGAACCTTACCGGTATTGTGCCACAGAAGGACACGCGGAAGGCGTCATGACCTGCTACAACGCGATCAACGGCATCCCGGGCATGCTGAATCATGAGGTTCAGGACATCCTGAAGGACAAATGGGGCATCCGGTATGCCATGACTGACGGCGGCGATTTCCTGCAGACCGTGCTCCTGCACCGCTATTTTAGGACCCATGCGGAGACCCTGGCCGAGGGTGTGAAGGCGGGTGTGGACGCCATGCTTGACAATCCCGTGGAAGTCGCGAAAGCGGCACGGGAAGCCTTTGAGCACGGTCTCATCACAGAGAAGGAGATGGACAAATCTATCCTCTGCACACTTTCGGAGCTGATCCGCCAAGGATTCTTCGACCCGGAGGATCCCTATGCCGACCTTGATATGGCGGATGTGGGAACAGACGAAGCCAAGCGGATCTCTCTCCAGATGAGCAAAGAGTCCAATGTCCTGCTGAAAAACAAAGACGGTTTCCTGCCCTTCAGACCAGATGATGACATCGCCCTGATCGGCCATGTCGCGGACAGCTGGTATATGGACTGGTATGGCGGGAAACCGATTTACAAAGTGACTCTGAAAGCGGGAATCGAGAAAAAAACGCGCCGCCCGGTGCCCTATGACAGCGGGCTGAACCTGGTCCGGTTCAGGGTCGGGAACCAATATGTGGGTGGCAGCCGCCCGGCGGTGATGCCTCGGAGTTTTGCAGAACCAGAACCCGCGGAACTCGTCCTGGTGGATCATGAGGAGGACGCAATCGTCTTTGAACAAATCAACTGGGGTTCCGGCAGCCATTTCCTTTATGCCCCCGCCTACCGCAAATACCTGACGGTCGGAGTGGACGGGAAGATCAGCCTGTCTTCCGATGAACCCTATGCCTGGATGGTCTACGAAAGCTTTACCATCGGCCTGGCAGACGCGACTCGCCTGCCCAATCCGAAAAACGCAAATTGTGTTGAACTCACGCAGTACTGGAATGATGAGGAAACGGATATCCGGCTGTACTGTTTCGGAAACCGGAACGTCTATATCGAAAACGGAAAGCTCAGGACGGACCCGCTGATCCGGAAGACAAACGACAGTGACACCAAAGAGGGCTACAATGTGGCAGCAGCCTGGGCCGGCTCCGAAAAGGAAGCCGCCGTGCTAACGGTCGAAATGGTTTCCAGCGGCATCGAGCGCGCGAAAGCGCTTGCGGCGAAAGCCAAGAAGGTCATAGTGGCGCTGGGGTGCAACCCCGTTGTGAACGCGAAGGAGGAGATCGACCGGAGCACTATCGCGATGATCCCGCTGCAGGAAAAACTGGTAGAAGCCGTGTATGAGGCGAACCAGAACGTCGCCGTTGTACTGATCGCCAACTATCCGTACGCGATCAACTGGATGCAGGAACACGTGCCGGCTATCCTGCTGAATGCGACCGGGTCCCAGGATCTCGGACACGGCATTGCGTCCGCGATCTTCGGCGAAACGAACCCTGCCGGCCGGCTCCCGATGACATGGTATAAGGGAGATGAGGATCTCCCGCCCATGGCAGATTACGACCTGATCCGCCATCCGAGGACGTACCGGTATTTCAGTAAGCCGGTCCTGTATCCTTTCGGATATGGCTTGTCCTACACCTGCTTTGACTACAATCACCTGAGCATCGAAAAGCTCGACAGCAGGCTGAAGGTGTCGGTGAACGTGCAAAACGTCGGCCCAGTTTCCGGAGACGAGGTTGCCCAGCTGTATATCCGCCGTGTCTCCCCGTCCCGAACGATACACCCTGTCCGGCGGCTGATCGGTTTCGTGCGCCTGCATGACCTCGCTCCCGGTGAAAGCCGGCCAGTCGAATTCACTGTGAACCCAGAAGATCTGGAAATATATGTCGAGGCAGAGGGACAGAAGCTTGTGGAGACCGGAGATTATCTCATATATGCCGGCGGTTCCTGTCTGGACGAGCGCGTGTGCGCGGGACTCAGCCTGTAAACACGTTCGATGCGATTAAAACTGACAGATAAAGAGGACTGCAGATGAACGAACAGCATATTTGGGACAGATGCATTGCGGACTATGCCCGCCGAGCAGGTGAAACTTCGGACGACGGGCGGATCCTGCGCGCTTTACGGGACTGCGCCTGCGGTGTGCTGTATTCTCCGAAGGGCGTTTACACAATCGAAAATATGATCACGGTGGACAACTGCTGCTCCTTGCTCCTGCACAAGTCCGCCGTGCTGAAAGCCGCGCAGAAAATGCCTTTTGTACTGAAGATCGATGCGGCGGCTTCCTGTCCGAATGTGAAGGAACAGGAGGGCCATCTGATCCCTTCTGGCGATCCGGATACAGAAGACTGGAACCTTTTCCTGTGCGGCGGGGTCATTGACGGCGCAGGTTTGGCCAGCTGTGTGTGCCTGAATAGCTTCAAGCACTTCACCATGCGGGATGTTTCCCTGCGGAACGGCCTCAGCTATGGACTTCGCATCGAGGACGCGGGCAGCACTTGGACCTATGAGCTGGTGGCGCAGAATCTGTACCTGAAGTGTACCATGCCGGGCCTGGCGGGCAACGCGGGCATCAGCTCAAATGGCGGGGACAGCCATTTTATCGACTGCATCGTTGTGGACTATACCCGTGGCATTGAGCTGCTGGGCGGAGGTTCCAACCGGCTGACGCGCTGCCATGTCTGGGGTGGGCCTGTTCCGCCGCGGGCGGAGGGTGAACTGTCGGAAATGCTGAAAGATTCCGTCAACTATGTCCTCAGTTCCTACGATACAATTCTGACTGACTGCTACGCCGATACCGGCCTGACGGGGTTCCTGGTGACACAAAACTCCCGTCTGATCGGCTGCAGCTACTTCAACAATTATACCTACCGGATGGATGATGTAACGGTGATCGACCATCGGAGCGGGAGCCTGCTGGTGACCCAGGGACTGTTCCGCAAGACCAGTCCGCGCGCGACACTCTACCGCGGCGATCGTTCCCGGCTGACGGCCAGGGACAACACCCTCGACGGATTCGACAGTGAAGAACTGCAGGATTACAGGTAGGATAAACGGTCCAGTATTGGCGAGGTATGATAAGCGGTGAAACATCCAATACATGAGGGCTGGTCCTGAGAATCGCGATCTCTTCCTCGGTAAACTGTTTCCTTGCCTTGGCCATGTGTATCCCTCCAATTTGCTGATCTTATTGTAATACTCAGCTGAGTTGGAGGCAAATCACCTGTCCGATGAACAGGGTTCATGAAACCGATTGTCCGTTACTCGGGGATTCAATGAACTGGCTGTCCGATGAACGGGGTAATCCTCCTGGGAAACCGTCTCAACCTCCTCTGTCCGAATTCTGTGCTTCCATGAAAATCCGGTGCCCGAAGATAGGGGATTTCTGAAACCTGGATGTCCGAACAATGGGGGCTGTTAAAAACTCCAACTGTCAGAAATCCTGGGTACATTTTATTCGAATCCCGCCGGGATCACCAGAACCGTTGTAAATCAAGGATTTGCGACGTTTTTTTCTTTTGTTCAGCCGGTCGAAATAAAACTTGGCGTCTATTTCAGCAATCCTTTTTGTGATAAAATTGTAATAATTTCCTAACTAAATCTTAACTCATACGATAGCTGTGATAGTTGAGGTTTTTATACTTGATAAACTGTATGTGACTGGCAGTATTGAGGAACAAATCAATTGGAACGCGCACAGCGATAAATTCAATTTTCTGTAAGCAATAACCTCAGCGCCGTGAAGGACCGTTAAGGGTTTATTGCAACAACGTGCAAGAAAGGAAAGAATTGAGAAAACAAAAAGGCCGTCGAACGGCTATCCCGCCGTCGACGGCACAATAAACTGTATTACGCTTCAAGATACCTTTTCAGCGACGCCAGCGCTTTTTGGTGGCGCAGCTTTACCATGCCGTAGCTGAGATGCATCATTTGGGCGATTTCCGTCAAGGGTTTGCGGTCGTAATAAAGCAGGACCACGATATCCCGCTGCTCCTCGGGAAGCGCCCGCAGCGCTTGGGCCAGATTGCCCAGCGCCTCCCTTTTCAGCAGGGAAGCGTCCACCTCCCCGTCCGCCGGGAGGTTTTCGTCGATTTCCTCAGTCGGCCTCGCTTTCCGGAAATAGTCGATCAGGGTGTTGCGCGCGATGGTGTAGATCCAGGTGTTCAGGGCCGCTTTTTCCATGTCATAATCGTTGATTTTTCTGAAAACCTTCTCAAATACATCCTCGCACAAATCCTCGGCGTCTGCCCGTCGCTGCACCCGGGCCATGATGTACCCCATCACTTTTCCTTTGTACGCGGTGTATATTTGCTCATAATCGGAAGAATTCATAGAAGTTCTTCCTTTAGATTTTTATGATTAAAAGCTGCTTCAGGCCGCCCCGCCGCCGCCACGAATTCAGCTTCGTCATCGCTTAACTGCCGGGAAACGTACCGCGAATGCACCGCGTCGATCACCGACTGCAGATCGTCATCTTTTTCATACGTCTGAAAATCGAACAGTAAGCTGATTAGTTCCTCCAAAGTTTTTGCTCCTCCTTTCTTTCCTTCGGTAACCTTCCGTTTGTTTATACGGATGAACAGGAAAGATGGCAGCGATTCCGACCGGATCATTCCATGGATGGCGGGTCCCGGAATCAGACCAGCGGAACGTCTTTCATGACAGTATCCATCAATCCCGCGGCTTGCCCCGCGGGAATCAGCAGGATGGCAAGAGCATTATACCACACTTGGGCTGCGATTGTCCACAACGGCTTTTTTATCCTCTTCAGCCTGCGCTTTCCAGGATAAAGCTGCCGTTTTCAACTGTCATGGCGGTCAGCTTTCCGCCCTTGCCACAGCCCGTATCAATACAGATAACGCCTGTCTCCGGCAGATCAAGCCGCTGATCCTCGGGAAGCTGACGGACATCCTCCTCGTTTCCGGGGAAGTAAGCGGGCGCGTCCAGCGCGATGTGGCCTACGACGGTCAGCGGACCCGCATACAGGTTGCGGAGCACGACGGTATGATCATGGATCATTGTTTCCCTGTCGTTCGCTTCCAGGGGGTCCACCAACAATCCGGCATGAACGCATTGGAACTTCTCCCCGCGCCAGAACAGCCGGCAATGTTCGGACAGCCACGGAACAGCGTCCTCCATCTTCGCCCCATGGCGGGCAAAGGATCTGACCGTCGCCTGCCTGCCTACCCGATTCCAGACCATGAGCTTTTTCAGGGGCAGCTTGGGGTGAAGCAAATAATCCTCATGATTGCCCCGAAGCAGGACAAAGCGTTTTCCGAAGGAATCAGCCAGCGCTTTTACGGTCTGAAAGACCTCCCAGGATTCCGGGCCGCGGTCAAACAGGTCGCCCAGCATGACCAATGTATCCGTTTTCGCGTCCGGCCGGAGCTTGCCAAGCAGGGCCTGCAGGGCGTCGTTCCGACCGTGCACATCGGCAATGATGATTGTTTTCATGTCGCTGCGTTCTCAATGCGGGTCATATGGCCCCGTTCAATGTTAAGGGTATAATCGCAAATGGCCAAGGCGGCCTTGCGGTGGGTCACGATGATGCAGGTTTTGTCCCGCATGGCGGATATGTTTTTCAGAAGCGCCGCTTCGGTCTGTTCATCCAGGGCGCTGGTGGATTCGTCCAGAAGCAGGATCGGCGCTTTGGAAAGCAGCGCGCGCGCCACCGCCACGCGCTGGGCCTGGCCTTCGGAAAGCCCCACGCCCCGCTCGCCCAGCACGGCGTCCAAGCCGATTTCTGCCGTCAGCTCGTCCAGGCAGGCCGCGTGTATGGCGCACTGGATTTCTTCGTCCGTCGCCTGATCGGTAAACATGGTCAAATTGTCCCTGAGCGTGCCGGAAAACAGCGTGTTTCCCTGCGGCACATACGCGAAGAGCGACCGGGTGCCTCGGGCCGCGGGACAGGACTGATCTCCATAGGTAAACATCACCGCGCCGTCAGACGGCTTGTAAATGCCCAGCAGAAGCTGGAACAGACTGGTTTTCCCGCCGCCGCTGATGCCCGTCAGCGCCACGAAATCTCCCCGGCGGATCACGCCGTTCACGTCAAGGAGCACGTCGTCCGCCCCGTCGGTGTACTGGAAATTCACGTGCCGGAGCTCAATGGTATCAAAGGATGTAAGGATCGTGCCCTGCTCCTCGTCGGGAAGCCCCACAACATCCAGCAGCCTTTCCGCAGACGCCATCACGCCATAGATCTGGGAAACCAGATTGACCGCGTTGGCGATCGGGGACTGGATGCGGCCCACCAATTGGATCAGCGCGGCCAGAGAACCGTAGCTGAACGTGCGGTGGAAAATTTTGACGCAGCCCCACAGGTTGCAGATGAGCCAGGAAACGTCAAACATGCTTCCCATTCCCTGATTCATAAAGATAGACAGTTTGGCGTTGCGGATCTGCTCGGAACGCAGATGCTCCCGATGCTGTTCCATGGTTGAAATTGCGCGGTCTTCCGATACGCTGGCCTTGACCACCCGGATGTTTTCAAGCGTTTCCTGGGTGGAAGCGTGCAGCGCGTCCTCCGCTTCCTGCATGCGCTTGTGCCGGCGCTTCATGGGTTCTCGGAAAGCCAGCATCAGGCCGGAGCCGACCGCTCCCGCCACGATCATCACGGGCACGAAGCGCCAGTCCATGGAAATCAGGATGGCAGCCGCGCCAACGAAGCTAACCAGGATGCTGAGCAATGACGGCAGCAGGCCCATCACGCCGCTCTGGACCACACGCACGTCGGAAAAGACGCGGTTCACCAGTTCACCGCTGTGGTAGCCTTTCAGGCTGGCATATTCCTTGCCGAGAATTGAGCTTGTCACCATGGTCTGCATATGCTTCTGCAGTTGGGTCTGTGTTCTGGTGCGGATCACTGAGTTCAGCACCGAGATCCCCCGGGAGAATGCCATCAGCGCTACAAGCAGCGCGCCATACTTCCACAGCGCGCTTTCGTCCGCGCCGGTAGCGCCGTCGATCAGGCCCCTGGTCACCAGTGTAATGCCCAGAGACGTAAGGGAACCGCATACGCTGAACAGGCAGATGAGCAGAAGCGACTTGTGGGCGGGCCTGCTCCATTTGAAAATCGCGGACAAGGCGCGGCTGTTGAATATTTCTTTGACTTTCGATAAATTGCTCATGTTTCTATGAGATGACACTCCTGGCTTACTTGGTTCGCTCCGCCCCATCCAGCAGCGGCGTCTGCAGGCCTTCTCCGGCCATCAGCGCTTCCATCAGCTGCGGGACGATTTCTTCCGCGGCAAACAGATACCTCTCGCCGATCACGACGGCGGGCACATACTGCTCCTCCTCCGGCACGGCATATTTTTCATAGTATGCTTTGATCAACTGCAGCATGGGCTCTTCCGCTTTGTTCAGGCACATCAATTTTATGGCGCTGACCGTACCGTCCGGCAGAATGATCTGCCTGGGCAATCCCCCGATCAGAGGCGCAAGCTGCCTGCACCAGGGGCAGTAATCCTTATAAAAATAATAAATCAGGCTGTCGCTTTCGGCGATGGGATCGCCGTAAACAGCGGTGCTCTTGGGCTGGTATGGTGCTTGCGTAGGCGAGGGGGCGGGTTTTAACTGCGGCAAAACAGGATAGACCACCGCTTCCTTGATACTTGGCCAAACCTTGGGCATCACCCGCCAGCCAAGCATGAACATGGCCACCAGCGCCAATACCAGGCACAAGATCTTATAACCTGTTTTCATTGGAACGCCTCCAAAGCAACATGCGCCTGGCAGAATTCCTGCCAGGCGATAAATCTTCATATCGTCATGATCGCTGGAATTGTTCTCCGGAACATCTTCAGAGATTTCCTCCCACAGCTTTTCTTTCTGCTCCTTGCAGCAGGTACTTTGAATTCGCAATCCGCTGTTGAAAAGCGTCTGTTTCGATCAGACGTATGATCCGGCTCGGCCTACAGGTTTTGCTGCCGATTCCCGTCACAAGGCAGATACCCAATTCCTGGCCCACCAAGTACTCAGCTTTGGTCTTTATCGCCCCGCTCGTTTCCGGTCAGGGAATATTATATATAGATAAATATGTTGATGTCAAGATTTTTTGTGGCATGCCTGCTGCATGAAGTTACAAAAAAATTACATTATATTTCATTTGCCTTGATGCTTTTTTTTTCAGCTCTTGTTTTTCAGAAAATGCTCGTATAATTGCTTCGCCAGTTCGTCGCTTACTCCGCTGATTCTTTCGATTCCATACAATTCGCGGAATTCAGCGGAATATGCCTTGGCCTTTTCCACATATTCGTCAAACGTGCAGATGAACCTGGCAGGCACGCCAGCATAAACCGAATTATCCGGTATATCCTTATTGACCAGACTGTCCGAGCCGATGATCACGTTGCTGCCGACACGGGTATTGTAGAGAATCCGTGTACCGGAACCAATGAAAACATTATCCATAATCTCGATACAGCCAATTCTCTCTATAATATTCTCCCCAGGGAATTTCTGATTGAGCATAGAATGAATAATATCGTGAGTAACGAACCCGACGTTTGATGCGATTTTTACATTATTATGAATAAAGACAAGATTTGAATACAGTGGAAGCTTCCTTTTTTGGATGGAACAGTTTTCTCCGACAGCACCATAAAGATGATGCTTTTTAATAAACGCGGTTCTCTTTTTTGTATCTGGAATCAAAAACAAAATAGCCGACCACAGCTTTCTTTGCATACTTTTCATATTGCTTTCTCTTCCTTTCCACTGTACTGAACGATCGTAAGGAAGCGGAGCTTCTTTGACCAGACGAACAATACCGGCGTCAGTTTGGACAGACACTGTATAATAAACATGGGGCCGTGCTTCGTGCTCCTTCCAAGGAGTTTCGTTCCGTTGGAATTGTGAACACGGAGCACGACCCCGATGCTTTAAACATAGAAAGGCGGTTCTGTCGCTGCGCTCCTTCGTGCATGGGAAATTAACGCGGCACAGTTATGTCATCTGTATTCCGCTTTCCGCCCGCTCTGTTCCCAAACCCCGCTCACTGCTGGCCGGCGTACTGCTGGCGCATGGCGCGGACGGCCTCGGCCTGCTGGTTCATGCTGATGTCCAGCTGTTCCATGAGCTGGTTGATGGAGTCGTGCACACGGGCGGTATAGGCTTCGCAGTCGCGGTGAGCGCCTTCCAGCATTTCCTGGGCCTCGGCCTGGGCGCGGGCCACGATCTCGCTGTCGGCCACCAGCTGGGCAGCGCGGGCCTGGGCGTCCGCCACCAGCGCGTTGGCGCGGGTCTGGGCGTCGGCGACCATCGCGTTAGCCTGGTCGGTGGAGGTGCGCAGGGTTTCAGCGGCGCGGGCCTGGGCGTCGGCTACCATGGCGTTGGCTTCATTCTTGGCGTTTTCCACGGTGCTCTGGGCTTCGGCGTTGGCGGTGCGGGTGGTTTCCTCGGCGATACGGTTGCTTTCGTTAATGATTTTTTCTTCCTGGTCGATGATCGTCTTGGCGTTTTGCACATCCACCGGGATGCTTTCTTCCAGCCGGCGCATCAGGCTGGAGAATTCTTCCTTGTCCAGCATGAATTTCTTGGTCAACGGAATGGCTTTCGCTTCGGAGAGCAGCTGCTGCATACGGTCCAGCAGTTCAAAGGTCATGAGGCGATTGGTAGACATGATGGTATCCTCCTTTAAAAATGGGTCAAGATTGGGTAAAGGCTGCCAGAATATCCGGCAAAACCTGAGAGGGAACATAGTCCGAGATGTCCGCGCCAAACGCCGCCAATTGGCGCACCATGCTGGCGCTTACGTCCGCGCGGCCGGGCGACGCGGGCAGGAAAACGGTTTCCAGGCCGGGATCGAGGCGGCCGTTGATGTGGGCCATCGTGGTTTCACTTTCGAGATCCGCCGTATTCCGCACCCCGCGCACTACCACCCGGATGCCGGTTTCTTTCGTCAGCCGGGCCAGCAGGCCGGGCCAGGCGATGATCTCCACGTTGGGTATGTCCGCGCAGGAACGCCGAAGCATATCCATCCGCTGTTCCACGGAGAACAGACCCTGCTTATCCGGGTTGTGCAGCACGCCCACAACCACGGTGTCAAAGATTTTTGCTGCCCGGCGGATCACGTCCAAATGCCCCAGGGTCACGGGGTCGAAACTGCCGGGGAAGAGGCAGCAGCGCCCGTCAAACTTACGATTCATCCGCTTGCCCCCCATTCTCCGGCTGATAGAAGCTCAGTCCAGCCGCGCCGTAGTCCCGGCGGTCGGCCAGTGTCAGCGGCGGCAGGATATCCGGCGGCGTATTCCGGTCATGCTCGACCACGATCATGCCGTCCGCTTTCAGCAGCCCGCTGTTCACAATGGCCTGACAGACCGGCGCGGCGGATAAGCGGTAGGGTGGATCGAGGAAAATCAGGTCGAAGGAATCGTCCTTCTTTTCCAGCGCGGCAAGCGCCGCCGTGTCCTTCATGCGAAGGAGCTTTGTCCTGCCGCCGCAGCCGAGCGCGTCGATGTTTTCCTGGATGGCCGCGCAGGCCTTGGCGCTCATATCGCAGATGACCGCGCTGTCCGCGCCGCGGCTGATCGCTTCCAGCGCCAGCGCGCCGCTGCCGCCGTACAGATCCAGCACCCGCGCGCCATACACCCTGCTGCCCAGGATGGAAAACAGCGCTTCCTTCACCCGATCGGCTGTGGGGCGGGTGTCCATGCCCTCGGGCGCTTTCAGCTTCCGGGAGCGCATTTCTCCGGCGATGATCCGCATGACTAAATAATCTCGTTCTTCTTCTGCGCGCGCGCCTGGCGGGCCTTGATGGCCTTCTTCTTTTTCCGCTGGGCGCGCTTGTTGTTGCTGGAAATGCCACCGTGAATCATGGCGCGGGAGCGCGGGCCGGTGAGGTAGCCGATGGGAAAGCCGATCAGGGGCAGGGCGGCCAGAACAGGACTCAGACGGTCCATGACCAAAAGCATATCGGGCCGGTCGGCTGTGGCGATGTTGGCGAAGGGGAAGATCAGCACGCGCGACACCATGCGCAGCACGTCCATCACGCTCAGCCCCGCATTGCTGGAATAATAGGCCAGCGGCGCGGTGATCTCCTCATGGCTGCTGTAGCCCGACACCCAGCGCGGAAGCGATTGCAGGATATACACCTGCTTTGTGGCCGTCAGGGCGTGGGGGAGGGTGAGCAGGATCACGGGAACAGCGCCGATCAGCGCGATCAGCCAGCCTTTGCCGGGATGGAAGCAGCGCTCCTTGTCCTTGGCATCCACGGGCTTGCCTGCTTCCTGACGGGCATAGGCGATCTCGGCGAAGGCCACTTCGTTTTCTCCCAGCCGCGAACCGTCCATGTACACGATCAGAGCGCATATGAGCACGATCACCAGGTTCATGATCACGCGAAGAGCGAAGTTGCCGAACTGCAGGGCGCTGCCCACGATGAGATAAAGAAACACGAACATGAGGTAATACGCCATCAGGCGCAGCCCCCGCTTTACCGCCGCGCTGTCCATCAGGTTGCCCTTCAGGTAGGGCTTGAATACCAGCGGCGTCTTGTTCTTCGTGTTTTTGGTTTGGTTCTGCATTATTGTTTTATTCCTCGTTCTGATAAACAATAGGTACCCTGGCAGTCGCGGCCAGCAGCATTTCATAGCTGATGGTGCCTGCCCAGGAGGCCAGTTCGTCGGCGGTGATTTCCTCGTTTTCCTGCCGGCCAAGAAGCACGGCAGGCGCGCCGAGGAACAGCTTTTCAGGCGGCACGTCGGTCACGTCGGCCATGATCTGATCCATGCATACGCGCCCGATCACCGGGCAGCGCTTCCCACCGATGAGGACATACGCTTTTCCGGACAACGCCCGGTGGTAGCCGTCGCCGTAGCCCACGGGCAGGGTTGCTACCCGTATTGGTTTTTCAGCCTTGTACGTGCAGCCGTAGCTGACGCAGGCCCCGGCGGGGAGGTCTTTCACATACACGATTTCCGTGTGCCAGGAGAGGGCGGGTTTCAGTTCCGGCGCTTCCCTGACCGGCGCGCAGCCGTAGAGGGAAATGCCCTGACGGGTCATACCATACCGCGCCTGGGGATAGCGCAGGCTGGCCGCGCTGGCGGCAGCGTGAATCAGGATGCCCTTGGGCAGCAGCGCAATCAGCTTGTTAAACGCTTCGATCTGCCGAAGGGAATAGGCGTCGCTGTCCCCGTCCGCATCGGCGAAGTGGGTGAACGCGCCGGTGAGCCGCACGTGGGGAGCCGCTTTTAGGGCGTTCAGCACTGCCCGCAGCTCGTCCTCCGTACGCACGCCGATGCGGCCCATGCCGGTGTCGCATTTCAGGTGCATGTCGGCGGTCGTGTTCAGGCGTTCCGCTGCCGCTTCCAGCATCCTGACGCGCTCCGGGTCAAACACCGCCTGGGTCAGATGGTTACGCACACTCGCTTCCGCGCCTTTTTCGGTGACACCGCCCAGCACCAGGATCGGCGCTTCCACGCCCGCGTTCCGAAGCTTTTCGCCTTCCTCGGGAATCGCCACGCCCAGCCAGTCCGCGCCGTTTTGCAGCGCGGTTTTCGCTACCTGTACCAGCCCGTGCCCGTAAGCGTTGGCCTTCACCACCGCCAGCATGTGCGGCGTAGGCGCTGTCGCTCGCCGAAGGATCGCGGTATTTTCGGCAATCGCCTGTAAATCCACCCGGATATACGTTCCCCGATACTGCAAAACTGCCTCCAAAAAGCATTATAGCATAATATTTTCAAACAGGAAAGAGGGATTTTTCAGTTAGGAGTGAGGAGCGAGGAGTTTTATAATGTTCCAATGATCCAAGCCCAGCTTGTTCTATTGTTAAAACTATCTAAACTCCTAACTCCTCACTCAATTTTCCAGCCCCGCCCTGAAAGCCTTCAAGTTGATCTCCAGCGTTTTCGCGGGCACACAGGCGGCGATGGCGGATTCCCATTTCTCCTTCGGCCAGTCCATGAAGCGGGACAGGACGCCCAGCAGCACGATATTGACCGCTCTTGCGTTACCCGCGTCCTCGGCAAGCTTCAGCGCGTCCAGCAGCACAGTTTTTTCCTGCGCAGGCTCGGCCTCGGGATACTGGGCATTACCCATAATGACGGGCATGGGCAGGATCTCCTGGGTGTTGGAAATCAACACGCCGTCCTTTTTCAGGAAGTATTCCGCGCGCAGGGCTTCCAGCTTTTCAAAACTCAGCACAAAGTCTGCTTCGCCGGGGTCGATGAGGGGGGAATGCACGTCGCTTCCGATGCGTACGTAAGTAATCACGCTGCCGCCCCGCTGGCTCATGCCGTGCACCTCGCTGACCTTCACGTTCTCGCCCATGTCCAGCGCCAGGTAGCCCAGGATCTTGCTGGTGAGCAGGATACCCTGGCCGCCTACGCCCACGATGATGATATTGGTGTTCTTCATCATTCCTCGCCTCCTTGAATGGCGCCGAAGGGGCACACCTGCTTGCACAGGCCGCAGCCTACGCACAGGGTATGGTCGATGACCACGCCTTTGTCGGTCTTGATGAGCGCCGGGCAGCCGAGCTTCATGCACGCCCCGCAATTATGACAGTCCTTGATTACGGCAGGTTCCTTCTTCCGCTTGTCCAGCAAGGCGCAGGGACGCCGAGCGATCACCACGGACACGTGGTCGGCTTCGGTTTCTTCTTTTAATATTTGCGTAAATTCCTTCAAATTATGCGGGTCGCATACGCGGACAGCCGCCCCGATGGCTTCGCACAGGGCTTCCAGGTTGAGCTGCGGCGCGGGGTCGCCCAGAATGTTCTTGCCGGAAGCGGCGTTCTGCTGATGGCCGGTCATGCCGGTGATGCGGTTGTCCAGGATGACGGTGGTGGTGGAAGCACCGCCGTACACCGCGTCAACGAGGGGCGTGATGCCACTGTGGATGAAGGTGGAGTCGCCCAGCACCGCCACGGCCTTTTTGGAAAATTCTTTGCCCCGGGCCTTTTCCGCGCCGTGGGCCATACCGACAGACGCGCCCATGCAGAGGGTGGAGTCCATCAGGTTAATGGGCGGCAGGGCGCAGAGGGTGTAGCAGCCGATGTCGCCGAACACGGTCAGGCCCAGCTTCTTCATGGCGAAGAAGGTGGCCCGGTGGGGGCAGCCGGGGCACAGCACCGGGGGCCGTCCGGGCAGGGCGGGTTCTGCGGGCGCTTCCGCGCCGTCGCCGAACAACTGCCGAATCTTCGCGGCGGACAGCTCACCCTGCAAGCCGGTCTTGTCCTTGCCGGACACCTCGATGCCCATGTTGCGGATGTCCCGCTCGAACACGGGCTCCAGTTCCTCGATGACCACCAGCTTTTCCACCTTGCCCGCGAAGTCCTTGATCATTCCTTCGGGCAAGGGATAGGTCATGCCGAGCTTCAGCACGCTGGCGTCCGGCAGCGCTTCCCGCACGTACTGGTATACCACGCCGCCGCAGACCACGCCCAGCTTGGTGTCGCGCATTTCCACGCGGTTAATCGCCATGCTGTCGGCATCTCTGGTCAGCTTCTTTTCGCGTTCTTCCACCACGAGATGACGCTTCCGGGCCATGCCGGGCATCATCACGTATTTCATGGGGTTCTTTTCGTAGTCCTTGAGGGGCACATCCACCCGTTCGCCCACTTCCACCGGGGAGCGGGAATGGGCCAGGCGGGTGGTGAGCCGCAGGAATACGGGGGTATCGTACTGTTCCGAAATCTCATAGGCCAGCTTCGTAAATTCCAGGCACTCCTGGCTGTCCGCCGGTTCCAGGGTGGGGATGTGGCTGGCTCGGGCAATCATGCGGGTATCCTGCTCGTTCTGGCTGGAGTGCATGAAGGGGTCGTCCGCCGCCGCGATCACCAGGCCCGCGTTCACGCCGGTATAGGCCGCGGTGTACAGCGGATCGGCCGCCACGTTCACGCCCACATGCTTCATGCAGGAAAGCGCCCGCGCGCCTACCATGCACGCGCCGAAGCTGGTTTCCACGGCCACCTTTTCATTTGGGGCCCACTGACAGTTCATTTCGGGATACTTGGCGCAGAACTCGGTGATTTCCGTACTGGGCGTGCCAGGATAGCTGCACACGACGCGCACCCCGGCCTCGTAGGCCCCGCGGGCCACCGCTTCGTTGCCGATCATCAGTTTTTTCATGAAAGTTTCCCTCGCTTATCCTTGTTCTGTATGTATCGCTTTTCCGATATCGGCTCTCATCGGCATGTTCACGCCGGAGCCGCATCGGATCAATCATATAATAAAACGCGCGAAAAGAAAAGTATTTTATTTGTTCCGATCAATACAGGATCAGGCCGCTGACCGAGGACACGGGCACCCACGCGCGGCGGTACTGGGAAATGCCGTTATCATAGCATTCGATCTGTACGTAATCCCCGCTGCTGCTCTCGGCGTAGCCGAAGACCGCGCAGGAGGCGTGCGCCGGCAGGCTCCGGCCTATAGCGGCGTAGTTGGTTCCAGGTCCGTAGCGGCCGGTTACCGGGCGGGTCAAAGAACATTCGCCGATCTGGTATTCCTCCGGGATGGCGTTGATGTTCAGATTGCTGAAGCGCTTGACGCCGGTGTAAGCCCGGTACCACGAGCCGCTATAATAGAATTCCACCTGTACCCACCAGATTCTGTTCCGCGTGTCATAGGCGCGGGACAGCACGCTCACGCTCGTTCCGGCGGAAAAAAAGCTGCCGGGTTCGTCGTAGGTGGTGCTGGGGCCTGTGCGGGTGGCCAGGCGGCTGTTGAGCGTAACGGTCACATAGGCATAGTCCGTGTAGTTTCCGCTCCATCCGCCGTTCTGCGGCGAATTCTCGGGCTTCGCCGTGCCGCACATGGGGCAGAAATTGTAGTAATTCTGATTTCCGCACTGGGGGCAGTACCAGGTTTCCGCCTGCGCGCAGGGAATCATCACGCACAGAAGCATGGCGGCGAGACATACTGCGAATCCTTTTTTCATGCGCTGCTCTCCTATCTTCCGTTTTTCTTTTGATCCGTTCAAGTTTCTCTGATATGGTATCATAGAACGCTGAAAAAGTAAAGGAAAGACGAAAAACTGAACAGGGCTTTCCGTTATTGCTCGTTACCATTCAGGTATCGAAGTCAGTTACAGGAGGATACGCTGGGACTGCGGAGGCCCCAGCATTCCCTTTGTTAGAGGATTTAAAGCTGAATGGTAACTATTGCTCCCCTCCCACCAGCGCGGACACCCCGAAGCCGGTCATGCTGCCGACGGTTCTGGTGCTGTTGGCGGATTTATTGATTTTCTTGCCCATGAACATGAGGCAGGCGGTGCCGCCGCCGTCCAGGTTGATGGCCTCCTGCACGCCGTGCTCCTTCATGTTGTCAGCCAGCCAGTTCAGGAATACGCCCTTGGAACGCCCGCTGTCGCCCATACGCCCTTCCACACAGAGGACGTAATAATGCCAGGGTCCAATCATGCCCATGGCCAGGCGCGGCTCGCGGTAGGAATAGTATTCGTCCCGCAGCATGTATTCGCTCAATTCCCCGTTTTCCAGCAGAATCGGGCCGAAAGCGTAAGTGCTTACCGCGCCCATGTCCAGGTATTCCTGGGCGGTGTGGGCGGAATTGGGGAAGGTTTTCATGCTGCCGTCCGGGAACACGGCCAGCACATCCAGGTTGGGGAAGGACTCCCGGCTCCAGGTTTTGTCGCTGATGATCTGCCGGTTGCGAATAATGACGCCCGCGGGAATGCCCTTGTCCTTCTCGTTGATACGGAAGCCGTAGTGGTCGTCGGAAAAGGCCAGCACCAAGCCGTATTTTTCTACGAATTTGGCGGGCTGGATCATCATGGTGCCGGGTGTTTTCGTGCCGTTGGCATAGGACAGGAGCGGGGATTCGGGACTCGCAAGCACGTCGGCCTCGTACCAGGTGAGCACCGCCTTTTTGTCCTCAAAGCGCCTTACCACGATGGACAGGGAGGACGTGACGTAAATCCACACGCCTTCTTCCTCGTCCGTATAAACATATTCGTCCGTGTCCGCGTTGTCTGAGAGGAATCCTTCTTCATTCAAAGGCGGCATGAGGGCGCTGATGTTCAGCGCCGGCTTCGGCGTGGGCGGCACCGACGAAGGCCGTGGCGCGTTCTTTGTTTTCACGGCGTTTCCGGAATACACCAGCGCCTGCAGCATGGGGTCGGCCTCGCCGGTTTCCTCCATGCCGTTGGCCTTTTGCAGCTGCTTGACCCGGTTCGCGGTCACTTCGTTGTATTCGTCGGAAAGGTTTTCGGTGTTGAAGTACCCCAGCCAGTACATGGCTTTTTTAAATTTTTGTACAGCCTCTCCGCTCATACCCTCGGTCAGCGTTTCATAGCCGGAGGTATCGTAGGGGAAAGGCGTCGGTTCAGGCGTTGCTGTAGGCACGGGCGTTGGCGGCGGCACGGGGGAGGGCGACGGGGCGGTGTCCGTGCCCACGGCTTTGCCCGAAAACACCAGCTCCTGCAGCGCAGCGTCCGCTACGCCGGTCTGTTTCAGGCCATTGTTCTTCTGCAGCTTCTTCACCCGCTCCGCAGTGGTGGCGGTGTAGGTGCCATCCAGGTCTTCGGTGTTGAAGTAGCCCAGCCAGTACATGGCTTTCTTGAAGCGCTGCACGTCGTCGCCCTTCATGCCCTGCCGAAGTTCCCGATATTCCTCGGTCACGGCGGGCGTGAATAAGCCGCAAAGCAGCAGGGCGCAAAGCCCTGCTGCCATGATTTTTCTGAACGTATTACCGCGCATTCTTTACCTGGCTCCAGAAGGAATTGTAGATGGTGAGGAAGTTATCGGGAATGTCGTGGAAGAACTCGCAGCGGCTGATCACTTCCTCGGAAGGATTGATGGTCGGATTCTCGGTGTAGTCGTCGCCCATCAGCTCAATGGCCGCGGCATTGGGGGAGGAATACCAGATGTATTCGCAGTTCATCTGCGCGATGTCGGGGCGGCAGAGGAAGTTGATCAGCTTTTCCGCGTTTTCCTTGTTTTTGGCGGTGGCGGGGATCACCATGGGGTCGATCCACACGTTGCTGCCCTCGCTGGGCACGGCGTAGTCCAGGTCTTCATTCAGCTCCATGGCGTAGAGCGCGTCGCCGGAATACACCACGGCCAGGGCCGCTTCGCCCGCCACCATCTTGTCCTTGGTCTCGTCCACGTAATAGGCTTTCACGATGGGCTTCTGCTCGATCAGCTTGTCCGCGGCGGCTTTCAGCTCGGTAATGTCCCGGGTGTTCATGGAATAGCCCAGGTATTTGAGGGTGATGCCCAGGGTGTCGCGGATGGAGTCCAGCATGAAGATGCTGTCCGCGTACTTGTCGTTCCACAGGATGCTCCAGGAATCCACCGGGTCGTCCACCATGGTTGTGTTGTAAAGGATGCCGACCGTGCCCCACATGAAGGGGATGGAATACTTGTTTTCGGGGTCGTAGTCCGGGTTCAGCTGGGCGGGATTGATGTTGGCGATGTTGGGGATGTTGTCCAGGTTGATTTCCGCCAGCATGTCTTCGGCGATCATGCGCTCCACGCAGTAATCGGAGGGGAACACCAGGTCATAGGCGCCGGGGCTGACGCGCACCTGCACCATCATGTCCTCGTTGGTAGTAAAGTACATTTTGTTCACGTGAATGCCGGTTTCCTGCTCGAAAATCTCAAAAACGGTCTCGTCCATGTAGTCGTACCAGTTGTACACGTTCACCACTTCCTGGGCGGCAAAGCCGTTCATGGGCAGCATGGACAGGCACAGCATGAGGGCCGCGGCCAGCGCAATCATCTTTTTCATTGATTCATACCTCCGTGAATGTTGAGAATATTGTATATATACATTCCCATCTTGGAATGATATATCAAAGAGGTTGTTCCTTCTTTACGGCTTTCTTGGAAGGGGGTCTGGGGGAAACTTTCTTTGGGGCCGAAGTACCCGGAAAAACCTGCCCTTGGGCCGGTTTTCAGCGTAGGGGGCGCAACGCCCGGAAAATCATCCAGTGGATGATTTTCAGTGAAGGCCGGGCGGTAGCCCCGGAAAGGCCGGAAGGCCCCGGACAACAAAGAACGGTTTCCCCCAGAAATCCTCGTCCGTTACTCTTCTTCCGCCGTACGCTTATTGACCACCAGCAGCAGCACCAGCAGGGCGACGAACATGAGGGCGGACAGGGCGTTCATGGTGGGCTTGATGCCCTTTCTCGCCTGGGAGTAAATGAGGGTGGACAGGTTCTGCACCAGCGGGGAGGTGGTGAAGTAGCTGATAGTGAAGTCGTCCAGGCTCAGGGTGAAGGCCAGCATCGCGCCGGTGATGACGCCGGGCATGACCTGGGGCAGAATCACATGGAACAGCGCATACATGGGCGTCGCGCCCAGGTCCAGCGCCGCTTCGTAGGTGTTCTTGTTCATCTGTTTCAATTTTGGCATGATGGACAGAATCACATACGGCACGTCGAAGGTGATATGAGCCAGCAGCATGGTCACAAATCCCCGC
Organism: Clostridia bacterium; assembly: GCA_017509065.1. Next base: position 29,357 of record JAFWQM010000111.1, read on the forward strand.
TCCACCTGGGTGAAGATGAACAGCAGCATCAGGGAAATACCGGTCACGATGTCCGGCATGGTCATGGGGATGTTGTTCAGCGTCAGCATCAGCTGCTGCGGACGGCGCTTCATGGCGTGGATGCCGATGGCTGCCAGCGTGCCGATAATGGTGGCGAACAGGGAGGCCAGCACGGCAATGGCCAGAGTGATGATGAGGGAGTTCATGATGTTGGGGTCTTTGAACAGCTCTTCATACCAGCGGAAGGAAAAGCCCTCCCACTTGGCGCGGCTCTTGCCCGCGTTGAAGGACTGCACGATCAGCACCACGATCGGGATATACAGGAAGGCCAGCACCAGGCCGAGGTAAAAGCGCTTGATAAACTTCATACCATACCGCCTCCCTCGTTATCGGGGTCGACCTTGTTGAGCAGGCCAAGGGACAGCAGAATCAGGATCATCATGACCAGCGACAGCGCGCTGCCAACGTTCCACTCGTTCAGGCTGGTGGAGAGGAACTTGGCTTCGATCAGGTCGCCGAAGAGCTGCACCTTGCCGCCGCCGAGCAGGCGGGAGATGTAGAACGTGGTCACGGCGGGCATGAACACCATCGTGATGCCGCTCACCACGCCGGGCACGGACAGGGGCATCGTCACCTTGTAGAATACCTGCCACTTATTGCAGCCAAGGTCCATGGCGGCTTCGCTGAGCTTGTAGTCCATCTTGTTCAGCACGTTGTAAATCGGGAACACCATGAAGGGCAGGAAGTTGTAAATCATGCCCACCTGCACGGCGGGGATGTTGTTTAACAGCTTTTGCCTGCCAAGGCCAATCCACTCAAAGAAGGTGTTGAGCAATCCCCCGTCCTCCAAGAGGCTCATCAGCGCGATGGTGCGGAGCAGAAAGTTCATCCACATGGGCACCACGAACAGGATGACCAGCGTGGGGCCGAGCTTAAACTCCCTGTCCGCCATGATGTGCGCGGCGGGATAGCCCAGCAGCAGGCAGATGGCAGTGCACAGAAAGGCCATCCAGAGGGAGAACACCAGGGTGTCAATGTTGATGGAATCCCGGGCAAGGCCCAAGTCTTCCAGCGACAGACCCATGCTCTGGTACATTTCCAGGTCTTCCGGGGCGATGGCTTTGCGTGCATTGTAGTTGCTGTCCCAGAAGTTTTTGAAGTTGTCCAGGGTGAAGTTGCCCTGCGGATCGGTGAAGGAAAAATACGCCACCAGGAAGCAGGGAATCACCGTGAACACGATCAGCCACAGCACGTAGGGCGAGGCGAACACCGGCCGGCGGAAGCCCCGGTTTTTGTGGATGTAGGCGATCAGCAGCGCCACGAAGGCCGCGAAGCCGATGCCCATCATCCAGTAGCCCCACACTGGCACCTTAAAGTTGGTCATTTGGCTTGTTCCTCCTGCGGCTTGTCTTCCTCCATGCGGTGCATGATGTGGATGTTGAAGGGCACCACCGCGAGGCCCACCCGGCTGCCCTCGGGCTGCATGGTGGTGGAATGCACCTTCCAGGTGGAGTGGCCCGCGTCGATGATCATTTCATAATGCACGCCCTTGAACAGGACGGACTTGATCACGCCCGTCACCTGGCCCACGTCCTCGCCGACCAGCAGCACGTCCTCGGGCCGCACCACCACGTCCACGGGCTTGTCCTCGCCGAAGCCCGAGTCCACGCAGGGGAAGTCCGCCCCGCAGAAATGCACCAGCTCGTCGTGGATCATGGTGCCGGGGAAGATGTTGCTCTCGCCGATGAAGTTCGCGACGAAGGCGTTCTTGGGCTCGTCGTAAATGGATTTCGGCGTGCCGATCTGCAGGATTTTGCCGCCGTGCATGACCACGATGGTGTCGCTCATGGTGAGGGCTTCCTCCTGATCGTGGGTCACGTATAGGAAGGTAATCCCCAGCCGCTGCTGCATGGCTTTCAGCTCCAGCTGCATTTCCTTGCGCAGCTTCAAGTCCAGCGCGCCCAGAGGTTCGTCCAGGAGCAGCACTTCGGGCTCGTTTACCAACGCGCGGGCGATGGTGATGCGCTGCTGCTGGCCGCCGGACAGGGAGTCCACGCCCCGCTTGCCGTAGCCCTTCAAATTCACCAGGTCGAGCATGTAATCCACCTTGCGGTTGATCTCGTCCTTGGGCATCTTTTTGAGCTTCAGGCCGAAAGCGATGTTGTCCCGCACGTTGAGATGGGGGAACAGCGCGTACTTCTGGAACACGGTATTGACCCGGCGCTTGTAGGGCGGGATGCCGGAAATATCCTTCCCGTCGAAAATCACGCGCCCGGAATCCGCGCTTTCAAAGCCGCCGATGATGCGCAGCGTGGTGGTCTTCCCGCAGCCGGAGGGGCCCAGCAGCGTGACGAACTCCTTCTTGCGGATATAGAGGCTGATATGATCCAGGACCGTGGTGCCGTCGTACTGCTTGAAAATATCCTCCAGGGTAATCAGGCGCTGTTCTTCCATTGCGAAAGCCTCCATTTTTTCAGTTTGGAGCGTGTTTACAGAGTGCAGAGTTCAGAGTACAGAGTTCAGATTATTTTGCTCAGACATAGGCGGCTCCTCATTGACAGAGTATCTAATCTGTACTCTGTACTCTCCTCCCTTATCTGTTCTCTGAATCAAAATTTGGGAGGAGTAGAGACCCAGATAAACTGAGCCTTGCGTTTGCCGGTATTTTCGATCATGTGGCTGGCGCTGGGATGGAGGCAGAAGCTCTCGCCGGTTTTGACCCTGTGGGCTTTGCCGTCCACATGCAGCGTGACCGTGCCGGAGAGCACGTAGCCGAATTCCTCTCCTTCGTGGGGCAGGATCTCTTCGGTCATGCCGCCCTCGCCGAGCTCCACGAGAATGGGCTCCATTTCGTTTTTCTGAGCGCTGGGCACGAGCCAGGTGATGCTGCCGCGAAGGGTTTCTTCATCTTCCTTCACGAACATGTCGCTCTGGGAAAACACCGTTTTTTCATCGTCGGTCTCGGAGAAGAAGTCCTTCAGATTGCTGCCTAAGCATTCCAGCATATCCGTCAGCGTGGCGATGGAGGGAGAAGCCAGGTCGCGCTCCACCTGGGAAATGAAGCCTTTGCTCAGCTCGCACCGATCCGCCATTTCTTCCTGGGTCAGTTCCCGCTGCAAGCGCAGCTTGCGCAGCTTTTCGCCGATGTTCATCCCTTCGTCACCCCTTTCACCGCGGAAAGTTTAGTTTTGCTAAACAGATAATCGAAGCCATAAGTTTAGAATCACTAAACTTTAAGGCAGAAATCATTAAACCACAGGCGCGGTGGATTGTCAATACGTTTGGAGAATTTTTGTCAAAAAAACGAACGTTCGGAATGGAACGTCCGCTGCGATACTTCTTTTTATATGAGCAATGCAGAACAGCCAATTGCCCCATCCTCAGTTCAGATACCTGCTCACCATAAACCCTTCCACGCCCTCATACAAAATCCTGCTCCAGTATTCGCCGTGTTCCAGCAGCACGGCCTGCGCGCCGACTGGCACCTGGGAAAGGATATTGCCGCGCCTGTCGGAATCTTTGGAGGAGCGCAGGTAAACGAAGGAGCTGTTCGGGTTGCGGACAGTGACAACCGCACCTATGCGCCACGAAGGAATGGAGGCGGTCTGGGAACATAAGACGTTCTGAGCGGCATAGACCGGCTCGGGCATGGGGCTGAGATACTGCGTCATCATGCAGCCGTAAACGCCGTTCGCCAGCACGTAGCTCCACCCGTTGCCAAGGTCAATGGCATAGACCTGCGTGCCGCTGGGAAACAGGCCCAGGGAATCCGCATTCCGGCTGGCGTAAGCCCTTAGGTGCAGGCTGCCGCAGCCGGTGCTGACATACATCGGTTTGAACACGCTGGGATTGGATACGACCACCTGCTGGCGCGCGGAGGAATTGCCGGGGTTCAGGCAGCGCGCGGCATCATTCGGCGCGGCGGCCTGTACGGGAGCGCAGCCCGACAGATAGCGGGTGTTCATATAGCCCCGCCTGCCGTTTACCAGCACGGCGGCCCAGCAGCTGTTGGCGAAGCCTTCCACCAGCACCCGCGTTCCGTTGCGGTACAGCCCCAGCGATTCGGAGCCGCTGTCCGGCCTGGCGCGCAGGTGAAGCTTGCCCGGGTTGCCTGTATCGACATACATGAAAAGGCTTCCCTGCATGCCGTCCGCCGATGCGGGCGCGCAGGCGCAGGAGACAGTCACGGCAATCACCAGCGCGGTCAGCGCGCGAATCATTCTTTTTTTCATCTTGCCCATCCATCCTTTCCTCTGCTATGTATATGCGCGGAAAGGTCGCGGTATCCGGCCGATCTATAAAAATGTTGAAAAAAAACCAGAAAGGTGGAATAAAAACCACCGCTACGAACGTCTATATTACAGAAGCGAGAAAAGAGGGGGATTGGGAAAGAGGATCGGCGCTGTCATCATGCTTTAAAAAGTTGGAGACAACCTCTGGAAGGGATGGATTTTTTATACCAATTGTGCTATAATGACGGTATCACGATGCGGTGGGCATCGATCAAGCCGGGAACACGGTTCCCGCATTTGCATTGAATCCACAGAGAAAGGAAGTATATGTTAATGAATAAAAAGCGTTTGGTTTCCCTCTGCGCCCTGCTGCTGGCGCTGATGCTGGTCTTTTCCGCTGTTCCCGTTTCAGCGGAAGTCAACGCCTATGTAAGGGACGCCGGTATCGGCAAGATCAACATGCGTTCCGGCCCCGCCACGCAGTACCGGGTGGTGGCGGCGCTTGTGCCGTACACGCTGCTTGAAGTGCTGGACGTATGGGGAAAATGGGCCCATGTGCGCCTCAGCGTGCCTACTGCCGACGGTGTCACGGAAGGGTATATTTATACCGATTATATTGAGTATTATACAACCGACGATCCCGGCCTTATCCCTTCTACCGAAGTGGTGTATGACTGGCAGAACACCAGCGGCCAGTATAATTATCCCCCGATCACGGAAAACACCATCATGTATGTGTACACCGGCAATTCCGGCCGTCTGCACCTGCGCGAATACCCCAGCCAAAGCGCCCGCTCTCTGGGTCTGTTTCCCAACGGCACGAAGGTGACCGTGCTGAACCGCAGCAGCGTTTGGGCGTTTGTAAAAGTCAACAGCATTTATGGCTTCATGATGCTGACCTTCCTCTCCAGCAGCCAGGTTCAGCCTGTCACGCCGTCCTCTCAAGCTGTGATAAAATATGTGAACACTGGCAATTCGGGCCGTCTGCACCTGCGTCAGTATGCCAGCCAGGACGCCCGTTCCCTGGGGCTGTATCCGAACGGCACCATGGTCAGAGCGGTGGATCTCGGCAACGGATGGAGCCATGTCGTGGTCAACGGCATGGTCGGATATATGATGACCAGGTTCCTTTCCGACACGCCGCCTTACAATCCCGATCCGTACCCGGGACAGTATACCATCATGTATGTTTACTCTCCCGACGGCAGCAAAGTGGACCTGCGCTCCGGCATGAGCACGTCCGCCCAGTCCCTGGGCAGATACGCCAACGGCACGATGGTGCGCGTGTACTACAGGTCGGGCGACTGGGCGTTCGTCAGCGTGGAAGGCGTCGTGGGTTATATGCAGTACAGCCGCCTGTCAACCTCGCCATATAATCCCCCCCATCCCGTGAACCCGATCGGCACCGCGACGGTGGTGCATCCCAACGGCTCGTTCGTCTATCTGCGCTCCACCCGCAGCACATCCAGCCTGGACAATGTGCTGGCCAAGGTGCCCAGCGGCGCGCGCGTGACGGTTTATGAACGCGACGAATGGTATTCCCTGATTGAATATAACGGCATATACGGCTATATGGTCAGCCATTTCCTCCAGTACGGTTTCTCTCCTGAACCTTCGCCGACGCCGACCGGCAATATCGTGCGCAAGATGATCGTGGGCGGCGCCGACCTGCGCTCCACCCGCGAGGAAGGCAATGCGAACAATATCATCATGCACCTGCCGCACGGCACGATCGTGGAGATTCTGCTCACCTATCCGGACGAATGGCGCTACATTGACTACAACGGCGTCCGCGGCTATATCCATGGCCCGGTCGTGGCGTCCGTCACCGGCGGCAACGATCCTTCCCCGCTGATGCCCGTGGTTCCCGAAAGCCCCGTGATCTATTACGCCCGGGTGCAGCATCCCAACGGCTCCTTCGTGTACCTGCGCTACAGCCGCAGCTCGCAGGACACCACCAACGTGTTGGCAAAGGTTCCCTCCGGCTCCTGGGTGGAAGTGATGGAGGAGTACAGCAGCAACTGGAGCAAGGTGCGCTACAACGGCATCGTGGGCTACATGGTCAGCACCTATCTGGTAAGGAACGACGGCGCATCTCCCGGCGTGTCCGTTCCTTCCGTCCCGCTGACGCCCGCGCAGCCCAGCTCAACAACCGCGCCGGCGTCCGTCCCCTCCGTACCCATGACGCCCGCGCGGCCTCAGAATGATTTGCCCAGTCAAACTTCCGGCGAGACCCGTATAGTGCGGGGGGGAGAAGGCGGTAAATACGCGTATCTACGCTCCTCCAAGGACATGAATTCCAAATCCAATATTATCTCGAACGTCGCAGTCGGCACGATCGTTGAGGTGCTGGAAATCGGCGATGGCTGGATGAAGGTCCGCGTTTCCAACAAGGTGGGCTATATGGCCTCCAAATACCTGAAGAAATACTGATGTGACGCGCTTTCAGCCGCGCACACAAATCAAAACCGGGACAGCTTTCTGGGCCGTCCCGGTTTTATTCTGCCCGCGAACGCGGGCTGTATCTGAGAACCACTTATTGTTCCAGCGTTTTCAGGTCGCCGCTGGTGGTGCTTACGGTGATCTTTGACGCGCCGTCGCCGAACACCTGCTGCGCGCTCTTTTTCACGCTCTTCCCGTTCAGGTCGCCGCTGGTGGTTTTAAAGTCCACTGTCGCGCCGGAGCCATGGAGGATGGCGAGCGTCACGTCGGCGCTGGTGCAATTCACGTTCACGGTTTCGCACTGGTAAACGCCGAGATGGACGGTGCCCGACGTGGAATGCACCTTGACGGTTTTCGCCTTCACGGCGTCAAGCTTGATATTGCCGCTCGTGCAATCGACGTTCACCGCGCCTGCCGCGTCGAGGGGGCCGGAGGTGATATTTCCGCTGGTGGCGTTCAGGGTGACGCTGTCCGCCATGGCGTTTTCGATCACGATATTTCCCGAGGTACAGCCGATTTCAAGCTTGTTCTGCGCCCGGATCGGCCCCACGTTGATATTGCCGCTGGTACAGCCGATGGAAAAACCGCCGGTGCTGATTTCCCCCAGATGGATATCGCCGGAGGTCGCTTTGATGGACAGGTCTTTCAGCTGGTGATTCCCGGCCTGGATAACGCCGCTGGTCACCTTCACGCTGAGCGTGATGTCCTTCGGGATTTCCATCACGATCCGCTTTTCCTTGTTGAACATCGTGGTGGAATAGCCGCTTTTCCAGTACTGGATGCGCAGGGTGCTGCCGTCCAGCCACCAGCGCATTTGCTGGTCCTCCGTCAGCCCTTCCGTCGTTTCCGTGACGGAGAGCTGCGCGCTGTCGCTTTCCAGCAATTCCACCCGGCCGGAAGTCCAGTTTATTTCCACCGCGCTCACCCTGACCGCGTCGTAGGTAAAGCTGCCGACGGCGTACTTGTTTGCGTTGGGATAGGTGGAGCCTCTCGCGATCCCGCAGCCGCAGAGCGTCAGAAGAAGTATGGCAAGCATCAGCGCGCAGATCAGTTTTTTCATGGTCTTATCCCCCTTTGTGTGTCAGGCGCGTGCCTTATTTTCAGGTGCAATGATAGCACACAGGCGTGGATTCGTCCAGTTAGAAAATGATTAGAAATTTATGAGAGGCTGCTATTGCTAAGGGGGCTTGGAGCGTGGTATAATAAAAAATGGCGTAATACGGTATTTAGAACGTATTACGCCGAGGAACGCAGATAAGGAGTAAACTGATGCTTGATTTTTTGAAGAAAATGCTGGGGATGGGCAACGAAGCGCAGCTCAAGCCCCTGATGAAGATTGCGGATCAGATCGACGCGCTGGAGCCCGAGATGGAAAAGCTCACCGACGCGCAGCTGACCGCCAAGACCGAAGAATTTAAAACCCGCTATAAGGGCGGGGAAACGCTCGACCATATTTTGCCGGAAGCCTTCGCCGTCGTCCGCGAGGCCAGCAAGCGCACCCTGGGCATGCGCCCGTTCCGGGTTCAGATGATCGGCGGCATCGTGCTGCACCAGGGCCGCATCGCCGAAATGAAAACCGGTGAAGGCAAAACGCTGACCGCCACCCTGCCCGCCTACCTGAACGCCATCGCGGGCGAGGGCGTGCATATCGTCACGGTGAACGACTACCTGGCCTCCTTCCAGGGCGAGGAAATGGGCAAGCTGTACCGCTTCCTGGGGCTGAGCGTGGGCATCATCGTCCACGACCTCACCAACGAGCAGCGCAAGGAAGCTTACGCCGCGGACATCACCTACGGCACCAACAACGAAATGGGCTTTGACTACCTGCGGGACAATATGGTGCTCTACGAAAAGGACATGGTGCAGCGCGGCCACGCCTTCGCCATCGTGGACGAGGTGGACTCCATCCTCATCGACGAGGCCCGTACGCCTTTGATTATTTCCGGCCAGGGCGAAAAGAGCACCGATATGTACGAGCGGGCCGACCGCTTCGTCTCCCGTCTACGGAACGAAGAGGACTATACAATAGAAGAAAAGGACAAGGCCGTTACCTTCACCGAGGAAGGCACCCGCAAGGCGGAGCAGGCTTTCGGCATCGAGAACCTCTCCGACCCCGAAAACAACGACCTGAACCACTACCTCATCCAGGCTCTGAAAGCCAACGCCATGATGAAGCGGGACGTGGACTACGTGGTCCAAAACGGCGAAGTGGTGATCGTGGACGAGTTCACGGGCCGCCTGATGGTGGGCCGCCGCTATTCCGACGGCCTGCACCAGGCCATCGAGGCCAAGGAGCATGTGAAGGTGGAGCGGGAATCCAAGACCCTGGCCACCATCACCTTCCAGAACTACTTCCGCATGTACAAGAAGCTGTCCGGCATGACTGGTACGGCAAAGACCGAAGAGGGCGAATTCCAGGGGATTTATAACCTGGACGTTGTGCAGATCCCCACCAATAAGCCCATGATCCGTCAGGACTTAAACGACGTGATCTACCGCACCAAGAATGGCAAATACAAGGCTGTAGTGGAGGAAATCATCCGCCGCCACGAAACCGGCCAGCCCATCCTGGTGGGTACTGTGTCCGTCGAAGTCAGCGAGCACATCAGCCATCTGCTGGATATGCGGGGCATTCCCCATGAAGTGCTGAACGCCAAGCACCACGCCCGCGAAGCCTCCATCGTGGCCCAGGCGGGCCACTACGGGGCCGTCACCATCGCCACCAACATGGCCGGCCGCGGCACCGACATCCTGCTGGGCGGCAACCCGGACTTCCTGGCCCGGCGCACCATGCGGCAGGAGGAAATCCCCGAGGAAATCATCGAGGCCGCGACGGGCTTCAACGAGAACGTTTCCGAGGAAGTCCTGGAAGCCCGGAAGCATTACCAGGAGTTAAAGGCTGAGTACAAAAAGACCACCGACGTGGAGCACGACAAGGTCGTGGCCGTGGGCGGCCTGCACATCATCGGCACCGAGCGCCATGAATCCCGCCGCATCGACAACCAGCTCCGCGGCCGTTCCGGACGTCAGGGCGACCCCGGCTCCAGCCAGTTCTTCATCGCCTTAGAGGACGACCTCATGCGCATCTTCGGCGGCGAGCGCATTCAGCCCCTGATCGGGAAACTGGGCATGGACGAGGATACGCCGCTGGAGGCCGGGATGCTGACCAAGCAGATCGAGAACGCCCAGAAGCGCGTGGAGAGCCGCAACTTTGAAGTCCGCAAGCACGTGCTGCAGTACGATGACGTGATGAACCAGCAGCGCGGTGTCATCTACGGCCAGCGCCGCCAGGTGCTCGCGGGCGAGGACATGCAGGGCGTGGTCGCCACCATGCGCGACGCGCTGATCGACGAAGCTTGCTCCCGTTTCCTGAGCGCGGAAAAGAACAGCGAGTGGGATTTGAAGGGCCTGGCCGAGTATCTGGAGCGCCTCTGCGTGCCCCACGGCTGCATCGAGGCCAATAAAGACGCCTTCTCGGATATGAAGAAGGAAGACGCCGTCAGCTTCCTCAAAAAGGAATCCGCGAAGTTCTACGAGCAGCGCGAGCATGACATTTCCGAGCTTGGCATCGACATGCGGAAGCTGGAGCGGAACGTGCTGCTCCGCGCCGTGGACATGCGCTGGATGGATCACATCGACGCCATGGATCAGCTGCGCGACGGCATCGGCCTGCGCGCCTACGCCCAGCGCGACCCCGTGAACGAATACAAGCTGGAAAGCTACGACATGTTTGAGGAGATGGTGCACCTCATCCGCGAGGACACCGTGCGCTACCTCTATCAGATCAGGATCGAAAAGGCTCCCGAGCGCCAGGCGACTGCCCGCGTAACTTCTACCAATCAACCTACAGAGGGAGGGAGCGGCACGGCCGCCACCGCCGCCCAGCGCCAGGCCGCACGCATCAACCAGCGCTTGCAGGCCCGCCCCACCGTCAGCAACGGCCCGGTTCAGCAGCCCGTCAAGGTCGCCAAGAAGGTCGGCCGCAACGACCCCTGCCCCTGCGGCAGCGGGAAGAAGTATAAGAACTGCTGCGGACGGAATTTGGGCGGAGGGAACGAGTAGTTTTTCTGGGGGAAACCGCTCTTTGTAGCCAAAGAGCGGTTTCCCCCAGCCCCCCTTCCGAGAAAGCTATAAAACTTAAGCCCCTTGTTAAGGAGAGATCGTTATGATTTTAGAATTTGACCAATTCACCCAGCGTGTCGACGCACTCCGCAGCCAGCTCAAGGAAGTGGGCGAGGGCCTGCACATTGAGGACATGGAGCGGGAACTCCAGGAGCTTCATGAGGAAATGAACGCCGACGGGTTCTGGGACAACCTGGAACGCTCCACCCACGTGAACCGCCGCATCGCCAACCTGGAGGGCCGCATCAAGCATTACAATTCCCTCCTTTCCGGCTGCGACGACGTGGACACCATGATGGAGCTGGCCCAGGAGGAAAACGACGAAAGCATGGTGGAGGAAATCTCTGCCGAATTGGAGCGCCTGGAAAAGGAAACCGAGGCCCTGGCCCTGGAAACCCTCATGCGCGGCCAGTACGACGACAACGACGCCGTGCTGTCCCTCCACGCCGGCGCGGGCGGCACCGAGGCCCAGGACTGGACTTCGATGTTGTACCGCATGTATACCCGTTACTGTGAGCGCATGGGCTTTACCGTGAAGCTCCTGGACCTGCTGGACGGCGACGAGGCGGGCATCAAGTCCGTCACCTTCGAGGTCAGCGGCGACCACGCCTACGGGTATCTGCGCGGCGAAAAGGGCGTGCACAGGCTGGTGCGCATCTCCCCCTTTGACGCCAACGCCCGGCGGCACACGTCGTTTGCGTCCCTGGACGTGGCTCCCATGCTGGAGGAGGACGACAGCGAAATCGAAATCGACATGAAGTATGTCCGCGTGGACACCTACCACTCCTCCGGCGCGGGCGGCCAGAACGTGAACAAGACCTCCTCCGCCGTGCGCATGACCTACGTGAAGGACGACGTGACCATCGTCGTCTCCTGCCAGACCGAACGCGACCAGGTGCAGAACCGCGCCACCTGTATCAAGATGCTCAAAGCCAAGCTGCTGGAGCTCCGCGAGCGCGCCAAGGAACAGGAAATGGCCGACATCAAGGGCGAAATGAAGAAAATCGAATGGGGCAGCCAGATCCGCTCTTACGTGTTCCAGCCCTACACCATGGTGAAGGATCACCGCACCGGCTACGAGTCCGGCAATATCGACGATGTGATGGACGGGAATCTGGAAGGGTTTACCACGGCGTATTTGAAGATGCAGTAAGGGACGAAACTGGGGGAAACCGTTCTTTGTAGCCAAAGAGCGGTTTCCCCCAGGCCCCCTTCCGAGAAAGCTGAATGGGGGATCGTCAAGCATTTCTTTGCATTCTTTCAATGTGTAAGGCGGAGGGAATATCAGGCCATGATTCAAACTATTCCAGAAACAAAGAATAGAAAACGCGCCTATTTCTGGCTTGGTTTTTTCTTTTCTTTCTGCATCCTGTTGGGAAGCGTCGGGCACGATATATGGTCAACGCACATGGAACGCTATTACCTGAATACTGCCATTCTCGTCAATTTGAACGATGCGTTGGACGGCGCGTATTTGGGTTTTCTTCCCTTTGACGCGGACAGCGCGCTGCGGGATTATGTGTTTGGGCAAGGGGACATTGCTCAGTTTTCTTTTACAATTCCCGGCGCGGACGAACCCGTCTCCTTCTCTGCCGGCGAGTTGTCGCAATTGGCCCAATACCGCTGTGCCCTCCACGCCCTCCGATGGTTTGGATGGGTGCGTTTTCTCTGGATTCCCCTTCTTGTGCTTATCCTTCGGCAGGACTTCAAAACGCCGGGGATTCATCGGGCTGCAGAATTAAGCTGGGGGCCTCTCATGATCGGAGCTGTTATTCCCTTCCTGCCATATCTTTGCCTGAACCTGTGGCGAAATATCTCAAATGATGGCTTTCATGCTGTATTTGACGGGTTAGTGGGCGTTCCTTTTCATTTCCAGGGCGAGACCCTATCCCTCTTTCTGGGGGAGCGCTGGACACAGAGCATATCCTATTATGCCGTTGAAAAAATGTTTTCTCTGAATTGGTATTTCCCCGTTATTCTGATTTTGCTGCTGGATATTTGCCGAAGCATCGCGTACAACGCGGGCATGGCTTTGCGAAGAAGAAAGGAGAAGCGCCGCATATCCATCGAAAGTGCGGAGAATTAACCTGTGCAATCCATGATGAAGCGTATCCTGTATTTTTTCCTGGGCATGATTGCCTTTATTTCCCTGCTCTGCTCCATCGCCGCGTCCAGCGTGACCAATGAAAACCTGATGAAGCAGGGCTTTCTGCAATACAGCCAGACGGCGCATTTGAATGTGCCCGCCGGGCGGTACGGGGACTACGCCCATGGGCTGTGCCAGTATCTGGATGGAAAAACGACTGCTGTGCAGGTCAAAGACCCGGATACGGGGAAAACGGTGAACGCCTTTTCCGACAAGGAAAACGCCCATTTGCAGGACGTTCGGGGCATCGTGTCCTTCCTCAAAATCGCGCGGTACGCGGGCGGGGGACTGGTGATCGGCATACTGGGATACCTGTATTTCTTTGGAAGCAAGGACAAAAAGACCCTGCTCTCCGACGCCGCCCGGGGGTTCGCCCTGTCCGCGCTGGCGCTGCTTTTCTTCGCTTCGGCACTGGCGGTATGGGGCATCGTGAACTTTGACGGCCTGTTCATCACCTTCCATATATTATTATTCAGAAACGACCTCTGGCTCCTGAACCCCAACACCGACGTGCTCATGGCTCTCATGCCTCTGCGCTTCTTCACCTGGTACGCGGGAGAAATGGCGAAGTCCCTCCTGCCGGTGCTGATCATGATGCTCTTGGTCATCGTTGCGTGGACGCGCATCGGAAAAACACAGAAGGAAACAAAAGAATCATGAGCTATTTTGAATCCTGCCAACAGCAATTGTCCTTGATAAAGGAAAAAGACCACATCCGCGTCCTCGCCATCGAAACCAGCTGCGACGAGACCGCCGCGGCGGTGATCGAAGACGGGCGGCGAATCCTGTCCAACGCGGTGTATACGCAGATCGACCTGCACGCGCTGTACGGCGGGGTGGTGCCGGAAATTGCCAGCCGCGCCCACGTGGAGAAGGTCGATCTCATGGTGGATCAAGCGCTGAAGGACGCGGGAATGACGCTTCAGGACGTGGACGCCATCGGCGTCACCTACGGCCCCGGGCTGGTAGGTGCGCTGCTGATCGGCGTTTCCTGCGCCAAGGCGCTGGCCTATGCCACGGGCAAGCCCCTGGTGCCGGTCAACCACATTGAGGGCCACATCTGCGCCAACTTTTTGACCCACCCGGACTTGGAGCCGCCGTTTGCCTGCCTGGTGGTCAGCGGTGGGCACAGCCACCTTTTTGCCGTGGAGGACTACGGCGTGTTCCGCATCATCGGCCAGACCCAGGACGACGCGGCGGGCGAAGCCTTCGACAAGGCCGCCCGGGTGCTGAACATTCCCTATCCCGGCGGGCCGCTGCTGGACAAGCTGGCCGAAACCGGCGATCCCCACGCCCTGAAACTGCCCCGGCCCAAGACCGAAGGGCGGTACGACTATTCCTTCTCCGGCTTAAAAACCGCCTTCATCAACGCTGTCCACAACGCCCGGCAGAAGGGCGAGGCGCTCAACGATGCCGATTTAGCCGCCTCCTTCCGCGCTGCGGTGGTGTCTTTTCTGGTGGACAAGGCCATGCTCGCCGCCGAGGAACTGAATCTTAAAAAGATGGCCCTGGCCGGCGGCGTGTCCGCCAACAGTTTACTGCGCCGCGAAATGGAAGCCGCCTGCGGCAAACGGGGGATTCAGCTTTATATGCCCCAATTAAAGCTCTGCGGCGACAACGCCGCCATGATCGGCTCCGCAGCTTACTATCATTTGATGCGCGGGGAAATCGTTGGGCTGGACTTGAACGCGAAACCAGCGCTGAGACTTTAGAGTGAGAGTACAGAGTTCAGATTTATTTACCTGGACAATATGGGCACCTGTTTATGTCGACGCTATATTATCTGCACTCTGCACTCTGTACTCTCTTAATTACTCCAACCTCCTCCCTCCCCTTAAATACGAAAGGAGGCCCCTATGTCCAATTCCCGCATGTCCCTCCGCCACTTAATGAAGCGTTTCCTGCCCTATTACGGTAAATATAAAAAGGAAATCGCCCTGGACTTATTCTGTGCCCTGCTGACCACGGGGTGCGAGATCGTGTTTCCCCAGATCGTGAAGCTGATCACCAACCAGGCGGTGGCGGACTACACGCAAATCACCACGGACTGGGTGCTGAAGCTGGGCGGGCTGTATCTGCTGCTGCGGATCATCGACACCGCCGCCAACCACTTCATGCAATACTGGGGCCACGTGACGGGGGCCAAGCTGGAAACGGACATGCGCAGCGATTTGTTCAACCATTTGCAGCAGCTGTCCTTTTCCTATTACAACGAAACCAAGGTGGGTCAGATCATGGCCCGCATCACCAGCGATCTGTTTGACGTGACGGAGTTTTCCCACCATTGCCCGGAGGAATTCCTCATCGCGGGGGTAAAAATCACCGCCTCCTTTATTATCCTCTGCCGCACCAACGTGTGGCTGACCTTGATGATTTTCATCCTCCTGCCATTCATGCTCATCGGCACGCGCTACTTCCGCAAAAAGATGCGGGACGCCTTCAAGGACGCCCGGCACCAGGTGGGCGAGATCAACGCCCAGGTGGAGGACAGCCTGCTGGGTATCCGCGTGGTAAAATCCTTCGCCAACGAGGATCTGGAGATCGAAAAGTTCGACCACGGCAACGAGAAGTTCTACGGCTTCAAGAAGATGCAGTACCGCTATATGGCGGGCTTCAACACGGTTACACGCTTGTTTGAAGGCACCATGTACATCCTGGTGGTGGTGGCCGGGGCGCTTTTCTTGAAAGACGGTAAGATCACCGTGGGCGACTATATCGCCTTCCTGCTCTACATCTCCACCCTGCTCACCTCCATCCGGCGCATCGTGGACTTCTCTGAGCAGTTCGAGCGGGGCATGACCGGTATCGAGCGCTTCTGCGAGATCATGGACGCGCCGGTGGAGATCAAGGACAACCCCGGCGCGAAGCCCTTGAGCGAGGTGAAGGGCGAAGTGTGCTTTGAGAAGGTGGGCTTCCACTACGCCGACGACAAGAATCACGAAGTGCTGGCCGATTTGGACATGACCGTGCACGCGGGCCAGAACGTGGCCTTGGTCGGCCCCAGCGGCGCGGGCAAGACCACGCTTTGCAACCTGATTCCCCGGTTCTACGACGTGACCAGCGGCCGCATCACCATCGACGGAAAGGACATCCAGGGCATCACCCGTTCTTCCCTGCGCAACTCCATCGGCATGGTGCAGCAGGAGGTCTACCTTTTCTCCGGCACCGTGCGGGACAACATTTCCTACGGCAAGCCCGGGGCGACAGAGGAAGAGATCATTCTCGCCGCCAAGCGTGCCGGGGCGCATGAATTCATCTGCCGCCTGCCCAACGGCTATGACACCTACATCGGCGAGCGCGGCGTGAAACTCTCCGGCGGGCAGAAGCAGCGGCTGTCCATCGCGCGCGTGTTTCTGAAAAATCCGCCCATCCTGATTTTAGATGAAGCCACCAGCGCCCTGGACAACGAAAGCGAGCTGCTGGTGCAGAAGTCCCTGGAGGAGCTGGCCAAGGGCCGCACTACCTTCACCATCGCCCACCGCCTCACCACCATCCGCAACGCCGACGTGATCTGGGTGCTCACTGAAAAGGGCATCGAGGAAACCGGCACCCACGCGGAGCTGATGAGCCGGGGAGGGCTGTATTGCTCGCTGTACAGTATGTATAGCGGGAAAAGGGATTAGAGAAGAGGGATTAGGGAATAGGGACGAGGGATTAGAAGTAGACCCGCCAGTTGTCATCCCGAGCGGAGGTGAGCTGGAAGCGAACCGCAGTCGAGGGACCTGAGAGCTGGGTTGAATGTTGCTTGAAGGATCGCGCTTGTTAAAGGTCCCTCGACTCCGTTCCGCTCTCGCTCCACTTCGTTCGGGATGACAAGTTTCAATTTAGGTTTTTTGTTTGGTATTCAACGATAAACTTGAAAAAACACACGAACAATGTCATTCTGAGCGAAGTGGAGCGAGAGCGGAACGGAGTCGAAGAATCTCATTGTAACACTTTGTTCATTCATGCGTTTGCCCTGATACGGCGTTTCCCACCCTTGCAATTCTGCCCCATTGGGTGTATCATGAAGTCAACAATTAAACA
>JAFWQM010000112.1 GCA_017509065.1 Clostridia bacterium
CAAAGAGGGGGTTGCCGTTGCTGTCGATGATGGCATCATAGCTGTTCACCTCGGCAGTGACGAATTCTTCCATAATATAGCGGACGCCGGGGTTCTTGTCGTTCAGGAAGGACCACAGCTCGCCGTCGTTGTCCAGCTTGTAGGTGTCGTTGGCGCCCACGCCGTTGTCGGGCTTCACGATCACGGGATAATTGACTTCGTTGATGAACGCCTTGCAGCCGTCGAAATTGTCCACGATGTGGTAGCGGGCGGTGCGCACCCCGGCGGCCTGGTAGTATTCCTTCATACCGCTCTTAAATTTTATCCGCCCCAAATCCGAAACCTGCCAGCCGCTTTGGATGTTGAAATCCGTGCGCAGCATGGCGTCCCGTTCCAGCCAGTATTCGTTGTTGCTTTCCAGCCAGTCGATGCGGCCGTACTTGCTGATGAACCAGGCCACGGCGCGGTACACTTCATCGTAGTTTTCCAGGGAGGATACCTTATAGTATTCATCCAGACTGTTCACCAATTCGCTCATGAGATCGCCGTAGGGCTGATCGCCGATGCCCAGCACCCGCAGGCCGTTGTTTTTCAGCTCCCGGCAGAATTTCCAGTAGTTGGTGGGGAAGTTGGGGGAGATAAAAATGAAATTTTGCATGATGATATTCCTTTCGCTTTTGAATGTCCGGAGAGGGGAAGGATGAGCGTTGCGCGTTTATTTGGAAAGTGCAGATTTATATCGTCGGCCAATTACAGGTTTCTTTTGCGTTCTTTATTTCATCTATCCTTTTAGCGCGCCTGCGTTTCCGCCAGGATTTCATCCACGATCGCCGCCGCTTCTCCCGCCAGCCGCAGGCAGGGGCGGCGGGCGTAAAAGTCCGGCGTTCTTTCTTCCGGCGTGCCGCCGGGGGTGACCGGCACGTTTTTCAACAGCTCCCGGCAAATGATGGTTTCGTTCTTTTCCCGGAAGCGCCGGATGTATTCCCGCACCAGGGCGTAATGGGCTTTTTTCTGTTCCGGGTCCTTGGGGTCGTCGTAGCCCCGCAGCATGCCCAAAGCCAGCAGCGCGCCGCTGACCGTGCCGCACACCTCCCGCAGTCTGCCCATGCCGCCGCCGAAGGAGGAAGAAAGCCGCGCCGCCGCGTTAAGCTCCATCCCGGTCAGATCCCGGAATGCGCAGAATACCGCCTGGGCGCAGTTATACCCTTCCAGAAACAGCCGTTCCGCTTCCTTCGCATGATCCATGGCCTTGTTCTCCTTTTATCCGAATCCTATCGATCCATCAACACCGTGGAGAAACAGAACAAAGCGATTGCACGCAGAGACAAAATGGAATCTGTATGGTTATTCGTATTCTGTTCTAATTGTGAACTGCTCTGGCAGACTAAAAAAACTCTGATTCAGCCATAGCGGACGAATGATTTGGGGCGTGATATTCAGTTCCTCTTCAACTTCTCTGACTACGGCATGTTCAGCGGTTTCGCCCATCTGTACTCTGCCGCCAGGCAAATAGAAGTAAGGAGATCGTTCATCGTGCATTGCCAGAATTCTATTGTTTGAGATCATTACGGCACAGACTCTATGATTGAACTTTTCCTGTCCAGATACATAGGTAATGTCCATTTATCACACCTCAATGAATCCCGATTTGCAGCGCCCGTCCGACTGTCCATGAAAGCAAATGCACGAAAGGCTCCCGAAGTTTCCCCCGGGAGCCATATTTGCGCGTAAGGGTTACTTGTTCATGGCCTGCTGCACAGCTACGGCCACGGCCACGGTCATGCCCACCATGGGGTTGTTGCCCGCGCCTAAGAAGCCCATCATTTCCACGTGGGCAGGCACGGAGGAGGAACCGGCGAACTGGGCGTCGCTGTGCATGCGGCCCATGGTGTCGGTCATGCCGTAGGAGGCGGGGCCGGCGGCCATGTTGTCGGGATGCAGGGTGCGGCCGGTGCCGCCGCCGGAAGCCACGGAGAAGTACTTCTTGCCGGCTTCCCAGCGTTCCTTCTTATAGGTGCCCGCCACGGGATGCTGGAAGCGGGTGGGGTTGGTGGAGTTGCCGGTGATGGACACGTCGGCGTTCTCATGCCACATGATGGCCACGCCCTCGCGGACGTCGTCGGCGCCGTAGCAGTTGACCGCGGCACGGGGACCGTTGGAGTAGGGGGTCTTGCTGACGATGGTCAGGGCGTGGTCTTCCTTCACGTCGGCGGAGAGGTAGTCGTACTTGGTCTGCACGTAGGTGAAGCCGTTGATGCGGCTGATGATCATGGCGGCGTCCTTGCCCAGGCCGTTCAGGATGACGCGGAGGGGCTTGGTGCGCACCTTGTTGGCGTTCAGAGCGATCTTGATGGCGCCCTCGGCGGCGGCGAAGGATTCATGGCCGGCCAGGAAAGCGAAGCATTCGGTTTCCTCGTCCAGCAGCATGGCGCCTAAGTTGCCGTGGCCGATGCCCACCTGGCGCTGATCCGCCACGGAGCCGGGGATGCAGAAAGCCTGCAGGGCGGTGCCGATCCACTTGGCGGCCTCGGCGGCGTTCTTGGCGTTTTCCTTGATAGCAATGGCAGCGCCCAGTTCGTAGGCCCACTTCACATTTTCAAAGCAGATGGGCTGGGTGCTTTCCACGATGGAGTAGGCGTCCACGCCCTTGCCGTTGGTGAAAGCCTTGACCTCTTCAAAGTTCTTGAAGCCGTATTTGTCCAGGACGGGCTGCAGCTGCGGCATACGTCCTTCATAGTTTTCAAACAAAGCCATTTGCTGCGCCTCCTCTTATTCTTTGCGCGGGTCGATCCACTTGACCGCGCCGTCTTCCGCCTTGAACCGGCCGTAGGTGCCCAGGTTCTTTTCGTACGCTTCGTTGGGGCTCATGCCCTTCTTGATGGCGTCCATCATCTTGCCCAGGCTCAGGAACTGGTAGCCGCACACCTGGTCGTCCTTGTCCAGGGCGATCTTGACCACGTAGCCTTCGGTCATTTCCAGGTAACGGGTGCCCTTGGCGCGGGTGCCGTACATGGTGCCCACCATGGAGCGCAGGCCCTTGCCCAGGTCTTCCAGACCGGCGCCGATGCGCAGGCCGTCGTCAGAGAAAGCGCTCTGGGTGCGGCCGTACACGATCTGCAGGAACAGCTCGCGCATGGCGGTGTTGATGGCGTCGCACACCAGGTCGGTGTTCAGCGCTTCCAGGATGGTCTTGCCGGGGAGAATTTCGCTGGCCATGGCGGCGGAATGGGTCATGCCGGAGCAGCCGATGGTTTCCACCAGCGCTTCTTCGATAACGCCATTCTTCACGTTCAGGCTCAGCTTGCAAGCGCCCTGCTGGGGAGCGCACCAGCCGATGCCGTGGGTGTAGCCGGAGATGTCCTTGATCTCCTTGGCCTGAATCCATTTTCCTTCCTCAGGAATCGGAGCGGGGCCATGGTTCGGGCCTTTGGCGACACAAACCATGTCTTCAACTTCCTTCGTGTATTGCATGTGACACTGTTCCTCCTGTTCGGATAAAATTAATCTGAACCAACCGTCTTAGTATATCACGCCGGATAGCCCCAATGCAACTGTTTTCTTGATTGTTGGGGAATTATTTCTTACTCAAATGCTCTTATTGCTCAACGTCTGCGCGCAGTACAATTTTTTTCTTGAAATAATATACAAAACAAAATATAATAACGATATCAAATTAAAAAAGGTGATCAAAATGCCAGAAATCATTTTTCAGCCGATGACGGACAGACAGCAACGGGAAGCGGCAAAGCGTTTTTCGGAAGATTGGAAAGGAAGAGGCTCGGAAAAAAGTGATAGTCAGCCGTTTTGGCTGTCACTGTTAAGAAGGGTATATGGAATCGAAAATCCTGAAGATTATATCAAATTTGAGGATAAAGTACATCTTGACCATACATCTTTTATTGATGCAACCATAGAAAGAACGCAGGTTTTAATCGAACAAAAGTCAATCAATAAAAGTCTGACTGAACCTTGCCTGCAATCAGACGGCAGTTTGCTAACCCCTTTTGAGCAGGCCATGAGATATGTGGACGCATTGCTGCATGAGAAAGGCAGAAAAGCGGTGCCGCGTTGGATTGTTACCTGTAATTTTCAGGAATTTCATATATTTGATATGGACAATCGTCAAAAGGAACCTGCTATTGTACTTTTAAAAAACTTATCCAAAGATTATGACCAGTTGAAATTTCTCATCGACGAAACTTACACACCGACCCAAAAAGGGCTATTGGTTTCCAAACAGGCAGGTCAATTGATAAAAGATTTGTATAATGCTTTTTTGAAACAATACAGAGATCAAACCAATCCCGAATCTTTGAAAAGTTTAAACGCGCTGTGTGTAAGGCTTGTGTTTTGTTTTTACGCGGAAGATGCAGGGATTTTCGGAAAGCGCACGGTATTCCATGATTATATGCAGCACAACAAAGGAGCGGACTTTGGACGGCAAGCGCTGTTGAATCTGTTTTCTGTGCTGAACACACCTGTTGATCAGCGCGAGTATTACATGGAAAAAGAACTGGCTTCATTTCCATACGTCAATGGAGACTTATTCAGCGATAAGCACAATGAAATTCCTTTTCTCACGGAAGAAACTTACGATATTATTCTGAATAAAGCGAGCGCCAGCTTTGATTGGAGTGAAATCAGCCCCACTATTTTCGGCGCGTTATTTGAATCCACGTTGAACCCTGACACCCGCAGAAAAGGTGGAATGCACTATACCAGTATTGGAAACATCCATAAAGTAATCGACCCCCTGTTTTTAGATGACTTGCGGGAAGAATTGGAATCCTGCAAGCACGCGCCGATTGCAGGCGGTTCCCGCACAAAACGGCTGACCGCTTTTCAGGATAAACTATCGAAATTGACGTTTTTAGAAAAAACCCTGCCAACTTTGATACAAACCAACGAAACTAAAAAATCGACGCAAATCGACGCATTTTTTGAGTCGAAACCAAAAATCGACGCATTTTTGAAAATCGACGCAAATGTCCAAAGGCAGGAATACAAAATGGCATCCTGACACCAGAAATTCTGGAAGCAGGATGCCGTTTTTTTGCTCAGTCAGTTTATAAGTGGAGCTTATGCTCCTCTTCCGGCGGGCATACCTTGGAAAGCACCTCCAGGAAATGCTGGCCGATCTTCATGGGGTCATAGTCATTGGCAGCGCAGATGAAGCGCAAGGTGTCCGGCATCAGGATGTGGCCTTTCGCTTTCTCCTCCTTGTATTTCTGCCATTCTTCATATTCTTTGTTCGTAATCTGCTTCATTGACTGTCTCCTCATGAAACTGGAATTTAATAATTCAAAAGCCTTCCATAGTCGTTCCACTCTCCGAACATCCGTCCCTGCTTCGTTTCGGAAAGCAGATGTAACAGCGTCTGCTCGTACATTGCTGGGTTTCGCTTCTTGTAGAAAGCAACATTGTATGCCCGTATTCTCTGATACAGCGGTGGAAATAATTTGAACGTTGACCAGCGCCTCGCAGCCTTCATCGCAGCTTTAATATCCGGATCGACTTTGAAGCTGCGAGGCCCCATCGGAGGCAGTACGGCTCTACCTGCATCCGTCATCAAGTTCAGCTTCTCCAGCCTGCGGACACGTTCCTTGTTCAGTTCCGTCCACGGGCTGTTTTTCTTTCTCGGCGTAAACCGCTGCATCCTGACTCCATCGATCTCTTTATGCGTACTGTCGATCCAGCCAAAGCAAAGAGCTTCCTCTACAGCATCGAGGTAATAGAACACATCATCATAAACGGGTTTGCCGCGCTTTACATTCACCCAGCATTCAGATGAAGATGTGGCATTCGCTGTAAGCCATTCTCTGAATTCTCCCCTGTTTTTTGCCGGAAGAATGTTGGCATCCATCTTCGTCACCTCTTCAAATCCCGATTTACGTCAGCCTGTATAGGCGTCCTCGGCTGTGTTCCTAAAGTTCTGTTTTGCCAGCCATTCGGCTTCCTCATCGTTCTCGGGGATATCGATGCGCTCTATCTTGAAGATGACAGGCCGCGTGCCGTCGTTGCAGCAGGCAATCATCATACGGTCGTCATTCGTCCAGCCTTTCATAATGGAGCCGCCCTGCAGCGCCGTGTACACATATCGGCTGACGGCATCCCAGGCCTCTCCACAGAACTTGCCGTTCATCAGGTGATAAAAATCATCCTGCTGCGGCGTGCGCTTGAGGATGAACTCGTCACCCACATTGAAGAACGGACACGGGCCAGATTTTGGATCAGCCAGATACTGTTCCTGAAGCTCCGGAAAGCATTTTGTTTCCAATACAGTTATTTTGCATTCGTGCTGCATTATTTTCCTCCACTCAGTTTCGCACCCATATTGAAGGCATTCTCCAGATCCTTGGGGAACTGCTTCTCGCGCATTTCCTTCTTATGCTCCTCGTTGAAACCCGCCATGTTGAATTTGCTGTAGTCATTGACCTGCAAGGTGTCGCAGCAGGCATAGACCTCAACTTCACCATTCAGAGCCTTGAAGCTCTGGGCGACTTCCTTCGCCTTCTTCTTGTAGGCAAGGTTGTAGAATGTCTTCGGCGCGTTCATCGTCAGGATGATACCCACATTGACCTTACCCGTGAAATAGTTCGAGTAGTTGTCGTAGGACAAAGCGCAGAAATGCAGCCTCTCGATCAGGCCATGCACCTGGCTTGTGATGTCGCCCAGATAGATCGGCGAGCCGATGATCAGCGCATCAGCGATAAAGATGCGGTCGATCACAGGCGAGAGGTCATCCTTCCAGAAGCATTTACACCGTTCTCCACCCTTTCGCTTACACGCCATGCAACTCCGGCATCCTGTGTAGGTCAAATCGTAGAGATCTATGTACTCGGTCTCCGCGCCGATCGACTTCGCGCCTTTCTGCGCTTCCTTCAGCATCAGGGCTGTGTTCCAGTTCTTGCGTGGGGAACCATTCAGTATGATTGTGTTCATAAATCTTTCTCCATTCTGATGCAGCGGAAGGTATCTCCGTCCATCGCTTCGCCGCAGACTTCATAAAGCATTTGCTCATAGAAGGCAACCTTATTATCGCGGCTTTCGACAACCGCCTTGCTGTAGCCTAGCTCCTCTGCCCATACCTCACACTCGGAAACGACCATCGTTCCGATTCCCTGACGTCGGTATTCCGGCAGCACAACCACCCTGTCTATCATCATGCTTTTCTCATCCAACGGACACATCCGCGCCGTCGCTATCGGAAAGTCATTGTCTATTATCACGATGTACTTTGTGTCCGGGCCATCATGCTCATCAAACTCCTGACGGAGGGCGATGTGGTGCTTCTTTGCCATCGCCTGGATGCGGACATAATAGGCCCCCGCCTGCTGCCAGGTTTCGGTTGCTCGGATAATGGAAAAGCTCGGGAGCTCTTTTATTTCCGCTATGTCGGATTCAAAAAGCTGATAGTCTTCAATCTTGATGCTTTCTTCATCTCGGTTGAATTCATGAAAACCATAATCTGCCGGAAAGGCTACCGGAACCCCGGTAAAGGCTCGACCACCCACATCGATCACGCGGACGATTTTGCCCTCATACTGAGACAAGTACATCATCGCTCAACCTCTCTTTTATACCCGCTGATCCCGCCAGTGCTCTTCACAGTATATCCCATCTGCTTCAGTATCTTCGCTGCCCGTTTACACCTGCTTCCACGTAGACAGTAGAGGAACAGCGGAGCGTCCTTGGGGAGGACAGTCTGGCTTATCGTGGACAGCGGAGCATTGACCGCGCCGGGGATATGTCCAGCAGCAAATCCATCCGGTTCCCGGACATCGACCAAAATAGCACCGGGAGTAGCGCTGTACTCCTTCAAGCCTTTATTGATGTTTCCGAATAGGATCATGCTTCCTCTCCTGTATTGATATCGGACTTAGCTCAGCCGTTTAACATCCCTGTGAATACTGTAACTCTCCTGATATAACGGCTTCTTCCATTAAAGCCATAATAGGCTGTGCATGAGCTTACTATCAAGCCCACACCTGTTATTTTCGCCGCAAACTGAAAAACTCCTGTCAGTGCGACAGGAGCAATGGGTATAATTAGGCCCTCATATTTCGATGCCGTTGCGGAAAGTGAAGCGGATGCTGCCGTCGGCATAGACCGTTACATGATCCAGCAACTTTCCCCAGGTCTCCGGATTGAATGCTGTCACCTTCTGTGGGAGACCTTTCAGAGTGCCGATGAACTGCTGAGCAGCAGTCTTGGTGGAAATCAGAGTGGCGATCTGCCCGGCCACCTTGTCGTGCTCAGCCTTGACGGCGTCGTACCGGCTGACCAAATCATCGTACCTTTTCTGGTATTCCTTCTGATCAAGGGCAATGTGGGCATTTTCATTGATCGCGGCCTGCATCATCTCCGTGAGCACGCTCATTTCATCCCATAATTGCATTTTCTCTGCTTCCAAGGCTGATGTGTTGTACAGGATTTCCGCACCCTCCTCTAGCCCAGCAATGATGTCGTCCCGTTTGGAGATGAGCTTGTTCAGCGCGGTAACAAATCCCTGCTTCAACTGTTCCTCGGTTACATGCGGTGTGGAGCAGGGCTTGTCCCCGCCGTACTTTTGATTGCAGCGGTAAATGACCTGACGATACTTGGCCTGATTGGAATGCCAGACCTTAGAACCATAGTAAGCGCCGCATTCCCCACAGATGATCCGGGAGGCGAAAATGTCCACTCCGCTGTAACGGCCTCCCTTGGATTTCCGGCGCTCAAGCTCCAACTGCACCAATTCAAAGGTCTCCGGCGGGATAATCGCCTCGTGGTTGCCCTCCACGTAGTACTGCGGCAGGACACCATTGTTGGGAATCTGCCGTTTGGTCAGAAAATCTTCGGTGTAGAATTTCTGCATCAGGGCGTCACCTTTGTACTTTTCATTGCTCAGAATGCTTTTCACCGTGCCCTGATGCCACACCTGCTTGCCGCGAGGCGACGGAATACCCTGTTCCATCAGCCTGGCAGCAATGGCGTGTGGCGTCAGCCCCTCAAGGAACCAATCATAAATGTACCGGACAGTTTTTGCCTGCTCCTCGTCCACCAAGATTTCTCCCTTGGGACCGCGCTTAAAACCCAGAGTGTGCGAAAATGGGATGGTCACCTTTCCGTCAGCCATACGCTTCCGCTGGCCCCAGGTAACGTTTTCGGAAATGCTCCTGCTTTCCTCCTGGGCAAGGCTGCTCATGATGGTGATTAGCAGCTCGCCTTTCCCATCGAACGTCCAGATGTTTTCTTTTTCAAAGTAGCACTCAATCCCTTTTTCCTTCAGCTGCCGGATGGTGGTCAGGCTGTCGACGGTGTTCCGGGCAAAACGGCTGACGGACTTGGTAACGATGAGGTCGATCTTCCCGGCCAGCGCATCCGCTACCATGGCCTTGAAGCCCTCGCGGTGCTTTGTGCTGGTGCCGGTGATGCCCTCGTCAGTGTACACCTTCACGAATTCCCAGTCGTCCCGCGCTTTGATGTACTGGGTATAATAATCGATCTGCGCCTCATAGCTGGTAAACTGCTCATCGCTGTCCGTAGAGACACGGGCGTAGGCTGCAACCCTGCGCTTTTTCTGCTCCGCGATGGGAGCAGCTGTAAAGCGGCTGACCGTCGGCGGGATGGTTACGACTTTCCTTTGTTGTTCCAATGCTTGTTCCTCCTGACTTCCTTCATATGCTCACTCATCTGCTGCCTGAGCTCTGGTGTGATTCTGGCTTTCATGGCTTCGCTTCTTTTACGGCGGGTTTCCTCTGATGCAGGCGGCATCCTCCTGATGGTGCTGAAGGTCATATTTTGGCTGGTTCCATCTTTCAAAACAATGGAAAGCGCTCCTTTTCCTGTGAACGTAATGTGGTCAACCCGCGCAGAGAATATTGCCGGGTCGAACACTTCCATTTCCAAAGCCTCGCAGCAAAGCGCCTTCAGAACATCCTCACGGACAGTGGGCATTGAGCAGTCATCAGCCCGATTTCGCTTGGTAGCACACGTCCATACACCAACCTTACCATCACGGTAGCTCCGGGTTTGATGCTGAAAATTGTTACCGCATTCCCCACACTTGATTTTGCTGGTAAAACAGGAGGAACCCTTTTTCCCCAGCGCTTGATGGGAACGCCTGTAGGCAGATGCTTCGGCACGGTACTCTGCCGTCCAGCAATCCCTTTTGGAGGTGTTCATCCATTGCCTGACAACCGTATGGCTATCCTTGAAGTGAAAAGTCAGTTCACGCGCTCCGGTCACCGCGATATGATCAATCTGCTCAAGAAAAGCCTGTTCATCGAATTCGTCAAACCCCATAGCGCTGGCAGTTTCCTGTAGGATGATCCGGTGTGGGATCTCTTTCCCGATGCAGTGACCGCCTTTCTTTTTCCGTGACCCACATGACCATATTTCCATTTTTTCCGGCTGCTGAGTGCGTTTTGCCCGGTTAAGGCGCTGGCTGTGCATGTAGCTTTGCCCGCAGAAAGCGCACTTGATTTTTCCGGTAAAGCAGGTGGTGTTCAGCGCCTTATTAGCCAGTGGGCCAAGCTCCCTGCGCCGCGCCATTTCAGCCTGCACATAATCAAAGGTTTCCTTGTCAATAATCGCCTCATGGGTGTTCGGTACATAGTACTGCGTGAGTTCTCCGCGATTCTTTTTCCGCTTTTTCGTAATGGGATCGGACATGAATTCCTTCTGCAGAAGCAGGTTTCTGGTGTAGGTGACGTTGCAGAGGATGCTCTTGATGTTGGAGTCTACCCAGCGGTTTCCTTCCCGAGTGGTAATGCCCTGTGCAGCAAATTCACGCTCGGTTTCCAGCCGGGACTTACCGTCGAGAAAGTTTTGAAAAATGCGTTTTACGATGATGGCCTCCTCCGGGGTAGGCACCAGCGTATCGCCCTCCCAGTGGTACCCGTACACCCGGAAGTGCCCATTCGGGATGCCCTGCTCCATACGTTTGCGGATTCCCCATTTGCAGTTGTCGGATATGCTCCGGCTCTCCTCCTGGGCAAAGGAAGCCAATAAAGAAAGCATCAGCTCTCCGTCTTCACTCAGAGAGCTGATGTGTTCTTTTTCAAACTGAACCTCGATGCCCAGCTCCTTCAGGTGACGGACGGTTCCCAGCAGATCCACCGTGTTTCGCGCAAAGCGGGAGATAGATTTGGTCAGGATGATGTCGATGCTGCCTGCCTCACAGTCAGCGAGCATTTTCTGAAACTCAGGCCTGTTGACCTTGGTACCGCTGATACCATCGTCAGCATATACGCCTGCATATACCCAACCGGGGTGCTTTTGGATGAGCTCGCTGTAATAGCTGACCTGCGCGGAGAGCGAATGGTTCAAGCGTTCTGTCTCCATGGACACCCGCGCATATGCGGCGACCCGCTTCAGCTTGACCGGCGCTGGCGCTGCCGCCTCGATTTTCCTTACGACTTTGGCCATTTCACGACCTCCTTTCGGTCACCATTACTCACTCTAAAAGCCTGTAAAGTCAAGGGGTTACGAGATCTTCTTTGATACAACGCGACCGATGGGAGGGTTGTATTTTTTCATCAGGTGATCGAGCCATTTTTCGTGATCCTCCGGCCCGATGATTCCTTTCTCCAACATTTCATCCACCAGCGCCATAGACACCTGAAACTTCAGCTCCCGGTCAAACTGCTCTTCACTCATGCTGG
>JAFWQM010000113.1 GCA_017509065.1 Clostridia bacterium
ATCTCCTTTCTTCCGTCCCTCCTTTATTATATCATATTACGCTATATTATGCAATAGTAAAATTATCGTAATTGACAAAAAAATAAAGGCCCCGTAAGCCTTTGCTCTCTCCTGTCTGCAGTTTCGCTGTCAAATTCCCGGAATGATCCGGACTATTCATTTCAATTATAACATTTGCGCGGATGAAAAGCAACGTAAAAACAAAATTTCGGCAAGAAACATGGAAAGAGGGGGTTGATTATTTCCGAAGGATGCATTATAATATGCCTGAAAAATAAAAAAGGTCAAATTCTGCTTGACAGCTGCATGAAAACATGCACTTTTTCCTGCTTTTTTGTATGAAAACGGGAATGTACTTGCAGAAAGTGACATGATGATTTCATTATTATTCATTGGAGGCTTTTCCAAATAGGGACAGAAACTGCTGTTTCGGAAAGGAGGGTGTTCCGTTGAAAGCCTTTTATGAGCTCCGGAAAGAGGAATTCTATGTAGGCAGCATGACGGAATATCCTTTCCCCCTGCACGTGCACGAGACAGTAGAAATGGCCATCGTGCTCAGCGGGGAATGCTCTGTGCAGATCGACGGCAGGGAATACACGCTGCGCCCCGGCGACGCGGCGCTCGCTTTCCCTCTTACTCCGCACAGCTATAACACCCTTGCCGAGGGCACTTCGGGCTTTGCCGCCATCTTCCCAGCGGATACAGTCACAGAGTTTTCCAGCCTGTTCCATACCATGCTGCCGGATGATCCTGTGGTGCGCAGGGAGCGGATGAGCGACGAAGCGCTGGACATTGCGCACCGGCTGACGAATGAACAGGATGAGAAGGTCAAGTATCTGCGTCAGGCCTATCTTCACGTGATCCTTGCCCACGTGCTCCACAGCCTCAGCTTCCACTCCGCCGCCGCCTATAACGAGCGCGGCCTTGGCGCGCGCGTGGTGCGCTATATCTACGATCATGCCTGCGAAAACATCACCATCAGCAGCGCAGCACACGACCTTGGCATCAGCGAAAGCCACCTGTCCCATCTCTTCGCCCAGCAGTTCCGCGTGAACTTCCGCGCGTTCATCAACGCCATCCGCATCGACAAGGCGACCATGCTCATGCGCGATCCGTTCATGACGCTCACCCAGATCTACTACCAGTGCGGCTATGACAACATGCGCACGTTCCGCCGCGCGTTCGTGCAGGAAACCGGTATGCTGCCCGCCGCCTACATGCGCGCCGCCCGCCGTGCGGGCGCTGAAACCGTTCCCAAGGCTCCGGTTGAGCCAAAAAAATAAAAAAGGAGTGTACCCAACCATGAAGAAACTCTTGTGCCTCGTTCTCGCTCTGATGATGAGCCTGATGTGCGTCTCCGTGATGGCTGAAGGCCAGAAGGTCGGCGTGTCCATGCCCACCAAGGACCTGCAGCGCTGGAATCAGGACGGCGATTACCTGTTCCAGAAGCTGACCGAAGCCGGCTACGAAGTGGACCTGCAGTTCGCTTCCAACGACGTGCAGCAGCAGCTGAACCAGGTGACCAACATGATCAACAGCGGCTGCGAAGTCGTTGTTATCGCCGCCATCGAAG
The DNA here is from genome assembly GCA_017509065.1 of Clostridia bacterium. The sequence goes on from JAFWQM010000113.1 coordinate 1,574, forward strand.
GCTCCTCCCTGGGCTCCGCCCTGGATCTGGCCAAGGAAAAGGGCGTCACGGTCATCGCTTATGACCGCCTGCTGATGGACTCTGAAGCCGTTTCCTACTATGCCACCTTCGACAACTACATGGTCGGCACCAAGCAGGGCACCTACATCAAGGAAGCCCTGGATCTGGACAATGCTGAAGGCCCCTTCGCCCTGGAAATCACCGCTGGCGACCCCGGCGACAACAACGCCCGTTATTTCTATCAGGGCGCCATTGACGTGCTGGCTCCCTACATCGAAGCTGGCAAGCTGACCGTCAAGTCCGGCCAGATCGAATTCACCGACGTTGCCACCCCCACCTGGAAGACCGAAGTTGCCCAGACCCGCGCTGACTCCATCCTGGCTTCCTTCTATGCCGATGGCTCCAGCATTGATGCCTGGCTGTGCTCCAACGACTCCACCGCTCTGGGCGTGACCAACGCTCTGGAAGCCAACTATGACGGCGAATGGCCCATCATCACCGGTCAGGACTGCGACATCTCCAACGTCAAGAACATGATCGCCGGCAAGCAGGCCATGTCCGTGTTCAAGGACACCCGTACCCTGGCTGCCCAGGTCGTGAAGATGGTTGGCCAGATCCTCGCTGGCGAGACTGTCGACGTGAACGACACCGAAACCTATGATAACAACAAGATCGTTGTTCCTTCCTTCCTGTGCGAGCCCGTGTTCGCGGATGTGAACAACTACGCTGAACTGCTGCTCGACTCCGGCTACTACACCGCCGATCAGCTGCAGTAATATCGGTCAAACCTAAAATAGATGCAGGCGGGCATTGCCCGCCTGCATCATTTCAAAAAGTGGGAAGTCATATATTTCCATCTGATAGAGGAGCTGGAGGAGAGCCATGGCCAAGATTCTGCTGGAAATGAAAAATATCACAAAGACTTTCCCGGGTGTAAAGGCGCTCGATAACGTGAATCTTCAGGTGGAAGAAGGCGAGATCCACGCGCTGGTGGGCGAAAACGGCGCGGGGAAATCCACGCTGATGAACGTCCTGAGCGGTATCTATCCTCATGGTACCTATGAGGGAGATATTATCTACAACGGCCAAGTCTGCAAGTTTTCCAATATCAAGGATTCGGAAAAGCTGGGCATCGTCATCATTCACCAGGAGCTGGCCTTGGTGCCTGAAATGACGATCGGCGAAAACATGTACCTGGGTAATGAACAGGGCCATAAATTTGCCATCAACTGGAACAAAACCTATTCGGAAGCCGATAAATACCTGAAGATGGTGGGCCTGGAGGAAAGCTCCAAAATCCAGGTAAAGACCATCGGTACCGGCAAGCAGCAGTTGGTTGAAATTGCCAAGGCGCTGGCCAAGCAGGCGAAGCTGCTGATCCTGGACGAGCCGACGTCCTCACTGAACGAAGAAGATTCCCGCGCACTGCTGGATCTGATGCTCAGCTTCAAAAAGCAGGGAATGACGATGATCATCATTTCCCACAAGCTGAACGAAGTATCCTATGTGGCGGACAAAATAACGGTGGTGCGCGACGGCGCGACCATCGAGACCATCGACAATCACGGCAAGGAACCCGTCAGCGAAGAGCGCATCATCAAGGGCATGGTGGGCCGCGAGATCACCAACCGCTTCCCCAAGCGTGAAAAGGTCAAGGTCGGCGACGTGCGGATGGAAGTGAGCCACTGGACGGTGCATCATCCGCTGTACCCGGAGCGCAAGGTGGTGGACGACGTGTCCATGTACGTGCGCCAGGGCGAAGTGGTGGGCATTTACGGCCTGATGGGCGCCGGGCGCACCGAGCTGGCCATGAGCATTTTCGGCCAGAGCTACGGCGTCAATATAACCGGCGAGCTGAAGCTGGACGGCAAGCATGTCAAACTGCGCAAGAGCGAGGCTGACGCTATCAAGCACGGCATCGCCTACGTGACGGAGGACCGCAAGGGCAACGGCCTGGTACTGTCCCAGTCCATTAAAGTGAATACGTCCCTGGCCAACCTGAAGGCGATTTCCAAAAACACCGTGATCGACGCGGATAAGGAATACGCCGTGGCCGAAGAATACAAGAATAAACTGAAAACCAAAACGCCGTCCGTTGAGCAGCTGGTGGGCAATCTGTCGGGCGGCAACCAGCAGAAGGTGCTGCTGGCCAAGTGGATGTTCGCGGAGCCCGATATCCTGCTGCTGGACGAGCCGACCCGCGGCATCGACGTCGGCGCGAAATACGAAATCTACTGCATTATCAACGATCTGGCCGCGGCGGGCAAATGCGTGGTGCTGATTTCCTCCGAACTGCCGGAGGTGCTGGGCATGAGCGACCGCATCTATATCATGAACGAAGCGAAGATCGTGGGCGAAATGAAGGCGGAGGAGGCCACCCAGGAGAACATTATGGCAGCCATCCTCCGTTCGGGAAGGGGTGCTTGACGATGAGTGAGATGAAGTCTGTTGCCCCGGGGAAAAAGTCCGTATTCCAGGATTTCAAAGCCGGTGAGTTTTTCCAGAAGTATACCATGACCATCGCCCTGGTGGTCGTGACCATCGTGTTTGCCATGTGGCCCGGAAAACGGGGCCTGATCCTGCTTCCTTCCAACCTGACAGGCCTGATTGCCGAAAACGCTTACGTGTTCGTGCTGGCTACCGGTATGCTGCTGTGTATCCTGACCGGCGGCAACATCGACCTGTCCGTCGGTTCCGTGGTGTGCTTCACCGCGGCCATCGGCTGCGTGATGATGGCGGCCGGCGTGAATATGTGGCTTACCGTGCTGGTCATGCTGCTCATCGGCCTGATCATCGGCGTGTTCCAGGGCTTCTGGATCGCCAAGATCCGTGTGCCCGCGTTCATCGCCACGCTGGCCGGCATGTATGCCTTCCGCGGCTTCTCCAACGTGGTGCTTAACGGTTATCGCGTGGACATCTCCAACGAAACCTTCCTGATGCTGTTCGGCAACGGCAAAACCAGCTACATCCCCGATGTGATCCGGCAGAACGCGCCGGGGCTGGACAGCGTGTTCACCAAGGACAACGCTTTCCTGGCAGGGCTGATCGGCGAAAACTTCATCACCAAGTTCAATGTGACCTGCATGTGCATCGGCATTGTGGCCGCCATTGTCTTTATCCTCATCAAAGTGCGCCACATTCTGGTGCAAAAGAAGCTGGGCATCAGCCAGTCCATTCCCGGCCAGATCATTTCCACGGTGCTCATTTCCGCGCTGGCGCTGTGGATCAGCTTTAAGCTCAGCTGCTACCGCGGCTTCCCCATGGTGCTGATCTGGATCGCGCTGGTGCTGGGCATCTACGCTTACATCACCACCAAAACCGCCATCGGCCGTCACCTGTACGCCGTGGGCGGCAACGAGAAGGCAACCGCGCTTTCCGGCGTCAAGACCCGCAATGTTTACTGGTTCGCCTATGCCAACATCGGCCTGCTGGCCGGTCTTGCCGGCATCCTGACCGCGGGCCGCGCCAAGGGCATCGACCCGGTGTACGGCGAAGGCTATGAAATGGACGCCATCGCTTCCTGCTTTATCGGCGGCGCTTCCGCTTATGGCGGCACAGGCAAGGTATCCGGCATGATCATCGGCGCGCTGCTGATGGGCGTCATCAACAAGGGCATGATCATCGTGGGCGTGGACGCGAACTATCAGAAGGTGGTCAAGGGCATCGTGCTGCTGATCGCCGTGATGTTCGACGTGCTGTCCAAACGGCAGAAGCGGTAACGCGGGGAGGAGGGCAAAACAATGGAAAACAAGACGATTCTTGCCACACTCAAAAAGAACGCGATGCTCATTGTCCTGGTGCTTGTGTATCTGTTCTTCCTGATTCTGACGAAGGGTGGCATTTTCAAGCCTTCCAGCTTTACCGAGCTGATCAATCAGAACGCGTACGTTTACATCCTCGGCGCAGGTATGCTGATGTGCATGCTCACCGGCGGCAACATCGACCTGAGCTGCGGCGCGTTCGTGTGCCTGCTGGGCGCGATCGGCGGTGTGTTCATGATCGTGCAGGGCATCGGAACCGGCGCTTCCATTGCGCTGATGCTGCTCATCGGCGTGGTATACGGCTGTGTGCTGGGCTATCTGATCGCCTATGTGCATATCCCGCCGTGGATCGCCACGCTGGCCGGCTATCTGGCTTTCCGCGGTCTGGGCACCGCCATTCTGTCCGCCAACTCCAGCACAGGTTCGCTTTCACTGTCTACCAAGCCCGATTTTCTGAGCATTTTCTTTGGCCGCATTTTCCCGACGGATAAGGGCGTGTTTAACTGGCCGTGCTTCCTGTTTGGTCTGGGTGCCGCCGCGCTGGTGGTACTGGTGGTGTTCATGACCCGCAGGAGCAGGCTGTCCAAGGGCTATGAAGCGGACACTCTGAAAACCGCCGCCATCAAGAGTGGCCTGGGCGCCGCGGCCATCATCCTGGTCATGTCCCGCCTGGCGCTGGACGGCGGCATCCCCACCACGCTGCTGTGGGTGGCGGGCATTATCCTCATTTACTCCTTCATCACTGGCAAAACCACCGTGGGCCGCCATTTCTACGTGGTGGGTGGCAACATGGAGGCGGCGCGCCTGTCCGGCGTCAATACCCGCCGCGTGATGTTCCTGGCCTATCTGAACATGGCCGTGCTGACCAGCATCGCCACCTTCACCGTCATCGCCCGTTCCCAGTCGGCCTACGCTGACGTGGGCAAGAACTTTGAGATGGACGCCATTTCCGCCTGCGTCGTGGGCGGCGTGTCCGCCAGCGGCGGCGCAGGTACCGTGCTGGGCATGGTCATCGGCGCGACCCTGATCGGCGTCATCAACCTGGGCATGAGCCTCATCAGCCTCGACGCCAACTATCAGCGCGTCGTCAAGGGCTTCGTGCTGCTTGCCGCCGTGGTGTTCGATATCCTGTCGAAGAAGAAGCAGAAGTGATGAAGTAAGGGATTAGGGAATAGGGATTAGTAATCAGGTAAAGAGTGCGGAGTACAGATTTGAATACTTGTTAAAAACAGTCAGTATTTGATGATACTATTTATCTCTAATCCCTATTCCCTTATCCCTAAATGAGAAGGTGTTTTCTTGAACAGCGGCAAGACCCGTTCCACCCTGCTGGGCGTCGTGGGAGCGTATCTGGTTTATCTGGCTTACCAGCTCTTTGAAGGGCGGGCGGAGACAGACACGGCCATGACCCCGGCGGCGCGCATTGTGTTTATCGTGTTTTTCGCGCTCGCAGGCGCGGCGGTGATGGTATACGCCGTGATCGTGTGGAGGAAAAGCATGAAAGAGGAAGAACAGGAAAAGCCGAAGGAAGATGAAAACACCCTGAAATAACGGGACGGAGGCGCTCGGATGGAAGATCTCTTGATCGAATTGGAGCAGGCGTTCCTGGATTACCGGAAGGTCCTGGAGGAATGCGAGAAAAAGTACAGGCCGACGGACGGCCTCCTCGGTTTCGGGCGTTCGATCAAGGACGACCCCTGTCACGGGCAGATGGACGAGAGAGTGCAGAAAACGGTCGCTGAAATTTGCAGCGCGACTCCCTCGTCCCAGGATGCGGAGCGGGCGGTCCGGATGCTTCTTGCGCGGGACGATATGTCCTCCTGGCCGCCGTCAGCGCAGCTGATGCTTCGCGCGCTCGAGCGCCACACCATCCCCCTGATCCCCTTCCTTTCCCCGGGAACCGCCGCAGCGCTGCTGAAAAAATGCGACGCCCGCTATAAGCGCTGGGATCGCTTCCCCGCCCAGAAGGAAGTGTTCAAAGCGCTGAAAGATCAGATGAAGTAATAGTTTTTCCAATCCCCGTCCGGTTCGCCGGGCGGTTTTTTCATGTTCTACTTCCGTTTCGATACGCATACCCATGATGCAGAAGCGATAGGAGGGACGAACATGGAATTTGAATGGATTCGTGAAAATATGGAAACCGAGCAGATCATTTCGGCCAAGCCCACGCAGGTGTCGGTGGAAACGGAAGTGGCGCTGCCGGGCGGACTGCGGGAGGAATCCCGGATATACTTTGCCGACGCCACGGCGGCGGTGAACGGAGGGGAACTCACCGGCAGCCGCGCCACTGCGGATGGGCGGGTGACGTTTCACGTGCTTTACGGTCAGGGCGATTTATCCAATGTCCGCGCTCTGGAAGCGACGGCGGACTTTTCCCAGGCGCTGCCGCTGAAAGAGGATTACGGTCAGCTGGCCGCCGTGCGCCTGACGCCCAAAGCCGACGTGCAGCACGTGTCCGCCAAGGCGTTCAATGGACGGCTTATCCTGCAGACCATCCTGAACCTGACCGCGGAAGCCAGCCTGCCCCGCACAGTGTCCTTCATACGGGATGCAGCGGAAGCGCCGGAAATCCAGAAGATCACCCAGGCGGTCGCGATACAGCGCACGGTGGGGGAGGGCGAGGCGCAGACGCTGTTCCGCGAGGAATTTGAGCTGTCAGATGTGCTGAAAATCACGGACACCCTGTTCGCGTCCGGCGAGGCCCAGGTGGAGGACATCATGGGCGGGGCGGACGGCAAGGCGGTGGTGACCGGCACCGTGACCATCGATGCTTACCACACGTCCGGCCTGCCGGGCCGTCCGCTGGTGTATACGCGGCACACCATGCCCTATGAGCAGCAGGTGACGATTTCCGGGGCCTTGGGAACGGCGCTGGCCGCGCAAACCACAGTCAGGGATGTGGCAGTACTCAGCCAGGAAACGGAGGACGGCGGGCGGCTGATGCGGGCGGAGATCCAGCTTACGACCGCCATCCGCGCCGTGGAGGATCAGGAAATGACCGCCCTGCGCGACGCCTTCACCACCGACGGAGACGCGCTGGAACTGCAGACGCGGCAGGTCGTTTTCCGCAGCAGCACGGTGAACGAGATCGCCGCCGAAAGCGGGCGCACCGTGATGACCCTGCCCGAAGGCTCGCCGCGGGTGAAAACGCCGCTGCTTGCGTTCGTGCGGCCTTTGCTGGTAAGCGCTGAAAAGCAAAAGGACAAATTGGCCGTGGACGGCGTGCTGGACATGACGCTGATTTATCAGACCGACGACACGGACGTGCCCGTGTCCGTGCGGCAGGAGGAAATGTTTCACACGGTCTTTGCCACCCAGGCCCAGCCGGACGACGACCTGATCCTCACCGCCGCGCAGGTGGAGCCGAGCGCGGTCACCGGCGACCGGGTGGAACTGAAATATATCCTCCGCCTCCATGCTGACGGCGTGCGAAAAGGTGAGGCCGCGCTGGTTGTGGATGCCGCCGCTGTGCCCGCGCCGGAGGTTGGAAAGGGCATCATCCTGTATTACCTGCAGCCCGGTGAAACGGTCTGGGATCTGGCCAAGCGCTTCCGGGTTCCGCTGGATGACATCGCCCGGCTAAATCCTTCGCTGCCAGAGAATCCTGCCGCCGGTACACCGGTACTGGCGTATAAGCGATGACATATGCGTCAGACCAAACGCCGCGGATACGGCTTCCAGAACGCAAACAGGGGCTGTCTCAATATCGCAGGAGACAGTCCCTTGTTTTTTTACATGATCCTCAGTTTACGCAGGATGACGCCGATCAGCGCCGTTCCCGCCATCATCCCTGCGTAAGACAGATACCAAACGCCGCTCATGTTGAACCCGTAGAAATCCGGCCATTCGCCGAGCAGGATGACCATGATATAATATACGATGCCGTACACGAGCACCGGGAGCATGGCCAGGGGCAGATGCTTTTTTTCGGGGAAGGTTCCATCCCTCTCCAGCCAGACAAAGGAAACGATGGCGAGGATGGGCCCCAGCAGATGCAGCCACAGGTTCCAGCCGGAAAGCATGGCCGGATAGCCATACAGGATCCCCAGGAAAAGCAGCACCGTCATCATCGTAACGGTGACCGCAGCAGTGCCCGCGTAGCGCAGCAGCATGACCGCTTTGCTTCCCGAGCCTCGTCGCAGCGCATAAAACAGGGAAAAAACGCAGCTCACCGCGCACAGGATATTGGAATCCACCGTGAAATAGCGGAAGATGACGCTTCTGTTCACGCGCATGTTGCCGCTTCCTGCAAAGAAGAACATATGGCTCACGGACCAGGCCGTGAAAACGATGATGATGAGCTGAAAAGCCATAAGGAGCCGAAATTTCAGTTTTTTATTCATCGTCAGTTCTCTCCGTTCGTTTGTTTAGGCCTTGATTCCGTTTTCCTCTGTTCGTATGCCCGCAGCTTTTCCGTGTAAAAGTCCAGCTTCCAGGTCACTTTGTCCAGATACTTCTGCATCTCCGCTATGCGCGCGATCACGTTTTCCCGGTGCTCCCGAAGCAGTTCCACCCGTTCCTTCAACGTCTGTTCCCCTTCTTGGGTCAGGGCGACGAAGCGGCTGATTTCCTGGAGGGACATGCCGGTGTTTTTCAGGCAGCAGATCAGGCCCAGCGCTTCCAAATCCTCATCCGTATACTGACGGAATCCGCCGGGACTGCGCTCCACATGGGAGAGCAGCCCTTCTTTTTCATAATACCGCAGGGTGTGGGCGGACAGGCCCGTCCTTTTGCTAACATCCTGAATCGAGTACACGAATTTTTCCTCCCGTAACTATTGACTTAGAGTAAACTTTAAGGGGTAAAATAATGATAGCAGGAATCCATACAAATGTCAATCCGCGTTTGACTCTGTTTCTCAATTAAGGAAGGTTACGATTCAGGTATTCCTGGAGGAACCATTCTTTGGCCCCCAAAGAATGGTTTCCCCCAGATATATGAAGGGTGACTAAGGAAAGAGGAGGATAAGCATGCTGCTTGGAGGAACCGTTGCCGGGCGTTACAGCACCCCGGAAGAATGGGAACAATTGCTGGCAAAATCCAGGTTTAAGGCCGTTACCGCGCCGTTTAACTGCCAGACGCCCGAAGCAGAAATCGAGAGGTACGTTTCCGCCGCGCGGCGGCAGGGAGTGGTTATCGCGGAAGCAGGCGTATGGAGAAATCTGTTTGACCCTGATCCGGACAAGGCCACCGCGAACATGAACTACGCCAAAGGGCAGCTGGCGATGGCGGACGCATGGGGAATCCCCTGCTGTGTCAACATCGTGGGCACTGAGAGCAGCGTGAGCTGGGACGCCGCGGACAAAAGCAATTTTACTCCGGAGACCTATGAAAGGATCATCGCCTGTATCCGTGAGATCATCGACAGCGTGAAGCCTGACCGCGCCTATTACTGCATCGAGCCCATGCCCTGGATGGTGCCCGACAGCCCGGAGACTTACCTTCGGCTGATTCAGGACGTAGACAGGAAGCAGTTCGGGGCGCACATGGACTTTGTGAATATGATCAACTGTCCCCGTCGGTATCTGGACGCGGAGGGCTTCATCGACGAATGTTTTCGCACCCTGGGCCCTTTCATCAAAAGCACCCACCTGAAGGATACCCGGATGCACCCCACCCACCTGACCACGGTTTTGGAGGAATGCAGTCCCGGCGAGGGCGATTTGAATTTTGAGAACGTCCTGACCATCATGAACCGATACTTGCCCTATGACGCGCCTGTGCTGCTTGAACATATGCAGACCTTTGAAGAATACGATAGGGCTTATGCGTATGTGGCGGAACAGGCGTCCAAGGCCGGTGTTTCGATATAGGAGGAAGAACCATGGCAAATGAACATCCCCTGTCCGGCGATTCCATCGCCATCAACCGCCGATACCTGGATTCCCTGCTGGTAGAAGGCCGTATCGTCGGCGCTGTCCATCCCACCGCGAAAACAAAACTGCTGGGCCATCCCTTCGATACGCCCGTCATGACCGCGGCCCTGAGCCACCTGAAGCCCGGAATGCCCGCGCTGGCCGAGGCCGCGAAGCTGGCGAACGCTGCCTGCTGCGTCGGCATGGGCGACTGCGCCGAGCTAAAAGAAATCCTGCGCACCAGCGCGAAGGTCATCAAAATCATCAAGCCCTACGCCGACGAGGACGCGATTCTGTCCCGCCTCGCCTGCGCGGAGCAAAACGGCGCGCTGGCCGTGGGCATGGACGTGGAGCACGCGGTTAATGTGACCGATGACAGCGATTCATCGGTGCTGGGATTCCCCATGAAGCTGCAAACCCTGGACGATTTGAAGCGATGGGTAAAAGCGACCCGGCTTCCCTTCATCGTCAAAGGAGCGCTGAGCGTCCGGGACGCCCTTGTCTGCCAGGAGATCGGCTGCGCCGGAGTGATCCTGAGCCACCACAACAGTCTGATGCGCTGGGCCACACCGCCCGTGATGCTGGTCAGTGAGATCCGAAGGCAGGTCGGAGACGATTTCCTCCTGATCGTGGACGGCGGCATTCAGGACGGTTTCGACGCTTTCAAGGCACTGGCGCTGGGGGCCGACGCCGTTTCCATTGGACGCCCGCTCATGGGGCCGCTGGCGCAGGGAGGCCCGGAAGCCGCCGCCAACGTGATCCGCCGGATGACCAATGAGCTCAAGGCCATGATGGTGCGCACCGGCTCCCCGGATGTGAAGCACATCGATCCCGCCGTGATTCATCCCACGGGCTGGTGATGCATCCGCGCCCATTCTCAGGCATGCAGGAAAAGCATGCTCATCAGCAGTGGCAATGCAGAGAATCAGTTCTTTACCGGCAGACATACTGCACGGGTATTCTGCCGGCAGGGGATTAATTTTTTACATTGTGGCTGGGGCGAATTCCGTGTATAATAGGAATGAAGTAAGAGGCCATACGTCGACGTGCGTTTTTGGCGATTCGTGAACGCTTTATACGGTGAAAACATCTGCGACGATGACGGCATGACACGGCTGATGATTGATCGCGGAGAGCATGGCTGGGATTATCATTCCAAAGGTGAGCGAAAATGAAAGTCGGCATCATATCGGATACCCATGACCTTCTGCGCCGGGAAGTGAAAGAAGCGCTGCGGGGCTGCGACATGATCCTACACGGCGGCGACATCGGTAGTCCGGGCATATTGAAACAATTGGAAGAGTTTGCCCCTGTGAAAGCGGTACGCGGCAACAACGATAAAGAATGGGCGGCAGGTCTGCCGCTGCGCCTGGATTTTGAATTGGGCGGGCTGCGCGTTTTCATGACGCACAAGAAAAAGGACATTCCAAAGGATGTCAGCGCCTATGACCTGGTGGTGTACGGCCATTCCCACCAGTATGCCGAAGCATGGGAAGAATCCCCCAGCGCCGGCAAACGAACCCTCCTGCTCAATCCCGGCAGCTGCGGTCCACGCCGTTTTCATCAGCCCACCACCATGGCTGTGCTTACGATCAACGACGACGGTTTCTTTGCGGAGCGGATGGAGATTCAGCATGCAGGCAGGGACAATGCGCCGAAGATCGACCCGGCCAATATTAAACTGCAAATCGAAACGGTCATCCGGGAAACAGAAAAAGGCCATGGGGTAGAAACGATCGCCCGGAAATACGGTATGGAGAAAACACTGGTAGAGCAAATCGTCCGTCTGTATGTGACCCATCCCGGCGTGACAGCGGACGGTATCATGACAAAAATGGGAGTGTGAGAAAAATGATTCCGATCATCATTGCGGTTCTGGCTGTGCTGAACGTGATTTCTTTTTCCCTGATGGCCTATGACAAGCAATGCGCCAAGGCGGGGAAAAGGCGTGTGCCGGAGAAAACCTTGTTTATCGCCGCGGCCTGCTTCGGAGGACTCGGCGGCGTATTAGGCATGACGCTGTGCCGCCATAAAACGAAGCACTGGTATTTCCAAGTGTTCTTCCCGGTCTTCCTGGTCGTGCAGATCATTCTGCTCGCGGCTGGTTATTATTTCTTTCTGCGGTGATAACTGAGCGGCTGTGATTGGGGCTTTACCTTCGATCAACGAACACAACCCCACTGTGCGGAAAAGGCGGTATCCGGAGAAAACATGACTCCTTGTTTTTGGATGTCCCGCCCGGAGAGGACAGCGCCATGGCATACAGCGAATTGATCAAAAACTTCAACAGTATCCGGGAATACCTGCGTTCCTTTTATGTGTACGGGTTCCGCTATCGCAGCGAATATGACATAAAAAGCGTCCGGAGCTACGACAACGAACGCCGGCGGGTGGAAAGCTGGCTGGGCGACTATATGACCTTCAGCCAGGACGCGGAAGGGCGGCGGGTGTTTCTGTCTGTAGACAGCCGTGTCCTTCCGGAAAATCCTCTCTACCGGGCGTTCCGGGCGAAAACCTTTACCGACCGGGATATCATGCTGCATTTTCATCTGCTGGATATCCTCTCTGACTCGGAGGGACTGCCCATCTCCGGCATCATGGAGGAGCTGAACGACCGGCTGTCAGAATTCGATAACGGCGAGCTGCCGGATGAATCTACCGTTCGGAAAAAACTGAAAGAATACGTTGCGCTGGGCCTGCTTCAAAGTGAAAAGCGGGGGCGGGAAACCCGCTATACCGTTTCCCTTTGCGAAACGGACCTGGAAAGCTGGGAGGAGGCCGCCGCGTTCTTTTCCGAAGCCGCGCCGCTGGGCGTGATCGGGTCGTTTCTGCAAGACCGGATGGAAAACCGTTTTCCATTTTTCCGGTTCAAGCACCACTATATCCTGAACGCCCTGGACAGCGAGATTATGGCAGCGCTGTTTGAAGCCATGCGCGAAAACAGGCTGGTGACGTTTCTCATCCGAGGCCAGTGGATCACCGCGCTGCCGCTCAAAATATATATCGGCTGCCAGACCGGGCGGCAGTATCTCCTGGCTTGGTCGCCGCGCCATCAGCGTTTTTCTTTCCATCGGCTGGATCTGATGGACGAAGTAAAAGCTGAAAACGCCTTTGAGCCGCCCGATTTCCTGCCGGAGAAAATGGCGGATTTCTGCAATCACGCCTGGGGCATTGCCAGCCATAATTACGGAAAGCTTACCCACCTGGAAATGACGGTGTCCATCGAAGCTGGGGAGGAACATATCCTGCAAAGGCTGGAGCGGGAAAAGCGCTGCGGCGCGGTGGAGCGGGAAAAGCGCTGCGGCGCGGTGGAGCGGGTGGACGAAACCCACTGGCGCTTCTCCGCCGACGTTTACGACGCTATCGAAACGCTGCCTTGGCTGCGCACCTTTATCGGCCGGGTCACCGACCTAAAATGCACTGACCCGGAAGTGACGAATCGTTTTTGGGAGGATGTGCAGAAGATGGCCGCGCTTTATCAGGGAGACGAGCATGCTGTTTCATGAAATCTACGGAAGCTACTACCGGGTGACGGCTGCCGTCCTCAGGGAAGCCGCCCGGGGCATGCTGGACAAAAAGCGGCTGACAGCGCTCATTCGGGAAAAGGCGTTCGGAGAAAGCCTGCTCACCATGCCGGAGGGCCTGCAGGGGGAGAGGTGGCGGCTGCTGCATGGGGATTTGTCCACCCCGCTGCTGGACGCGCCTTCCATGCCCCTGACCGATCTTGAAAAGCGCTGGATGAAATCCATCCTGTGCGACCCGCGCGTACAGCTTTTTTCGCCCGACGAGTCCGGTCTTGAGGACGTGGAGCCGCTGTTTGCCCCGAACCAAATCGTATACTTTGACCGGTATACCGACGGCGACCCTTACGGCGACCCGGACTATACCGCCCATTTCCGCCTGATCCTGCAAGCGCTGCGGGAGGATCGCTGCCTGTATATCTGCTATGCGTCAGGACGGGGCGCTCAGTTCAAGTTGCTGGTAAAGCCCCGCTTTCTGGAATATTCCGAAAAGGACGATCGTTTCCGCCTGGTGGCAGACGGCAGGAAACGGCGGTGGACCGTGAATCTGCGCAAGATCACGGACTGCGCTTTGTCCAATACCGATATGGACATGCCCGTGCATGCCCCGAAACTGGAAAGCGTGACCTTTGAACTGGAAGACAGACGAAACGCCATGCGGCGGGTGCTGCTGCATTTTTCCCATCTGGAAAAAGAAACCAAACGGCTGGACGAGCACCGCTACCGGGTGACGCTAAGGTATGACAAACAGGACGAAACGGAGATGCTCGTCCGTATTCTTTCCTTCGGGCCCGTCATTCGCGTCACGGAGCCGGAGCGCTTCATTGAATTGCTGAGAGAGCGCATCGCCAGGCAAAGCCTTCTTGCCCCGCCGGACGCGCAGACCTAATCCCTGCCAACAAAAAAAGGAACGGAACATACCCCGTTCTTTTTTTCGTTCGCAACTTTTTTTCCGGGAAGTATGCTGAAGGGTGTGGTATATTATGCTCACCGAAAGGGAAAAGCCCGGACGGTACAAACCAGACGATGCGGAGGACGAAAGTAAGTCAACTCAAACGACACTATGGCCCCTTGGTCCAATGGTCTAAGACACAGGATTTTCAATCCTGCGATGCGGGTTCGATTCCCGCAGGGGTTACTTTGAAAGGCACGCACAGCAATGACTCCGCAGAATTCCTTCTCCTGCGTGCCTTATCTAAGACCTGGTAGTTCAATGGCAGAACGCCGGACTGTCGATCCGGGAATGTGGGTTCGATTCCCATTCAGGTCGCCATGCGCCTTTAACTCAGCGGAAGAGTACCTGGCTTTTAACCAGGGAGTCAAGGGTTCAAATCCCTTAAGACGCATTGCTTGCATCTGTAACTCAGTTGGCAGAGTAACGGTCCCTTAAACCGTGAGCCGCAGGTTCGAGCCCTGCCAGGTGCATTCCCCGAGGCATGCATGGCAAAAACGCGCCTCGTATCCGGCCTCTTCGTCTAACGGCAGGACACAGGATTCTCATTCCTGAAACGCGGGTTCAATCCCCGCAGAGGTTGCCATGGCGCCGTGAACAAAACCTTCCCGCGGTGGCGCTGATTTCGACGAATTTGTTCAAAAGGGTGGTTTCGGCTCTTTGAGATAAACCCAGTGATGGGGATAAAGGGACGTCCGTCCCGACTTGCCGCGAGGCGAGCCCAGCGGAAAACCCATAAACAAGGTTCTGCCTTCCTGCCCAAGGGCGACTGCTGAGGGTATGGCGGAATCGGGATCGGCGGTACATCGCCGGGTTCCTAACCTGGAAACAGGGGAGAAAGCTTTATGGATCTACGGTGCGAGTTGTGCAAGAACAAGTGCTGTATTTATCTGCCGGAGGTTCCTCAAACCGAAAGGAAGGGACGGAAGGACAGAAGGGAGTCCGCAAGACGAACAGGGCTGCGAATTCTGGGCCTTGTCCAAAAGACAGGGATGGTAAATGTACACCTCGCAGTCCACAAGCATTTAGCTCAATGGTTGAGCATTCAACCTCTAATTGAAAGATGTCGGTTCAAATCCGGCCATGCAAGCCAAAGAGTGTACGGCTTCAGGAAAGAAAATCAACTTATTGTTCTGCAATATGAACACGTATGAAGGCCGCAAGCTGACATATGAGAAAGTATCGAGTAAGTGCAACTCTAAGAGACGGCAGTCTCTGAATCCCGCAAGGAAGAATGTGCCCAAAGGAAATCTATAGCGTCCTGATGCAAGAGTTTGCTGGTTTTTACAAAATCAGTGTTGATATCCGCTACTGGCTAATCCCCAGTGTGAACACCGGCGCCAACGCCGACAGACGCGGATGAAACAGACCAAGTTCTCAGTCTGTTTTTTTCATAGGTTTCTGGTGCTCAAAGTATAAACAAAGAACATCCTTTTTATAAATTTAGATCATGCATGAAAAGTCATTCGGAATGATAACGCATGCGTCCGCCCTGTTGTTGCCCGAATAAACCATTGTCCTGGCTATGGCATTTTGGTATAATACGATAGTGGCAGTAAACCGTTTTCACGAAAGGCTCATGGATGATGCGTATCGAGGATTTCAAACAGATCATCGCGGAATTGCTCACCGAACTTCCCGAGGAATTCTTTCGGGACCTGACCGGAGGCGTCATTGTTTCAGAAGCGGCTTTGGTTCCGGATTACGCGCAGGGGAATGACCTGTTTATCATGGGGCAGTATTCGGTTTTCAGCGGGGTGCGGCAGATCGTCATTTACAAGGGTTCCTTTGACCGCGCGCATCCCTTTGCTAACGCAAATGAAGCAAAAGGCATCCTGCGCGGCGTCGTGCGTCATGAATTCCGTCACCATCTGGAATATCTGGGCGGTATCCATGGCGCGTCTTCACTGGAAGCGCAGGATAAACGGGAAAAACAGGCTTATCTTTCCCGCCATAAAAGGACGGATATCAACAGAAAACCTTGATAAAAGCCCGGCGCTCGTCCGTGCTGTCATGGGTCAGTATCCCGAGCCTGTTCTTTTCCCTGATTCACATACCATTCCAGTGCTTTTCCGTATCCCTCAAAGCCCAGGCCGACGAAATGCGCCTGGCAGGCCATGCCCGCGTAGCTGATTCGGCGGAAGGCTTCGCGCTGATTGATGTCGGTCAGATGCACTTCCACAGCGGGAATGCTGACCGCTTTCAGCGCGTCCAGTATGGCCACGGAGGTATGGGTGTAAGCGGCGGGATTGATGACGATGCCGTCCGCGTTTCCGTATGCCGCCTGAATTTTGTCCACCAAAGCCCCTTCGTGGTTGCTCTGGAAGATTTCAACTTCGATCTTTAGTTGCTTTGCTTTTTCGTTGATGTACTTTACCAAATCCTCATAGGTCTGGGTTCCGTACAGATGCTTCTCCCGAATGCCCAGCATGTTCAGGTTCGGCCCGTTCAGCACCAGCAGCTTCATAAAATCCCTCCACGATCTTCTGTGCGGTCAGGGTTCTTTGCTCCTGACTGTCCACGCTGTAATCCGCGCAGGCCCGGTACAGGGGCAGGCGCGTTTTTTCCATTTCCCTTAGTTTTTCTTGATTGACCGACAGCGGACGGCCCTGCGTCGCGAGTTTTTCGATGGGCCGCCGCAGCCAGCAGATGACGCCGTTCTGCCGCAGCGCCCGGATGTTTTCTTCCCGCAGCACGGCCCCGCCGCCGGTGGCGATCACCAGGCCGCTTTCCTTTCCATATTCCCTGACGATTTCGCTTTCAAGAACGCGGAAGCCTGCTTCGCCCTGCTCCTCAAAAATCCTGGGAATCGGGCCGTGGCGCTTCACAATTTCCGCGTCCAGATCCACGAAGGGCCTGTTCAGCTTTTCAGCGGCCAGTCTGCTCTGGGTGGATTTCCCGCAGCCCGGCATCCCCATCAGCACCAGGTTCAGGCATTCCCGCCGCACGGACTGAAATGCTTCCTGTATCTTTTCTTCGGGAATCTCCGTGTCCAGAAACAGTGTCGCCGCGTGCCAGGCCTGGGCCACCAGCATCCACAGCCCATCGATACAGGGGATGCCTGCCGCCTCCGCGTCCAGCAGGAGCTTCGTTTTCGCGGGGTTGTAGATCACGTCCGCCACGCCTTTTATCCGGGGGAAGCGATTCAGGTCGATGGGAGACACCATGTTGTTGGGATACATGCCCACCGGCGTGGCGTTGATGATTACTTCAGCGTCAGTGTGCTTTGTGTATAAATCATTGTAGGTGACGGGGCCCTTCCTTGACACCACCACTGTTTCCTTGGCTTTCCTTTCCCGGCACGCCGCCTGTGCGGTCAGAGAAGTGCCGCCGCTGCCTAAGATCACGACTTTTCGGCCTGTCAGCCCGATGCCCGCCCGATCCAGCATGGACAGCATCCCTGCCAGATCCGTGTTGTAGGCATAGATTCTTCCGTCCCGATTCACCAGCGTGTTGGCGCTGCCGATGGCCCGCACCGACGGAGACAGTTCGTCGCAGAAGGGCAGAACAGCCTGCTTATAGGGGATGGTCACATTTAGACCCTGGAACTGCTTCCCCCGCAGCAGCGCTTCCATATCCGTCAGCGGCATCGGATAAAGCTGATAATCATAATCCCCGAAAAACCGGTGGATACGCGGGGAATAGCTGTGCCCCAGCCTTTCCCCGATCAAGCCGTATGCTATCATCTTAGCTCCTCGTAGTTCCCCAGGAACACAAGCTGGTCGGCTTCCTGCTTCAATTGTCCGATCAGGCCACGCACAGCGGGATCGAGAATGGAGGCTTCGATGTCGAAGAAGAAGCGGAATTCAAAGTCCTTGCCGGGGATGGGGCGGCTTTCCAGTTTGGTCAAATTCAGGCCCATCACGGAAATCAGCGACAAAAGCCGGTACAGCGAGCCGGGCTGGTGCGCGGCGGTGAGCATGAGGGAAATCTTGTTCGCGCCTTCGTACACGGTCAGGTCTTTGGCGATGCAGATGAAGCGAGTGGAATTGTTTTCCGTGTCGCTGACGGAATCGGACAGGGTTTCCAGGCCGTACAGCTGCTCGCATGTCCGGGAAGCGATGGCCGCGAGATCCTTTCGTTCTGAACGCGCGGCAAAAGCGGCGGCGACGGCTGTATTTTCCATGGGCGTAGCTTTGACAGACGGATGCGCCGCAAAAAAAGCGGAGCACTGGCGAAGCGCCTGATCGTGGGAAACCACTTCGCGCACGTCCTGAAGCTTGACGCCTGGGCGGGCCAGCAGCCGGTGATCGATCTTCTGCCGCGCGGCGCAGACGATGTGAAAATGGTGCTTTTCCATCAGATCGTACACCTGGGTGACAGAACCGGCGGTGGTGTTTTCAATCGGCAGCACGCCGAAGGGGCACATGCCCTTTTCCACCGCGTTGAACACATCGTTGAAAGTGTTCATGTACAGGATTTGCGGGAAAGCGAACATCCTCTCCGTGGCCTTCTGGGAATACGCGCCTTCCGTGCCCTGGCAGGCCACCATCACCCGCTCTGGCATTTTCTTCTGCGCACCTGTCGCCGCTTTTTCCAGTTCCATTGACAGGGTGGTTTCCGCGCCCTGCTGCTTCAGCTGGTACGCCCGGCTGACGCTGAACAGGGTTTGATACAGCAGCTTGGCGTAATGCTCCAAATCCTCCCCCGCCATCAGGGAAACACGGTTGATGATTTCCCGCTCCCGCCGCGTGTCCAGGATGGGCAGATTCTTTTCCTGCTTGTAGGCGGCCACGTCCCTGACCAGGTTCATGCGCCGGGAAAAAAGCCCGATCAGCTCATTGTCGATAGCATCCAGCTTTCCGCGGATCTCCTGTAAATTCATTTCCATAGTTTTATACTCCTTGCAATAAGATGTCGAGCAAAACGATCGCGGCGACGGCTTCCACCACGGGCACGGCGCGGGGAACGACGCAGGGGTCGTGGCGGCCTTGGATAGTGAGCGCGGTTTCCGTCATGAATTTGAGGTTCACGCTCTGCTGAGGTTTGGCAATGGAAGGCGTGGGCTTGAAGGAAACTGTGAAGTATACCGGCATTCCGTTCGTGATGCCACCCAATATGCCGCCCGCGTGGTTGGTGACGGTGCGGACAGCGCCGTCCTTTACGGTGAAAGCGTCATTGTTTTCGCTGCCGTGGGATTGCGTGTCTCCGAACTGTACGCCCTTCACGGCAGGAATGCCGAACAGAGCCTGGGCCAGCTTCCCTTCCAGTCCGCCGAAATACGGCCCGCCCAAACCGATTGGAAGGCCGGTAATAAAGCACTCCACATCGCCGCCGACGCTGTCACCCCGCTGCCGGGCCGCTTCGATTGCGGCTTTCATCGCTTCGCCCTTTTCCGAGTCAATCACTGGAAAAACGTTCTTTTCATAGAAAGGAAGATGAGGATTCACCGTGTCCGACTTCGCGTCCTTCACGGTGCCGATACGGGCGATATGCGCGGCGATAAAAACGCCCTTTTCTTCCAGGAATTGTTTTGCCAGCGCTCCGGCGAAGCAGAGCGGCGCTGTCAGCCGCGCCGAAAACTGTCCGCCGCCTCGGCTGTCCCAGGCTTCGCCGTACTTGCAATGGGCGGTATAGTCCGCGTGCCCGGGCCGGGGAATATCCTTCAGCACCGCGTAATCGGCGGAATGGGTGTTGCTGTTGCGGATAACGGCGGTGATGGGCGCGCCGCAGGTTTGACCGTTTTCGTTCAGGCCGGAGAGGATTTCCGGCTGGTCAGCTTCCTTTCGGGGCGTGCTCCAGGCGTTCTGCCCCGGCGCGCGGCGGGCCATGAAAGTGCTGATCTTCTCTCCGTCGGGTGTGAAGCCCGCCGGAAAGCCTTCCATCACGCAGCCGACAGCCGGGCCGTGGGACTGGCCGAACAGCGTCACCTTGAAGCGTTCGCCCACACTGAAATCAGACATGGAGCTTTCCTCCCAAACGATTAAAATCTTCCCAGAAATCGGGATAGGATTTGTTTACCGCCTCCGCCCCGAGGATCGTCACCGGCTCTTCGCAGAACGTGGCGGCGATGGCGGCGCTCATTACCACCCGGTGGTCATTCTGCCCGTCCACCGTGCCGCCTTTCAGTCGCGTTCCGTGAATGATCAGCCCGTCCGGCAGCTCCTCCACATTCCCTCCCAAGGCATGAATCGTCTCCGCCATGGCGGACAGCCTGTCCGATTCCTTGAGGCGAAGCCGCGCGGCCCCTGCAATACGGGTTGTTTTCCCCGGCGATGCTGCGGCAGCGGCAGACAGGACGGGCATTAAATCCGGCGTCTGGCTCACGTCAATCTCCCCGCCGATTTGCGTCAGCAGCTTTTCAATGGCCTTGTCGCCCTGGCAGGAGTCGTCGTTCAACCCGGAAACTGTAACATTGCTGCCAAGTGCGTCCGCCGCCAGCCAGAACGCGGCGGCGCTCCAGTCCGCTTCCGCGTATACCTCCCCAGGAGAAGCATATGTTTGATTTCCCGGCACCCGCCAGCCGTTTTCAATTTCTTCGATCCTTATACCAAACTGCCGCAGGACGGAGAGGGTCAAATCCACATAAGGCCTGGATTCCAGTGGGGACGAATAAATCAGCGTGCTGTTCCCGTCCAGCAGGGGAAGTGCGAACAGCAATCCCGTGAAATACTGGCTGCTCACGTCGCCGGGCAGAGCAAAGGTTCCGGCCTGTAAACCACCATGAACGATCAGTGGCAGGAAATCTCCGTCAATCACTGCGCCATACTCGCGCAGCGCGTAAAGCAGCGGAGCGTTCGGTCGGGTGGGCAGGCGTCCCTTCCCTGTGAGCCGGGATTCTCCGTTCATGCACGCGCACAGTGGCAGCAGGAAACGAAGCGTCGAGCCGCTTTCGCCGCAGTCCAGTTCTATGTCCGGCACTCGCATCGGCCCCTGTATCCGAAACATTTCCTTCTGCTTTTCCATCATCACCCCGCAGCTTTCCAGACAGCGGACGGTAGCGAGGATGTCCTCATTTTCCCGGTTGAAATATATCTTCGTCGCCTCTTCACACAGCGCGGCGGCGATCAGCAGCCGGTGGACGTGAGATTTTGACGACGGCGGGCGCGGAATACAGCCGCTCAGAATGCCGGGTTCAATGGTCACAATCATATCGCTTCTCCTGTGGCTTTTGCGAAATAAGCAGGCAATTCCTCAATAGGTATCGTTTTTAAATAGCACTTTCCGACAGCCTCCGGCAGCACCAGCGTGATTTTCCCGCCCCGCCGCTTTTTATCGCGCAGCGCGGCTTGTGCCAGTTCTTCCACTGAATAGGGTACGCGGATCGGCAGGCCGCAGGCCAGACAGGCGTCCTCGATCGGCGTCGGGTCGATGCCCGCCGCTCGCGCCGCCATTACCATGCCGATGCCCACGCCCTGCCCATGCGTGAGGGTGAAGCCGGAGCATTTTTCCACCGCGTGGCCGAAGGTGTGACCCAGGTTCAGGAACTGGCGCCTGCCATTGTCCATTTCATCCTCCGCCACGTAGTCCCGCTTGATGGCGACGCAGCGGGCAATGATCTGTTCCATGTTCTTCTCCCACGCGCTGGGGTGGAGGGAGTTAAACAAGTCCGGGTCGCACAGCACGCCATATTTCAGCATTTCCGCCAGACCGTCACGCTTGAGCTCGGCGGGCAAATCGCGGATCACGTCGGTGTCGCACAGCACGATTTCCGGTTGGTGGAACGCCCCGGCCATGTTTTTTCCCGCCGCCAAATCTACCGCCGTTTTGCCACCCACAGAGGAATCTACCGCGGCCAACAGCGTGGTGGGGATTTGGACGAAGCGGATGCCCCGGTCATACACCGCAGCCGCGAAGCCCGCCAGGTCCCCCGGCACGCCGCCGCCAAGGGCCACTACCAAGTCAGACCGGGACAACTCCACGCTCCCGAGCCATTCCAGCGCGACGCTCAGTGTTTCCATGGTCTTCTGCTGTTCCCCGTGGGGAAATGCCCAGATGTCAGCGTCAAAGCCCGCCGCCCGCAGGCCGTTCATGACCACTTCGCCGTATAAAATTCTGACGGTGTCGTCCGTGATGATCGCCGCCTTGCAGGGCTTCACCACCTTTGCGATTTCTTCCCCAGCCCGCGCCATCAGCCCCGGCCCGATCAGCACGTCGTAACAGTGAGAGGCCGTTATATGCACCCGTTCCATATTCACTCCTCCAGCGCTTCCTTGATTTCCCTTCCCTCGCGGAGGAGGAAGCGGAGTCTTTCCTCATCCCGGTTCTTGAGCGCGTCCCGGTACTCCGCAAGGTTTCCGATCAGCGTCTCGATCTGGGTCAGCAGTAGGTCACCGTTTTCCAAAAACAGCTCTGTCCACATGTTTTCGTTGAGCCGGGCAACGCGGGTCATGTCCTTGAAGCTGCCGGCGGAAAAGCCCCTGTGCTTGGGGGCCAGCGGCGTTTTTACGTAAGAGCTGGACACCACATGCCCAAGCTGGGACGTGAACGCGATCATCTCATCGTGCTCCTGGGGCGTGGTGAACCGCACCTTGGCAAAGCCGATGGAGAGGAAGATTTCCTTGGCCCGGCGGATGGTTTCGATGTCCGTGCCCGGCGCGGGAGCCAGGATCATGGAGGCGTTCTCAAACAGATCATCCTGAGCGTAGGTGAAGCCGCTGCGTTCCCGCCCCGCCATGGGATGACCGCCCATGAAAGTGGCCTGGTTTCCTTCAAAGGCAGGGTACAGCCTGTCGCACACGAAGCGCTTCACCCCGCAGCAATCGATCACCAGCGAGCCGGGCTTGAAGCTGTTCAGATGCGCCAATATCCAGTTCACTGCGTCAGCGGGATAGAGCGCCACCAGCACCACATCGCATACCCCGAGGTTTTCTTCCGTCAGTTCCCCGTCAATCGCCCCGACAAGCTTCGCCTGCAAAATAGCGGTTTCCTTGATATCCGCCCCATACACTGTATGATTGGAATGGAACTTGATGCTCCGCGCCAGCGAACCGCCGATCAGCCCCAGCCCCACGATGCCGAAAATCATCTTCTCTCACCTCGTCAGAATCAATAAACGAAGGAGTTTTCTGGGGGAAACCGTTCTTTGGCGTCCAAAGAACGGTTTCCCCCAGACCCCCTTCCAAGAAAGACTTAAAGGAATATCGATACTTCCAGACTATTGCCATCTTGCAAAGGTCTTATCTGGAAAAATGCCTGTACGCCAGCACGCCGATGGGCAGGAAATACGCGCACCAGCAAATCAGCGCTACGGTTCCGCCGTTGCCGGAATTGCCCTCCGCCATGCTGGTGAACATTCCTGTCATCGGCAGGAGAAAACAGCTGATAAAGAAAACGCCGTGAATGATCATCAGCCCTTTCAGCCACTTGTCCGACTTTCCTTCCGCTTCCATCGACAGGCCGATGAAGAAGGTGGACAGGGCCATCATGCCGTATCCCAGCAGGTCGTAATTGAACAGCAGACCGCCGTACCGGTAATCCAGAATCCTTGCGGCCTGATCGCTCAGGCTTTCCAGCCGCACGCTCGTCGTCTGAGCGTAGTAGACCAGCAGGATCAGCACGGCGTAAACGGCGGAAAATATAAGCCCAATATTCGCGGCCACCCGCCGGTCTTCTTTGCTCTCATGCTGGAAGCCCGCCGCCATCATGATATACCCCAACGGCAGGAACATGCACACGAAATACGACCCGAACGTGAAATCAATCACCATACATACCGCGAACAAGAATACCGTGACCGCGACCAGGGCCGCGCCGATTCTGGATAAAAGTCTGTTCATTCGTTTCACCCCTGTAAACTGGAATTTATCTGTTACTCTTCCGTGAAATCTGTGTCCATAGCAACCTGCAGTTTATAATCAGGGAATGCCTTCTGCACATCTGAAACAGTTTCCGTGTATACTGCTCTGCGGTCTCTTGCTTCAAAACTGATCACAATATCAAACCTCATTGTTTTCTGCTCTTTCAGCAAATAGAAGCCATGCATCTGACGGACATACTGGTGGGAAAAGACAATCTTCTGAACCTGTTCCTTTACTCTGATGATCTCTTCATCTTTCGTGTTGACGGAGTATACTCCGATTGCCGTCAGAAGAACGCGGTAGTCGCGCATCACTTTCATAGTGATTTCGCGAATCAGCTGGTCAAGCCGGTCCGCTGAATATGTATCCGGCACTTCGATATGTATGGAACCGTTCCAGGTATCCGGCCCGTAATTATTCAGCACCAGATCATAAGTACCCTGCACGTCCGGAAAGCTCATCACTGTTTCATGAATTCCTTTGGCAAGCTCCACGTCATTACGTTCACCAAGTATCTGGGAGATCGCATCGCGCAGCATCTCGATACCGGATTTGATGATCACAATGGAAATGATCGCACCGAGCCATGCTTCCAAAGAGATGCGGAAAATCAGGAAAATGGCGGCAGCAACCAACGTAGAAGCTGAAATAACGGAATCAAGAGTGGCATCTTCCCCCGAATTGATCAGGGAGTCCGAATTCACTTTTTTCCCTACGCCCTTCACATAACGACCCAACAGTATTTTTACCACAACTGCGACTGCCACAATTACTAAAGATACTGTGTTATAATCCGGGGTCTCAGGATGAATGATCTGTTTGACGGACTCTGTGAAGGAAGTGATGCCGGCATAAAGCACAATTACGGATATGATCATTGCGCTTAGGTATTCAATCCGCCCATACCCAAACGGATGTTTTTTGTCTGGCTCCTTACCTGCCAGTTTTGTTCCTACAATGGTGATCAGTGAGCTGCCCGCATCAGAAATATTGTTTACAGCGTCGAGCACGATTGCAATTGAATTTGTCATAAGACCGACAACTGCCTTGAAACCTGCAAGCAGCACATTGGTTACTATCCCGATAATACTTGTTTTGACAATCACCTTTTCACGGGAATTGTTATCCGTATCCTTCGTTATATTTTTTGAAATATCACTCATTCATGATTCCTCCATTAAATCCCGATTTGCCGCATTTTTTTGCCTTCTTTGGTTCTTTCTTGGGCTCCAAGAAAGAACACGCCTCCCTTCGTCCTTCTATCGGCACGCGAAGGGCCGGATGGCGAACACGGTTTTTGCCACGTCGTCGAAGGCGTCGGGGGTCAGGGACTGCGCGCCGTCGGAGAGGGCGTGGGGCGGATCGTTGTGCACTTCGATCATCAGGCCGTCGGCTCCGGCGGCGGTGGCAGCCATGGTCATGGGCTTGACCAGGTGGGCGTAGCCGGTGGCGTGGCTGGGATCGACCACCACTGGCAGGTGGGTCAGCTTGTGCAGCACGGGCACGGCGGACAAATCCAGCGTGTTCCGGGTGGCGGTTTCAAAGGTGCGGATGCCGCGCTCGCAGAGGATCACCTGGTCGTTGCCGCCCGCCATGATATATTCCGCGCTCATGAGCCATTCCTGGATGGTGTTCGCCAAGCCGCGTTTCAGGAGGATGGGCTTGCGAATCTGGCCCAGTTCTTTCAGCAGCTCAAAGTTCTGCATGTTCCTTGCGCCCACCTGGATCACGTCCACGTTCTCAAATAGCGGCAGGTGGTTTACATCCATGATCTCCGTCACGATTGGCAGGCCCGTTTCCTGCTTCGCCAGCAGCAGCAGGCGGATGCCCTCTTCATGCAGGCCCTGGAAGGCGTAGGGCGAGGTGCGCGGCTTGAACGCGCCGCCGCGAAGCAGCGTGGCTCCGGCTTCCTTGACACGCTTCGCCACATACACGATTTGCTGTTCCGTCTCCACCGAACAGGGGCCGGCGATGATGGCGAAATTCCCTCCGCCGAGCTTCACCCCATTGCCCACGTCCACCACCGTGTCCTCCGCGTGGAACTTGCGGTTGGCGTTCTTGTACGGCTCCTGCACCCGCTGCACGTTCTCCACAATTTCCAGGCTCTTGATCACGTCGATGTCCACCCGGGACGTGTCGCCGATCAGGCCCATGATGGTCTGGCTCTGGCCTACGGACATATGAATGTCAAACCCCATGGATTTGAGCCAGGCGGTCAGGTTGTCCACCTGCTTCTGGTCAGCTTTGTTTTTGAGCAGAATAATCATTGCGTTTTTCCTCCCTGTTTTTCACTCATCGGTAAAAGAAAAGAGTTCCGCGATGGTGCGCACCGCGAAACCCTGAGCGTTCGTTTGGGTTTATCCCATGCGGCGGCGCGCCTTTCCGAAACCGAAAAAGCGGTAAAAGTAAAAGTAAACCGCCGCGAAGCTACGCATGGTTGCAATCCTCCTTTGGATTTCCTGGATAGCTTAACATAATTCCCAATTCATTGCAAGGGAAGCGCTGTTTTTCTCCTGTATTTTAGGAAACAAAGATTACTATAAGATTCTCCTTTATATTTGTTCATACAGTCTTGGGCAGAACGCTTTCAAGTTTTGCATGTTATTCATGTGGTTTTCGTGCAGCAGTAAATCAAGTGTACGTTCGTCTTGCCGACTGATCGCATCCTGAATGCCGAACGCTATTTTTCCTTCTTCATGTTCTTTCCAATATGAAAGATAAGGGTCTTCTTTCCAATAGTCCTCCCATGCCCGCATATTTTCCCAGTTTTTGACCATCATCTGAGACCAGATACTATCCAGGATATTACGTAACTGAACAGGTCTTTTATACATGATTTTCATCCGCCAGTCAGCGTATGCCTGTATAGAGCACACATTATCGAGCCATGGAAGGGTTTGCTCAAAGAATAATTCTTTCTCAAGTTCCATTGCGAATGTAAAATCATCCACATAACAGTTCAGAAAAGAATTACAGAAGCTTTTCTCCATGTCGGGAAATTGAAAGCCTACAATTCTTTGCTGGCAAAAACCATCAAATCCATATCCGAACATTGAATCCCTTATGAATAATCTGTCATGGAGGGAATACACCTCGATACTTATCGTTCCGCCCATTCCCGCGTTCCTGTAGAAAATGCCGTTATTGTCCATGGCAATCGACATCTCCGTGAGGAAACAGTCTACGATTTGAATCAATTCATGACCGATGATCCGATAATAACGGCAGGCTTGGAGTAAACGGAAGAAGTCCGGATTCTTATCTGCGAAGGGTTGATCGACTTCGCATACAAAGCCCTGTTTCAGCAATTCTTCATGGAAAGAACGATGGAAACACATGACCTGCCGTTTTGGGGAAATATGTTTTGGCACACGGTCAGACCAGGAATCAGGTATGGGACGCATCACAGTCACCTCGATAGCGACAAGTGCAAAAAAGCAAATGATTATTCAGACAGTTATGATTAACTGCTGAAACATAATCTCCAAGTCCAATCCCTCACTTAATTCCCTCCACCAATTCCATCAGCGCTTTCAGCCCCACCACCATACCCTTGGAGTTATCCAGCCGGTAGTCCGCCGCAGCGCGGTAATGGCCGATGCACTGATTGTACTGGTCGATCACGTCCTCATGGGTGCCGCCCGCCAGCAGAGGCCGGCGATCCACCTTGATGTCTGACATGATCTGATCCAGCGGCCGGTCGATATGGATGATGATGCCATGGTTTTTCATGATGGTCACGTTTTCGGAGAACGTGCATAGTTCGCCTCCCGTGCTCACCACGCACGGCGGCTGGCCTACCAGTTCGATCAGCGCCGCCGTTTCCGCCGCGCGGAACAAAGGCTCCCCCAGGGAAGCGAACACTTCGTTCACCGTCTGCATCCCCAGCATTTCGCAGACCCGCTGATCCGTGTCCACGAAGCGCCAGTTGATATTCTGCGCAAGCCGACGGCCCAGACTGGTTTTCCCCGCCCCGGCCATGCCAACCAGAAATATATGCATTTGAATCATAACGCAACCCCCTCGCGCTCATCCGTGCGGAGTTTCAATCCATACAACCCTTCTTTTTGTTTTGCTTATCATACCATATTCACTTTGAATTTGCAAGCAAAGAACGAACAATTCTATCATTTTCGATGATCATTTCTTTTTGTATTTGTATGTTTTTTCGGTGTTCGGGGAAACTGAACGGGAGGTGATCCGAATGGAGAAGCAAAATGAACAGATGCGTTTCATTGAATCAGCAGCAAAAAAACCCCTGTTTTCATGCCCGGCCCGGAAAAAGCGGATGCGTCGCACGCTTGACGGGTTCAATTGACGGGTTCAGCATCATATGAAAATAAATTATTGCTCAGCCGTGACTGGAGAACTGCCGGGGAAACTGAGTCAACGGGGGATTGTCAAGGGGTACTCCCCTTGACTTCAATCCGCAGCGCTGAACTGTGCGACGTGAGGGGCCGAAACGCCCGGAAAACCTGCCCTTGGGCTGGTTTTCAGCGGAGGGGCCGAAACGCCCGGAAAATCATCCAGTGGATGATTTTCAGTGAAGGCCGGGCGGTAGCCCCGGAAAGGCCGGAAGGCCCTGTCCAGAA
>JAFWQM010000114.1 GCA_017509065.1 Clostridia bacterium
CCACGAAGACCTGAGCAAGTACTTCATGGTGGACTATGACGAGACCGGCTCCATCGGCAAGCGCTACCGCCGCCAGGACGAAGTCGGCACCCCCGTGTGCGTCACCGTGGACTTTGAGACCGAGGAAACCGGCACCGTCACCGTCCGCGACCGCGACACCATGGAACAGAAGCGCATCCCCATTGCGGAACTCAAACAGTATATCGAGGATATGCAGCAGTTCTGATAAACTACATAAACTACACATAAACACGCCTTGCGCAAGGCGTGTTTTTTACAGCCATGTATTCGAGAATAAAAAACTAAAGGAAAACCATCAAGGGGAACGCTGGGGCTGTCCGCCCCAGACCCCGACCAGGGCGGTGACCGCCCTGGACCCGCAACTGGCAAAATTACACTGTTGGGATGAGCCAACAGTCTCCGCCTGCCGCGCTGGGGTTACGGAAAGATAGAGGGCTTCTAGCCCAAGAAAGCCAGTGGAAAAACCCAGGGAAAAACGAGCTTTCCCCTGGGTTTTTCCACTGGCTTTCCCCGGACGCAAAACGTCCGGGTTGACGGCTTTGCCGCCGGGCCAGAAGCACACATCTGCAAGCCGGTTTTTTTTCGTTCCTACAACCATCGGCGGGAACCAAGCAAATCGTCTCCTGGCAAGTATATTCCGCTATTGAGGTCCAGGAGATGAAATCTCCTGGTTCAGAGGTACAGGGGACTGAAGAAGCCCCCTGCCTCGTGTTTTTCGTCCTTGGGAACATAGTTATTAGCAGTATTATTTGTGATACCTTTCCCCCGCATTGATTTTGCAGGCGCGATAAATCTGCTCCAGGAGCAGAACGCGGGCAAGCTGGTGGGGAAAAGTCATTTTGGAGAGGGACAGTTTTTCGTCGGCGCGTTTCACCACGGCGGGGGAGAGGCCCAGGCTGCCGCCGATGACGAACACCAGCCGCGTGCCGCGCTGATTGTTCAGGGCGATTTTTTCCGCGAACGCTTCGCTGGAAAGCTGCGGGCCGTCGATGCACATAGCCACCACGTAATCATTGGATTTGAGGCGCGATAAAATGCTTTCACCCTCTTTTTCCATCACCTGCCGCCGGTCGGCGTCGGAGGCGTTGGCGGGTTCGGGCAGGTCGGGAAGCTCGATGATCTCAAAGCGCCCATAGCGGGAGAGGCGCTTTACGTATTCCTCCGCCGCGCCGGAAAAATACTTTTCCTTCAAGCGCCCCACGCACACGATGGCCGCGTTCATAAGGCAAGCAGCGGAAGGACCGCTGATAAATCCGGCAATACGTGGTCAACGTAAGGCGTCAGGTCATCTGTACAGGGGATCAGATCTGGTACCATCACGACCGTCATCCCCGCCGCGCGGCCTGCTTTGACGCCATTGACGGAATCTTCCAGCACCAGACAGCATTTCGGGTCAGCATTCAGCGCTGCCGCCGCTTTCAGGAAAACGTCCGGCGCTGGCTTGGAGGGAAGCCCGTCGCCGGTGATCAGGGCGTCAAAATAGGAGATGACGCCCGCCGAACGCAGGTAAATCCCGATAGTTCCCAGGTCGCTGGAGGATGCGACGGCCATGGGGATTTTTCTTTTCTTTCCTTCCTCCAGCAATTCCCCAACCCCTTTTTTTAGCGGGATTTTGCCCTGCTCCGCCATTTCGCGCATGGCGTTCGTGAAATCCAGAAACAGTCTGCGTGTATCCAAATCGGGGAAGAACTGATGGTAATAATCACCGCAGGATTGCTCGTTTGAGCCGATCGTTTCCCGCACGACGGCGGCGGGAATATCGAAGCCCTGCAGCCGCCCGCACGCGCGCATCACGTCCAGGCCCACGCGCTCGCTGTCCATGAGCAGTCCGTCCATATCGAAAACAAGTGCCTGGAAGCTCATTCGTCGTCCACCACCACAAAATTGTCGGTCAGGAAATCATGCAGTGCCTGGCGGTTCAGTTCAAAATTGACCTGCTTGGTGGCCATGCCGTCGTAGGCGAATTCGCAGTAGCTGTAATTGTTCTTGTTGTAGCTCTCGACGGTGGGGGTGATTTCATACCACGTGCCGTTTTCCTTTTGCTTGGAAGGGTTGCTGACCGGCATACGGATGCTTTCCACCGCAGTGCCCTTGAGCTGCATGGCCAGGTCCACCGCCGCGATCATATCGTCGATGGTCATGTTGGTGTATACGATATTGGACAGAATCACGTCCAGCAGCTGCAGGGCGGCGTCATAGGAGATATTTTTCAGGCTGTCCGCGATGGAGGTCAGCACCATACGGTCGCGGTAGGTGCGGCCGTAGTCCTGGTGGTCGGAGTAGACGTTGCCGTCCGCGTGCATATATTCCGCCGTTTCGATCTTGCGGATGCGCATGTAGATCACCGCGGCATGACCGGAGAAATGATAGGTGCCGCCGCGGCCTTCGGAAATGGCAGGGGTGGTGGAGGAGCTGGAAATGGAATAGCGCTTTAAATACGTCGCTTCGCGGTTGGTGATGGTGATGTCCACCCCGCCCACGGCGTTGATGATATTTTCCACCTGCTTGAAATCCATCACGATGAACTTTTCGATGTTCAGGTCAAAGTGGCCGTTGATGGTTTCCACCAGGGCGTGGAACCCCTCGTTGTAGGTTTTCCCGTTTTCATAGCACCAGCCGCCCGTGTCCAGGAAATTGTTGATGCGGCCGAACTTGCCGTCCGGGCGCTGGATGAGCATGTCCCGGATGAAGCTGGTCAGCATCACACGCCGGGCGTTTTCGTCCACCGTTACCAGGATGAGCCCGTCGGTATGGTTGCCCCACTGCTTCTTGTCGAAGGAGGCTTTCGCGTCCCAGGAGTCCACGCAGATGAGCATGTAATGATGCACGCCCTTGGTGGTGGGCGTGCGGTTTTCCTTTTCAACGAAGGGGATAGGGTTGGGCTCCTCCGCAGCCAGGGCGGGCAGGATGGCGCCACAGAGAAAGCAAAGCGATAAAAAGAAACAAAATGCGCGTTTCATGAGAACCTCCTGTATCAATGGGTATCCGTTTCAGGCTCATACTTTTCCAGCTTGACGCCCGTTTCCCCGAAGATTTCCAGGGTAAAGCTGTCGGGGTAGCCCTGCTCATAAACGACCCGCTTGATGCCCGCATTCACGATCATCTTGGCGCAGATGGAGCAGGGCTGGTGGGTGCAGTAGAGGGTCGCGCCGTCGATGCTGATGCCAAGTTTCGCGGCTTGCAGGATGGCGTTCTGCTCGGCGTGGGCGGCGTAGCAGACTTCGGCTCGGGTGCCGCTTTCAATGCCCAGCTTGCGGCGCAGGCATTCGCCCTTTTCCTTGCAGGTTTTCATCCCGGCGGGAGCGCCGTTGTAGCCGGTGGTCATGATGCGCTTGTCCTTCACGATCACCGCGCCGATGGCCCGCCCAGGGGCGAAGCAGCTGGTCCAGGTGGATACCAGCCGTGCCATTTCCATAAAGCGAATATCCCATTTATCCATTCTGTTTTTCCTCCCATTCCGCGTACAGGGGCAGGAAGCGGTGCACTAACTTCTGCTCCTGCCCGCAGGCAAACAGCGCTTTTTCCATGTACTCGCGCCCGTCCCCGTCGCGCGTGTCCGATATGGCTCGGAGCACGGCGTAGGGAACGCTCATTTCATAGCAGCATTGGGCGATGGCCCCGCCCTCCATGTCGCAGGAGGCGGCGTCGAAGGTTTCGGACAGGAAATTCTTTTTATCCAGGCCCACGATGAACTGGTCGCCGGTGGCGACGGCGGCGCGCTCAGTGCGTAAGCCCCCTTCCTCCGCGGCCTTTTGCAGCAGGGCGGAAAGCGTTTCGTCGCAGGGGATATGCACGATGTTGGGGCCGGAGATCATGCCCAGGGGATCGCCGATGGGCGTGGTGTCCATGTCGTGCTGCACTGCGCTCTTAGCAATTACGAGGTCCCCGATTTGAAGCGTGGGACGCAGCGCCCCCGCCACGCCGATGTTCAATATCGCTTTGATTTCAGGATGCTTAAGCAGCATCCCCTGGCAGCACAGCGCCGCGTGTACTTTGCCGATGCCGCACCGCGCCAGGCAAAGCCGCAGGCCGTGGAGCGTTCCTACATAATAACGGGCATAACCAGTCCGCTGTTCCTGAACATCCGTCATGTCCTGCAATAAATCCTGGATTTCCTTGTCCATCGCGCCGATGATGCCAAGCATATGTTTATCCTTTCGTATTCGGTCTCGGGTCAATTCTGTCATAATAAGCCAGCAGATTCTTTCCCGCCACGCCTTCGATTTCTTCTTCGCTGAGTCCGCGTTTGCGCAGGGCGTCTAATAAAGCGGGGAAGTCCTGGGGGCCGGCTAACCCTTCCGGCTTTTCGTCGATGCCGTCAAAGTCGGAACCGAAGCCTACATGACCCGCGCCGCCCAGTTCCATCACGTGGATCACATGATCACAGACGGTATTCAGGTCGGCTTTATTGTCCTGCCGCAAAAACTCGGGACAGAAGTTGATGCCCACATAGCCGCCTGCCTGAATCAGCGCTTTCAACTGATCGTCTGAAAGGTTTCGGAAATGCTCGCACAGCGCGCGGCAGCAGGAGTGGGAAGCTACGGGAACAACGCCCATCTCCAGCAGATCATAAAACCCGCGCTCGCTCAGATGCGAGGTGTCCGGGGCAATGCCCAGCCGCGCCATTTCCCCAGCCGCTGTTTTACCAAAGGGCTTTAATCCCGCGCTCTGGTCGATGATGGCGGGAGTGCCGACGCAGTTTTCATAGTTCCAGGTCAGCGCCGCCATGCGCACGCCCATCCTGCGCCAATCGGACAGCAGGGATAGGTCACCGTCCAGCAGGTCGCAGCCCTCCACGGAATAGATGAATGCGCTTTCTCCTTCCCGGCAGTCCCGGTAATCGTCCAGCCGCCGAATGCCCGCCGCTTCCCATTGTGCGCCTTCCTTCAGCGCGCCTGCAAAGGTTTCCGCGACGCTCTTTAAGTCCGCGCTGCCGCCCACGAACAGCGCCATGGTCTGCACGGTCACGCCGCCCTGCCTAAGCCTGTCCGGGGTGATGTCGAAATCCGGTCCCGGCCAGCGGTACCGGCTGTACAGCGTGTCGGCGTGAGTGTCAAAAAGAAGCATGCATTCACCCCCTGCAAAAAAATACGTCCTGATTATAACACATACCGGATGATTCAACAACAGGGAAGGAGTGTAAACTTTGGCGTCCTAAAGAGTTGCAAAATTAAACAAATACCCCTTGACAAAGTTTGATTTATAAATTATAATGTTTCTAAATCAAACTTTTTCTTTGATCGGAGGAATGATCCATGAACGGAAAGCTGAACGACCGGGACGCGAAATGCCCCTTTTTTGCTTATCACATGAAGGACAGCGTGACCTGTGAAAGTCTGATTCCGGACACCAGGGCCAAGATCGTGTTCGGGAAACCCAGCGAAAAAAAGCTGCATTATAACCTGTTCTGCTGTTTCAGGTATGAGAACTGCGAAATGTACCGGGCGATCATGAAAACGTATGAGGACGACGATGAAAAAGGGGGCTCTTAATTCTTCCTGATTTCTGGGAAAATAACGCAGGAGGTGAGCAATATTGTGTTCAGAAGCAGATAAGCTGGCAGCGAAACAGCGGTATATGACGGAAGAAATATCGCTGAAAAAGCTGTCGGAAGAAACAGGTATCAGGTATTCCACCCTGAAAGCCTGGTGCCGGAAAGAAGGCTGGAGCCAGGAGCGGGAATCTATCGAAAGCCGTGCGTTCAAAAAAGCCGCGGTCAGGGCGGTGAACAAAAAGGCGCGGGAGCTGTGCAAGCTGCTGGAGGCGTCGGACGAGCTGGAAAAAGCCCTGCTGCTGGCGGCGAAAGCGTTCTCCGCCTATCTGGAAGGAGAGGGAGGCAGCGAAACCCTCACCGATAAAAAGACCTGGGCGGACAACCTGAACCACATCGTGGCGGCCATCGGCAAGCAGGCGGAAACCCGGATGATGCTCTCCGGTATCATGGCGAAGGACGAGGAAGAGAAAATCGCCCTCATGCGCAGGAAGCAAAGCCTGGAGGAACGCAAGGAGCAGCAGGAAACAAGCGGCGGACTGGGGATCGTGATGGACAGGGAGACGGGGGAGCTGGCGGAATGAAAGGACAGTTAGGAGTCAGGAGTGAGGAGTTAGGAGCTATAAATAGTGACCCCTTATCTCCTCTTGGAAATGGAATAATTGAAAACACAAAACAACTCCTCACTCCTAACTCCTTACTCCTAACGCTCAAAATGCCCCCTCCCAATCCCCGCCAGAGGTTGTTTTTCCTGGCAAAACAGAAATATGTGATTTTCGGCGGGGCGCGAGGCGGGGGAAAGAGCTGGGCGGTGCGGTGGAAAGCTGTGCTGCTGTGCGGCAGGTATCCGGGCATTCACGTGCTGATCATGCGGCGGAGCTATCCTGAGCTGCTGGCCAACCACATCAACCCGCTGAAAACCCTGCTGTACCGTTTCGCCAGCTACAACGGCACCGAGCACGAGTTCCGCTTTCCCAACGGAAGCACGATCAAATTCATGTACTGCGCTGGGGACGACGACCTGCTGAACATTCAGGGCCACGAGTATGACGTGGTCTGCATCGACGAGGC
Organism: Clostridia bacterium; assembly: GCA_017509065.1. The sequence goes on from JAFWQM010000114.1 coordinate 6,584, forward strand.
GACGCAGATGACGGAATACCAGATAAAGACCATCGCCGCCTGCGTGCGCGGGGCGAACAGCTTTCCCAAGCGCCTGTACATGACCTGCAATCCCGGGGGAAAGGGCCACCAGTATATCAAGCGCCTGAAGGAGCGGAAATTCCGGGATGGGGAGAACCCGGAGGACTACGTGTTCATCCAGTCCCTGCTGACGGACAACGCGGCCCTCATGCGGCAGCAGCCGGATTACATCGAGCAACTGAAAGCCCTGCCGCCCAAGCTGCGGGACGCCTGGCTGTACGGCAACTGGGACATTTACGAGGGACAGTTCTTTGAGGAATTCGCTGATCGGCCGGAGCACTATCTGGACAGGAAATTCACCCACGTCATCGCGCCTTTCGACCCGCCCGCGGGCTGGAAGATATATCGTTCCTTTGACTGGGGCTACGCGAAACCCTTCTCCTGTGCCTGGTGGGCGGTGGACTACGACGGCGTGATTTACCGCATCCTGGAGCTGTACGGCTGCCGGAAGGATCAGGACGGGCGCGACATTCCCAACGAGGGCATGAAGTGGGTGGACGACAAAATCTTCTCTGAAATTGCCCGCATGGAACAGGAGCATCCCTGGCTGGCAGGCAAACAGATCCAGGGCGTGGCCGACCCCAGCATCTGGGCGGGGGAGGAAAGCGGAGTCAGCCGGTACGACGCGGCGGTGAAGCATCGGGTGTATTTTGAAAAGGGCAACAACGACCGCATTCCCGGCTGGATGCAGTGCCACTATCGGCTGGCCTTCGACGAAAACGGCTATCCCATGATGTACGTGTTCAACACCTGCCAGGCGTTCATCCGCACGATTCCACTGCTGTGCTACGACCCGCGCGCGGCGGAAGACCTGGACAGCAGCCAGGAGGATCATGTGGCGGACGAATGGCGCTACTTTTGCATGACCAATCCCATCCGGCCCAAATCAGAACAGCGGAAGATGGATGTAGGCTTTGACCCGCTGAACCAATTCAGCAGAAGGAGGAAAAGAAATTGACAGAATATGAACAGATGAGTTTTCTGGAGCGTCCCGCGGGATCCCGCATGACTACGGAGCGGATTCTCGAAGCGGCTAAAACCCTGAAAAAATATAAGGCGGGCAAGACGCGGCTGGAAGCCCGGCTGATTGCTGACGAGCAGTGGTGGAAGGGCCACGCCTGGGACACCATGCTGGAGCAGGGCAACCCCGGCGCGGCGAAGCGCTCCACCAAATGGCTGGTGAACGTGATCATGGGCAAGCATTCCGACATGATGGACGCTTACCCCGAGCCGGTCATCCTGCCCCGCGAGCAGGGCGATGAGGAGGAAGCCCGCCGGCTGACGAGCATCCTGCCGGTGGTGCTGGAACAGAACCGGTTCGAAGAAGTGTACAGCAAGCAGGCATGGGAAAAGAACAAGCATGGCACCGGCGTTTATGCCGTATACTGGGACAGCGGGAAACTGAACGGCCTGGGCGACGTGACCGTGTGCGGGGTCGACCTGGCCAATCTGTTCTGGGAACCGGGCATCGAGGATATCCAGCAAAGCCGCAATGTGTTCCTGGTTTCCGTGCTGGACAGGGAAACGCTGGTTCAGCGCTATCCCCGACTGAAAAACGTCAGCCTGCAGGCGGATTTCACCCTGCCCCGTTACCGGACGGAGGATGCTTCGGGAAAAGCGGACAAGGCCATGGTAGTAGACTGGTATTACCACACCTATGAGGGCGGGCAGAAAACGCTGCAATACTGCAAGTTCGTGGGAGATACGGTGCTGTACGCCAGCGAGGACGACGCCTCTCTGCAAGGAAAAGGCTGGTATGCCGACGGGGAATACCCTTTTGTGCTGGACGCGCTGTTTCCGCAGAAGGAAAGCCCCGCGGGCTGGGGCTACATCGACCTGGGACGCGACACCCAGGAGGAGATCGACCTGCTGAACCAGGCCGTCACCATCAACGCCCAGGCCGGAGCCATTCCCCGCTACTTCCGCCGCAGGGATTCAGCGATCAACCTGGAACAGTTTCTGGATTTCACCAACCCGGTGATCGAAGTGGAAGGCGGCCTCAGCGACACGGACATGGTGCCGGTGCAGCACTATCCTCTGGACAAAGCGTATGTGCTTCATCTCAACAACAAAATCGAGGAGCTGAAACAGACCTGCGGCAACCATGACGTATCCAACGGCATTACCTCCGGTGTGACCGCCGCAAGCGGCATCGCGGCGCAGATGGAGGCCGCGGGCCGTACCAGCCGCGACGGCAACCGGGGCACCTACCGGGCCTACAGCCGCATCCTGGAAAAAGTGATCGAGCGCATCCGGCAGTTCTACGATGTGCCGCGCACCTTCCGCATCCTGGGCGAAAACGCGGCATACGAATTCGTGCAGTATGACAATTCGGGCCTGGCGATGCAGCCCAACCCGCCGCTGGCCGGGCTGGACATGGGATTCCGCAGGCCGGTGTTCGATATTCAGGTGAGCGCGCAGAAACAAAACGCATACAGCAAAATGGCCCAGAACGAGCTGGCTCTGCAGCTGCTCGGCGCCGGGGTGTTCAATCCGCAGCTTTCCGAGCAGAGCGCCATGCTGCTGTCCATGATGGATTTCAGCAAAAAGAATGAACTGCTGCGCAGCGTTCAGCAGCAGGGCCTGGCCCGGCAGATGCTGGCGATGTGGCAGAATATGGCGCTCGAACTGGCGCAGCGCTATGAGCCCGATACCGCCGAGCGTATGGCCATGGCGGTGATGAGCGCGGCAGGCCGGGTCATCGCGGGCAAACAGCCCGATAAAGACATTCCCGACCTGACGGATACCGCTGACCCCGGAAACACCAAACCCATGCAGCGCGCCCGGGAGTATGCCCGAGAAGTCAGTCAGCCGGAATGATTTTAAAAAAGCAAGCCTTGTGAATCAAAACTCGCAAGGCTTTTCATGATGAAATCCGTATTGGTTTTAAACGATTGCAGAAAGTATAAAACATATTATTGCCAGGATCACATCGGCCAGGAGGACGCACACGTTCTGGTCCTCCTTGTCGAGATCGTCAAAGGCAATGATATCATCGTCCAGATGGTCGGCGATGTCGTTCGTAAGAAAGGGCGGGTCTTTGCGTTTCATGCGCGGCAGCTTCAGCTGCGGGATGTTCAGCCCGTCCAGACGCAGCCAGGCCAGCATCGCGAACAGCGCGAACAGCAGCCCAAGGCCCATGGCCAGATTATTGAACCGCGTCAGCGGCCAGGACGCGGGCGCGAAAAAGTGAATCAGCTGCGCTGCGAACAAAGCGAGAATGCCCCGGGAAAACACCTTGTAGATCAGCGCCCGGGTCATATCGGGGTGAAAATGCTTTTTCAGCCAGGAAATCAACCGTTGTTCCCCCTTTCTGAAAATAAAATTATATCATGATTTTTATCTTTTTTTTCAATTTTGGGTGTGTTTTTCGTGTTTTTTTTCTTTGCACCCTTGACAGGAATTTATATAGGATTGTATAATATCGTGTATAAAGGCGGGATGTATTCTTGTATACATTGCTGTCAAATCAAATAGGGAGGAAAGCATAGTAATGAAGAAACTGCTTTCACTGGTACTCGCTCTGGCGATGTTGGCCACCGTGGCCGTTTCCGCCGCTGGCGCTGAAGAACTCAAGAACCTGAACACCTACGAAACCAAGGCCCGTGAGCTGGAGACCTGGAACATTCATTATTCCCAGGCCGCCGCTGACCTGAACGTGCTTTGCAACCTGATCGACGGTCTGCTGACCAACGACAACCACGGCAACCTGAAGCTGAACGCCGCGAAGAGCTACGAATCTCCCGACGGCGGCAAGACCTGGGTCTTCACCCTGAACGAGGGCATGACCTGGTTCAACAAGGACGGCGAAGTGCAGGCTGACGTTGTGGCTTCCGACTGGGCCACCGGCCTGGAGTGGGTGCTGAACTACGCCAAGAACGACTCCTACAACGCCTCCATGCCCATGGAAATGATCGCGGGCGCTGCGGAGTATTATGAATACACCAAGGCTCTGACCGAATCCGACGGCGCGGACGCCGTGAAGGCTCTGGACGCCGGCGAAGGCAGCAAGTTCGCCGAAATGGTTGGCATCGCCTGTGACGACGAAGCCGGCACCATCACCTACACTCTGGTCGACCAGCTGCCCTACTTCCCCTCTGTGGCCACCTACAACTGCCTCTATCCCCTGTCCGCTGAGCTGATCGAGGAACTGGGCGTGGACGGCTACCGCGACGTGACCTGGGAAGATATGTGGTACAGCGGCGCTTACACCATCACCTATTATGAATACCAGAACCAGAAGGTGTTCACCAAGAGCCCCAACTACTGGAATGACGCCAACTGCAAGCGCTTTGACACCGTGACCGTGAAGATGGTTGAATCTCCTTCCGTAGCCTTCCAGCTGTTCAAGAATGGCGAAATCGACCATGTGTCCCTGGACCAGGCCACCCTGCAGGGCATCTACAACGAAACCTCTGACGGCGAATACAAGGCCAACCTGGTTGAGTCTCGTCCCACCAAGTACAGCTACCAGATCCATCTGGTGTACAGCAAGAACCTGGAAGACGGCGAGACCCCCGATACCAACTGGAACACCGCCATCGCCAATGAAAACTTCCGCAAGAGCATGTACTACGGCCTCGACCTGACCAAATACTTCGCCCGCACCAACGCCATCAACCCCCTGTCCTGCCAGAACTTCTGCTACACCGGCAACGGCGTGTCCTTCACCTCTGACGGCACCGACTACACCAAGCTGGTACTGGCTGAACTGGGCCTGGAATACAGCGACGATAACTACAACCGCGTGAACAAGGAACTGGCCGCCGAATACAAGGCCAAGGCTATGGAAGAACTGGCCGCCAAGGGCGTCACCTTCCCCGTGACCGTGGACTACTACATCGCCGGCAACAACGACGTGGCCGCTCAGACCGCCAAGGTGCTGCAGAGCATCTTCTCCGAGTGCATGGGCGACGATTACATGGTGCTCAAGATCAACACCTACATCTCCTCTCTGGCCAACGAAGTGCGCAAGCCCCGCAAGGCTTCCATCTTCATCAACGGCTGGGGCGCCGACTTCGCAGATCCCATCAACTTCCTGGGCCAGGAAACCTATAACGACACCGCCGCTTACTACTCCAACGCTTATAGCAACTGCAACGACAACGACGATCCCGACCTGATCGCCGCTTATCAGGAATTCACCGATCTGGTGACTGAAGCCAAGGCCATCACCAGTGATCTGGATGCCCGCTACGCCGCCTTCGCCAAGGCCGAAGCCTGCTTCCTGAATCACGCGCTGGTCATCCCCTGCAGCTATGAAGTGAGCTGGGAGCTGACCAAGGTGAACAACTACAGCAAGGTGTACAGCATGTACGGCATGCAGTCCTACCGCTACGTGGATTGGGAAGCTCAGACCGAGCCCTACACCACTGAAGAAATGGACGCTCTGGCCGCCGCTTACGCCGCCGAATAAGCCTTTTCTTCCGGCGCAAGCCGGATGAATGAACCGTGACGCTTCCGGGGCGGCCCGCATCGGACTGCCCCGGAAGTTTCATATTTGAGAGAAATCACCTCATCCGCCCCCTTCGGGGGCACCTTCCCCTCAAGGGGAAGGCTTTCTATTGGCTTCCCCTTGAGGGGAAGCTGTCAGGCAAAGCCTGACTGATGAGGTGAAAACTGAATCTCGATGAAAGCCGCGTGTGGCACAGCGCTGTTTTCATCGGGATTCACCGGAATCCGCCGCGTTTCTTTTTCCCGAAATCATCCGATAGGAGGGGATGACCTTTGGTCAAATACATCCTGAAACGGCTGTTTCAGTCGCTGGTCGTGATCCTGCTGGTCGTCTGCGTGGTATTTTTCCTGCTGCGCCTGATGCCCAGCGACTATTTCTTCACCGAAGACGAGCTGATTAAATTCACCGAACCCCAGAAGTACGCGAAGCTGGAACGTCTGGGCATCATGGAAATCTGCCCTGAATGCCGCGGCACCGGCCTGGTGGGAGAGGACGCCTGCCCCAAATGCCGCGAGAATCCGCAGGCCGCCAAGGGCACGGGCTATGTGAACCGTTCCGTGCTTGCACAGCTGGGCGATTTCTTCAGAGATATGCTGCAGGTGCGCGTGTTCAACGCCAAGGGCAAGGAAGTAAAGTCCGTCGAGCCAATCTCCCTCATCCCTTATTTGCAGATGAAAGCCAACGGCGAAACGCCCTTTGAAGGAAAAATGAAGGACGATTACTCCCTGCGTCTGATGTTCAACCTGGGCAAGAGCATCCGTCTGGAAAAAAATCAGTACGTCACCGACGTGATCGCCACGAAGATGTCCGTATCCTTACGCATTGGCCTGCTTTCCCTGGCGGTGTCGCTGGTGCTGGGTGTGGTGCTGGGCGTGCTGCAGGCCCGGTACAAGGATAAGGTGTTTGACCACATCGGCACGGGCTACACCGTGGTGGTGAACGCTGTGCCGCGTCTGGTTATTTACACGGTCATCATGATCGCCGGCGCGTCGCTGTTGGGCCTGCCCATGCGCTATGACGCCACGGCGCCGCAGCCCTGGCTGACCATGGTGCTGCCCATCGTGTGTCTGTCCGTTGGCTCCACCGCCGGTTATATGCTGTGGACCCGGCGCTATATGGTGGACGAGCTGAACAAAGATTACATCCGCCTGGCGAAGCTCAAGGGCCTTTCTGACCGGCAGGTGATGTTCCGCCACGTGCTGAAAAACGCTTTCGTGCCGCTGGCGCAGTATCTGCCCTATTCCATCCTGCTCACGGTGGGCGGTTCCCTGCTGGTGGAAACTTTCTTCGCCGTGCCCGGCATGGGCCCTGAGCTGACCATGTCCATCGGCCGCTATGACCTGAACCTGGTGCAGGGCATCGTGCTGCTGTACGCCACGCTGGGTATCTTGGGCGTGTTCCTGGGCGACCTGCTCATGACGCTGATCGACCCCAGAATCAAGCTGACCGGGAAGGGGGATGTGCGCTGATGAAGAACGTGAAAAAGGAAAAGTCCATTCAGGAGCTGGAAGCCCCGAAGGTAGATCTGCATGTGGATTATTCCACTGTCGACCCTGACCCCCACCGCCCGCGTCCGATGGGCCGCGAATATCCCAAAGCCCGCAGCCAGATGCCGGAAAGCCAGCTGTTTGCCTTTGCCAAGTATGAGGCGCAGGAAGCGGAAAAGATCGGCTATTCCAACTATTCCTACTGGAAGAGCGTGTGGGCCAACTTCCTGAAAAAGAAGTCCGCCGTGTTCATGTCCATCGTGTTTATCCTTTTGTTTATCTTTACCTTCGTTGCCAGCGCCATCGGCAAATACGACATCAACATGACGCCCGATCCGCTGACCCGCGCCTATATTTCTCCCAATGCGGAATTCTGGTTCGGCACCAATGCCATCGGCCAGGACTATTGGGCCCAGGTGTGGTACGCCACCCGCGCGTCCATTCTGCTGGCGGTGCTGGTGTCCATCGGCCAGATCACCGTGGGCGTCATCATCGGCCTGATCTGGGGCTATGTGCGCAAGCTCGACCGGTTCTTTACCGAACTCTATAACCTGATCGACAACGTGCCCACGATCATTTATATGACGCTGATCGCTCTGATGGTGGGCAAGACCATGCTGACCATGGGCGTCGCTATGATCGCCTTCGGCTGGCTCGCTACGGCGCGCAACGTGCGCAACTTAGTGTTTATGTACCGCGACCGGGAATACAACCTGGCTTCCCGCTGCCTGGGCACGGGCCTTGGCCGCATCCTGTTCCGCAATATTTTCCCGTACCTCATCAGCGTGATCATCCTGCGCCTGGCCCTCGCCATCCCCGGCACGATCGCCTATGAAACCACGCTGACCTACCTGGGCCTGATGGACATCACAAAACCGTCCCTGGGCATGCTGCTGTCCTCCGCCCGCGCCGTGTTCCCGCGCGCAAGCTACACGCTGCTGTTCCCGGCGGTCATCGTGTCCATTATTACGATTACGTTCTACCTGGTGGGCAACGCGTTCTCCGACGCCTGCGACCCCCGCAACCACGTGTAAGGGAGGGAGAGAAGCATGAGCGAAGCAAGCAGACTGGAAACCGTGGATTTCGAGGCCCGCTCCCATCAGATTCTTTCCCAGGAGCCGCTGCTTTCCGCCCGGGACGTGGAAGTGACCTTCTCCCTGCGCGGCAATAAACTGACCGCCATCCGCCGCACGTCTTTGGATTTGTACGAGGGCGAGACCCTCGCCATCGTGGGCGAAAGCGGCTCGGGCAAGAGCGTTTTTACGAAGTGCTTTGTGGGAATGCTGGACAAGAACGGCTCCATCACCAACGGCTCAATCATGTACCGGGGCGAGGACCTGGCCCAGTTCACCGAAAAGGACTGGCTGCGCGTCCGCGGCAGCAAGATCGCCATGGTGACCCAGGACCCCATGACCAGCCTGAACCCGCTGAAAACCATTGGCTACCAGATTCAGGAGAGCGTGGAGCTGCACCAGGGCCTGAAAGGCCGCGAAGCAAAGAAGGAAGTGCTGCGCATCCTGGAGGCCGTGGGTATCCCCGAGCCGGAGCGCCGCTACAAGCAGTATCCCCATGAGTTTTCCGGCGGCATGCGCCAGCGCGTGGTCATCGCCATCGCCGTGGCCTGCCGGCCTCAGATTCTGATCTGCGACGAGCCGACCACCGCTCTGGACGTGACCATCCAGGCCCAGATTTTGGATCTGATCCGCCGCCTGCAGAAAGAGCAGAACATGACCATCATCTACATCACCCACGACCTGGGCGTGGTCGCCAACGTGGCCGATCGGGTGGCGGTGATGTACGGCGGGCAGATCATTGAAATCGGCATGGCCAACGAAGTGTTCTTCGAGCCTTTGCATCCCTACACCTGGGCGCTGCTCTCCGCCCTGCCGCAGTTGGGCGTGAAGGGCGAAAAGCTGCCTGCCATCGACGGTACCCCTCCGAACCTGTTCAACAAAATCCAGGGTGACGCCTTCGCTCCCCGCAACCGCAAGGCCCTGAATATCGACTTCCTGGAAGAGCCGCCCATGTACGAAGTGACGGCCACCCACACGGTCAAGTCCTGGCTGCGCGATCCCCGCGCCCCCAAGGTGGAGCAGCCCAGCGCTATCCAGCGCCTGTCCGAGACTCAGCAGGCAAAGCCCGATCCCAACGCCTGGCACCCGCATCTTGACCCCCATCGGGAAACCCTTATTGAGGTCAAGAACATGCAGGTAACTTTCGGCTCCGGACGCAAAAAGTTTGTGGCCGTGGACGACGTGAACTTTGAAATTTACAAGGGTGAAACCTTCTCCCTGGTTGGCGAATCCGGCTCCGGCAAAACCACCATCGGCCGCGCCATCGTGCGCATCAACCCCATCACCAGCGGCGAAGTGCTGTTCAAGGGCGAGCGGGTGAGCGGCAAGATCAGCAAGGAAATGGACACCAAGGTCATCCGCTCCATGCAGATGATTTTCCAGGATCCCATGGCCTCCCTGAACGAGCGCGCCAAGGTGGACTACATCGTCTCGGAAGGTTTGCTCAACTATCACCTGTACGATGACGAGCACGACCGGCAGGACAAGGTGCAGAAAGCGCTCCAGGAAGTGGGCCTGCTGCCCGAGTTCTCCAGCCGCTTCCCGCATGAGTTCTCCGGCGGCCAGCGCCAGCGCATCGGCATCGCTCGCAGCCTGATCATGGAGCCGCAGTTCATCGTGGCCGACGAGCCGATTTCCGCGTTGGACGTGAGTATCCGCGCCCAGGTGCTGAATCTGCTCAACGACCTGAAAAAGAGCCGCGGCCTGACATACCTGTTTATCGCGCACGATCTGAGCGTTGTGCGGTTCATCTCTGACCGCATCGCCGTCATCCATAAGGGCCGCATCGTGGAACTGGCCGAGGCGGAAGAGCTGTTCGCGCACCCGCTGCACCCCTATACGAAAGCCCTGCTCTCCGCCGTGCCCAACCCCAACCCCTACGTGGAGCGCAGCAAGAAGCTGCTGGTCTACGATCCCACCCAGCACCACTACGAAAAGGAAAAGCCTACCTGGAATGAAATCCTCCCCGGCCATTTCGTCTACGGCAACGAACCCGAGCTGGACGGCTATCGGAAGGAAATCGGCTGATAAAACACACCCTTTTATGGCTATGCTTCACGGCATAGCCATTTTTAAGCAGAAAAATCCATTTACGGAACAGGAATTATCTGGTATACTGGCAAAAGCACACAAAGGAAGGGGATGTGCCTATGGAAATCAAACCGGCAGCCATTGACAAAAAAGTATTTTACGAACGGCTCCGAAAACTGGCGCTGCCGATTGCCCTGCAAAGCCTGATGCTGGCGGCTGTGGCGGCGGGGGACGCGCTGATGCTGGGCCGGATCGCCCAGGACGAGATGACGGCGGTATCGCTGGCGACGCAGATCCAGTTCGTGCAGAACATGTTTATCATGGCAATCACAGGCGCGGGGGCGATTTTAGGCGCGCAGTACTGGGGCAAACACGACACGGCCACCATGCAGCGCCTGTTCAATATGATGCTGCGCTTCTGCGGGCTGGTGTCACTGCTGTTCTTCGCAGCGTGCGAGGCGGTTCCCGGGCTGCTGATGCGCATTTTCACGCATGACGAGCCGCTGATCGTGATCGGCAGCGCGTACCTGCGCATTGCGGGCTTTTCCTACCTGCTCACCGGCGTTTCCCAGTGTTACCTGACGACCATGAAGGTGACCGACCACGTGACGCCAAGCGCGTGGATTTCATCGAGCGCGGTCGTCATCAATATTATCCTGAACGCCGTATTCATTTTCGGTTTGCTTGGCGCGCCGAAGATGCAGGCCCGCGGCGCGGCGCTGGCGACCACCCTGGCCCGCGTGGCGGAGCTAAGCCTGTGCCTGTTCGTGTCCACCGGGAAAGATTATGTGCGGCCCGCCTGGAGCCGCTTCCTGGAGCGGAACAAACAGCTTGGCGCGGACTTCCGGCGGCAGTGCCTGCCCCTGCTCGGCGGCGGCCTGTTCTGGGGCGTGGGCTTTACCTCCTATACCGCCATCATGGGCCACATGGGCGCGGACGCTGCGGCGGCCAATTCCGTGGCTGCGGTGGTGCGCGATCTGATCTGCTGCGTCTGCAACGGTATCGGCAGCGCGGCGGGCATCATGGTGGGGAACGAGCTCGGCGCGGGACGGCTGGACAAAGGCAAGGCCTACGGCATCAAGCTGAAAAATATTTCCTATGTGATCGGCTTCCTGTCCACGGCGGCGGTGCTGGCGCTGACGCCGCTGGTGGTGCGCATGGTGATCCTGACGGACGACGCGCGGCAGTACCTGACGGGCATGATGGTCATCATGGCGGTCTATATGATCGGGCGCTGCGTGAATACCGTCACCATCAACGGCGTGCTGGACGGCGGGGGAGACACGCTGTTCGATATGTACAGCCTGGCGGTGTGCATGTGGGGCATCGCCATTCCCCTGGCGCTGCTGGGCGGGTTCGTGTTCCACTGGCCCGTGCTGGCCGTGTACGCCTGCACCTGCCTGGACGAGGTGGGGAAAATCCCCTGGGTGATGGCGCGGTTCCGCAAGTATAAATGGGTGCGCGACCTGACGCGGGCGAACAATGAATGAGCGTTCAGGAAGGTTTGGCTGGAGCGAGTCAGGAGGATGTTTATCCTCTGTTCCTTCCAAAATATTACAGTTGTTGACAAATAAACGACACGAAAAAAATACAATTTCGTAAAACCTTTGTCACATATAGGTTTGCGGGGTACATGGATTTTTTCATCCCGGTTTATCCATTGCGCTCTTTTTCCAGGCGTGATAGAATGCCTTCGGTTAATAGAAACGCCACAAATTGCGGCCTGAAAAAGAGAGGGTTACAAGATGTTGACTATCGTTCGCGGCGCGAAGGTCGAAACGCCTTTCGGAGAAGGCGTCGTTATCAATCTGCCTGTGTTTGGAAGGATCAGCGTGCGGTACGCTGACGGCACCATTCGCTTCTTCTTTCGGAACGACGTGGAGAATGGCACGATCAAACCGATTGCTGCGTAAACCGTGATGAAGCTTCCCGAATTTCTGCCAAGGGAACAGAAATCACCAGGATCAGAGCAACGCAATACTGCATCCAAAACTACGAAAAACCGCCTTGGGATTCTGCCTGCTTTTTGCAGACAGAATCCCAATTCTTTTGCAGGAGACCTGTAAATCTTCTTGCGTTCAAAGGCTGCTTGTGATAAAATTTCATTGGATAACAATTTTTGGTTTTAAAAATCTTTAAAAGGAGGAATATGCTTTGAAGAAACGATTCATGCTTTTTATTCTCCTGATCGTCTGCGCCGCAGCGCTTCCCGCGCTTGCGAACGCGGCGTCAAGCGGGGAATGCGGCCCTGCCTTGACGTGGACATTGGATGACAACGGGTTGATGACGATTTCCGGAACCGGGCCAATGGACAGTTTCTATGCGCTTGCTGATCATAAAGACATCATCCGGTTATTCATAAAGGAAGGCGTAACGACAATCGGTGACTTCGCTTTTGAATCGTGCACCAATATGAAGAGCGTCTCCCTCCCAAACAGCCTGACCAGTATTGGCAAGGAGGCTTTCCATAAATGCGCCAGCCTGGAGAGCGTGACGATCCCAAGCAGTGTCACATTCCTCGGCACCGGCGCTTTCAGGGAATGCAAAGGCCTGACGCGCGTCGTCCTTCCGAACAGCGTGACTGTTATCAGAGATAAGACATTTTATTATTGCAATCACCTGACGGATATCACGATTCCCAGTACCGTGACCAGCATAGGTCTTCAGGCTTTCGGCAGCTGTGCCAGATTGACGAGCATCGTCATCCCCGCCAGCGTGACCACTGTCGATACGAGCGCTTTCTCCGTCTGCGCCAGCCTGAAAAGCGTTACTGTGCTGAATGACGCGACCAGCTTTGGCTCCTGGGTTTTCTCTGACTGTCCCAGCGATATGGTCATTTACTGCCGCGCGGGTTCACGTGCGGAGCAATACGCTATTGATAACGACATCAATGTGGCGTATCTGGATGCAAAGCCCACGATCACCACCCAGCCCAGCAGCAAGAAGGTGAATGAAGGAGCGACAGCCACGTTCAAGGTGGTCGCCTCCAACGCGACAGGCTATCAGTGGTACTACCAGAAGCCGAATGATTCCACCTGGTACGCGGTGAGTAACAATGGGACCTCCGCAACCTATACCCTGACAACAGCAGCGCGCCACAACGGCTACAAGTACCGCGTCAAGGTATCCAACGCTGCCGGTTCTGTCTGGTCTAACACCGTCACGCTGACCGTGGTTGCCAAGCCTGTCATTACCACGCAGCCCACCAGCAAGAAGGTGAGCGAAGGAACCAAGGCGACCTTCAAGGTCGTTGCCACCGGTGCGACAGCATATCAGTGGTATTACCAGAAGCCGGGTAACAGCACCTGGACCGCAGTGATCAATAACGGCATCAGTGCCACCTATACTCTGACCACAGAGGCACGGCACAACGGCTACAGGTATCGCGTCAAGGTATCCAACAGCGCGGGGTATGTCTGGTCGAATACCGTCACACTGACGGTGACAACCGCCGCGAAGCCCACCATCACCACGCAACCCTCGAACCAGAAGGTGAACGAAGGCGCGAAAGCGACGTTTAAAGTGGTCGCCTCCAATGCCAAAAGCTATCAGTGGCATTACCTGAAACCGAATGACTCTACCTGGTACGCAGTGAGCAACAACGGTACGTCGGCTACTTACACCCTGACCACCGCGGCGCGGCACAACGGCTACAAGTATCGCGTCAAGGTATCCAACACCGCGGGATATGTCTGGTCCAACACCGTTACTTTGACGCTGAATCTCAAGCCCGTCATCACCGCTCAGCCTTCCAATCAATCCGTGACAGCGGGCAGGACAGCAACCTTCAAGGTGACCGCGACCGGCGCGACGAGCTATCAGTGGTATTACCAGAAACCCGGTGAAAGCACATGGATTGCGGTGAGCAATAACGGCACGTCAGCCACCTACACGCTGACGACAGCCGCGCGGCACAACGGCTACAAGTACAAGTGCGAAGTGAAAAACGCAGTCGGAAGCGTGTTTACCGCTGTCGTCACGCTGACCGTGAGATAAAGCAATACAGCTTCTGTCACAGCGCCGCCTACGGGCGGCGCTGTGATGTGTTTTGTCCTGCAATGATAATTCGGATTATATGAGCTTTTTCTCTTTTCAAATGGCGGTATTCCTGATATAATATACAGGAATTCACGTAATGGATGCTTTTTATTTACCATGCAGGAGGAGCGTATGCAGATCATCATTATCGGCGGAGGCAAGCTGGGCATTTCCCTGGCCCAGCGCCTGGTGGACGAAGGCCACAATGTGACCATGGTCGACCGCAGTGAAAGCGTCGTGCAAAAATCCATGGACATGATGGACGCCATGTTCATCCACGGCAGCGGCGTCAGCGCGGACACACTGAAGGAAGCCGACGTACAGCGCGCCGACATCGTGATCGCCGTCACCATGAGCGACGAGGTGAATATGCTGGCCTGCCTGACCGCCAAGCGGCTGGGCGCCCAATACACCATCGCGCGCATCCGCGAGCCGGAATATCTGAATACCCTGTCTTTCCTGCAAAAGGAGCTGTCCATCGACTATGCCATTAACCCCGAACGCGCCACCGCCCGCGAAATCAGCCGTATGCTGCGCTTCCCCTTCGCGGGCAGCATCGAAACCTTCGCCCGGGGCCGCGTGGAAATGGTGGACTTCCGCGCCGCCGAGGGCGACCCGGTGGTAGGCATCCCGATGAGGGAAATGTATAAAAAGAACAGGCAATTGCCGCAGGTGCTGTTCTGCGCCGTGGAACGCGGCAGCGAGATCATTATTCCCAAGGGCGATTTTATCATCCGGCCAGGCGACCGGGTGCATGTGGTGTCTGACTCTGAAACCATCACGCGCTTCTTTACCGCGCTGGGCAAAGGCATGTCCACCATCCGTACCGTGATGGTGATGGGCGGAAGCCGCATCGCGTTTTATCTTGTGTCCATGCTGGTGCGGATGAAAATGAAGGTGTCCGTGATCGAAGTGAAGCGTGATAAGGCCCGCAGGCTGGCGGACTCCCTGCCCGGAGCAACCATCATCGAGGGCGACGGCACCGACCAGGAATTGCTGGAAAGCGAAGGCCTGGCCGACACCGGCGCGTTCATTACTCTCTCCGACAGGGACGAGGAAAACCTGATGGCCGGGTTCTACGCCGCTCAGCGGGGCGTGAAGAAGGTCATCGTAAAATCCAGCCGCGACACCTATTCCGGTATCATGCATAACATGGGTTTGGACAGCATCATCAGCACCAAGTCTGTCGCCTGCAACGATATCCTGCGCGTGGTGCGTTCCCGCTCCAGCCGCGCCAATGCCGCCGTCGAGCGGATGTACCGCCTCATGGACGGCCAGGCCGAAGCCCTGGAATTCATCGCGCAGGCGGGAGACAAATACATCCACGTGCCGCTGAAGGAACTGAAAGTCATCCCCGACGCCCTGATCGCCGTGATCGTGCGCGACGGCCAGGTCAAGGTGCCTTTCGGCAACGACACCATCGAGGTCGGCGATTATGTAGTGGTCATCAGCCATAAACCCGGCCTGAGCTCGCTGGGACAGGTGTTTCGGTGAGTTAGGAGTTTTTTAGAGTACAGAGTGCAGATATTATTGTTTTTGAAATTAGGAAACCCATGCTTGGTCAGCTATAAAAAAACTGTACTCTGAACTCTGTACTCTCAACAACTCACTAAAAAGCCTAATCCCTAATCCCTATTCCCTAATCCCTCACTCCAACCAAACAGCCGCGACGAAAGAAGGTTATTTCCTTTGAATTATAAGCTGGTATTCCGGCTGCTGGGGCGTCTGCTGCTGATGGAAGCAGCGCTGATGCTGCCCTCCATGGGCGTTTCGCTGATCTTCCGGCAGGGAGACACGCTGGCGTTTCTGGAAGCCATCGCCATCACCGCCACGGTGGGCGTGATGCTGACATTCCTGCTCAAGCCCGACCGAGACGATCTGACCGCCCGGGACGGCATGGCGGTTGCAGGGCTGAGCTGGGTGATTCTGTCGTTTTTCGGCGCGCTGCCCTTCGTGCTTTCCGGAGCCATCCCCCACGTGGTGGATGCGTTCTTTGAGGCGGTCAGCGGCTTCACCACCACCGGCTCCACCATCCTGACGGAGATTGAGCATCTGCCAAGGGGCGTGCTGTTCTGGCGCTCGTTTACCCACTGGATCGGAGGCATGGGCGTGCTGGTGTTTACGCTGGCGGTACTGCCGAGACTGTCTGGCCGCACGTCTCACCTGGCCCGCGCGGAAAGCCCCGGACCCACCTTTTCAAAGCTGCTGCCCAAGATGGGCGACACGGCGAAAATCCTGTATGTGCTCTATTTTATCCTCAGCTTTACGGAAACCGTGAGCCTGCTGCTGGCAGGCATGAACCTGTATGACGCGCTGATCCATACCTTCGGCACCGCTGGCACCGGCGGCTTTTCCAACTACAATTCCAGCGTCGGCGCTTTCCACAGCCCGGCGATCGAGTGGATCATCGGCGTGTTCATGATGCTGTTCGGCGTGAACTTCGCTATCTATTTCCATCTGATGCGCCGGGAGAAGGAACCCATCCTGCAAAGCGAGGAGCTTTGGACGTATCTGAGCATCGTAGCGGCGGCCACGCTGTTGGTCACACTCAGCATCCTGCCCCGGTACAACGGCTTCTTTGAAGCGCTGCGCTACGCTTTCTTCCAGGTGACATCCATTATATCCACTACCGGCTTCGGCACGGCGGACTTTAACGTGTGGCCCCTCTTCTCCCGTTCGATGCTGCTGCTCCTCATGTGCATGGGCGCGTGCGCGGGCTCTACCGCGGGCGGCATCAAAACCAGCCGCGTCCTGCTGTTGGGAAAGTCGGCTTTCCGCGATCTGGAACATACCATCCAGCCCCGGAAGGTAGCGGTGGTTCGCCTGGAGGGCAAGGCCGTGCAGGAAAGCACGCTGTCCCAGGTGGGCGTCTACCTGTCGCTGTGGGTGGTACTGGCCGTGGTCGGCACACTGCTGATTTCGCTGGAAGCAAAGGATTTCGTGACGGCCTTCACCGCCGTGCTCACCACACTGTCCAACGTCGGCCCCGGCCTGGGCGGCGTCGGGCCCACGGAAAACTTCGCGTTTTTCTCCCCTCCCGCCAAGCTGCTCCTGTCCTTTATGATGCTGGCGGGACGACTTGAAATCTACCCCATCCTGCTGCTTTTCGCCCCCCACGTATGGCGGAAAAACTGATGCTTTATCCAATAAGAAATAGGGCCTCCCATTTCGGGAAGCCCTGTTTTCGTTATATTGTCCATCTGTGATTGTTTTTGCCAAGGTCTGAAATATATGGATTTCTCGAAACAAGTTCCTCCGTTTCAAGGTCCAGATACCGGCATTCCGCCTCCGTGAGCTTCAGGGAAAGCGCGGCGATGTTTTCCCGGATGCGGGTGGGGGAGGACATGGTGACGATGGCGAAGGTGTTAAGCGGCTGGCAGTACAGCCATGCCATGGCGATTTGGGCCACGGAGCAGCCTTTCTTTTCAGCCAGCTCCTCGCAGCGGGCGAGACGCGTGAAATTATCCTCGCAGCCATAACCCTTCATGGCGAACGTGTCCAGCACGGAGGCGGCGTTTTTTGCGTCGCCGCTTTTTACTTTGCCGGAAAGCAAGCCGCGCCCCAGGCTGGAATAGGCGAATACGGGCGTCTGCGTTTCCGCGTACCAGCGGCGGGCTGCGGCGTTTTCATTCCCGGTGAGGGAGACGCAGCCTCCGCCGTATGGATCGGCCTGCTGGCGAGCCAGGCTGTAATGGGGGCTGGAGACAGAGAAGGGGGTCAGGTGATGCGCTTCCGCGTATTCCTGCGCCTGGCGAAAGCGTTCATACGACCAGTTGGACGCGCCGAAAGCGTCGATTTTTCCTTCCGTTTTCAGGGCGTTCATGATTTCGATCATGGTTCCCGGCTCCACGGACGGATGGTCGCGATGAAAAAGATAAATGTCGATTCTGTCTGTGCCCAGCTCACGGAGCGAGGTTTCCAAATCCTTGCGGATTTCCTTTTCCGTCAGGCGCATAGGATCGAGCGGGGAGGGATGGGCGCACTTAGTAACGACCACCACTTCGTCCCGGTGCTTCCCCAGCCATTGCCCGATCACGCGCTCGGACTGGCCGTAAACCCGCGCGGTGTCTATCGTGTTGATGCCCGCGGCGAGGGCGGCGTCCAGCAGGGCGCTCTGGTCTTTCCCGCCGTTGAAGCCGTCTGAGGCGCAGCCCATAATGATTCTGGACACCGGCAGCCTGACCTGCGGGACGGAGCGATATTCCATTTCCAAACCTCCAACGTCAGAAATTTCTTGTGAGGTCATACTTCTCGTAAAATTCCTTCCGATAATCCAGGAAGCGGTCTTCAGCAATGGCCTGGCGGATCTCCTCCATCATGCGGATGAGGAAGCGCAGGTTGTGGATGGAGGCCAGCCGCCCGCCGGTGATTTCATCGGCTTTGAGCAGATGCCGCACGTAAGCACGGGTGAAGTGCTGGCAGGCGTAGCAGTCGCAGCCTTCTTCGATGGGCGTAAAGTCCCGGGCATAGGTGGCGTTGCGCACCACCAACCGTCCGTTCCGGGTGAAACAGGTACCGTTCCGGGCAATGCGGGTGGCCAGCACGCAGTCGAACATATCAATGCCGCGCAGGATACCTTCTAAGAAGCAGTCCGGCGTGCCCACGCCCATAAGGTAGCGCGGCTTGTTTTTGGGCATGTATGGCTCGATCTTTTCCAGCATTTCATACATGATGGGCTTCGGCTCACCCACGGAAAGGCCGCCGATACCGTAGCCGGGGAAGTCCATGTCCGCCAGGGTCTTGGCGGACTCGATGCGCAGGTCCTCAAAAAATGCGCCTTGCACGATGCCGAAAAGCGCCTGGTCGGAACGGGTATGGTGCTTCTTGCAGCGCTCGGCCCAGCGGTGGGTGCGATGCATGGCTTCCTCGGCGGTCTTATGGTCGCAGGGATAAGCGGAACACACGTCGAACGCCATGGCAATGTCCGAGCCCAAAGCCTCCTGAATATCCATGGAGATTTCCGGGCTGATGAACTGCTTGCTTCCGTCCAGATGACTGCGGAACGCCGCGCCTTCCTCGGTGATCTTGCGAAGCTCAGAAAGCGAAAACACCTGAAACCCGCCGCTGTCCGTGAGGATGGGGTGGTGCCAGTCCATGAAGGTATGCAGTCCGCCCGCTTCCCGGATGATGTCCTCCCCGGGGCGCAGGTGGAGATGGTAGGTATTGGAGAGGATGATCTTCGCGTTGATCTCCTCCATCTCCCTGGGCGTCATGGCCTTGACCGTGGCCTGGGTGCCAACTGGCATATAAATGGGTGTGGGAATATCGCCATGCGGCGTGTGCAGCACGCCTAAGCGCGCGCCGGACTGTTTGCAGGTATGCAGGAGTTCAAAGGTGACGGGATTGCTCATGCGTTTTCCCCCTGCATTGCGGGCTTGATCTGGGGCCAGATGGTTTCCAGGCCGCGCAGCTCGCGCTCAAAGAACAGCCAGGGCTTTTCCTCCGGCGTGGGGGCGATGAACAGCATTTGCTCCTTCGTGATGGGGTGGGCGAAGGAAAGCCGCATCCCCCACAGGGCGATCTGCTCCTTGCCCTTGCCGTTGCCGTAGCGGTGGTCGCCCCAGAGCGGGAACCCAGCGTGCTGCATCTGCACGCGGATCTGGTGCGCCCGGCCCGTTTCCAATTGGATGGCGACCAGGCTCAGCCCGTCCCGGTGCGCCACGGTGCGTCCGTGGAGAATGGCTTCCTTGCCCTGCAATTTCATGTAGGAGGGCAGCACCGTCACCATGTTCTTTTCCGGGTCTTTGGCCAGATAGTCCACGTAGGTGAAGCGGTCGGGCGTCTCGCCTTCAACAATGGCCACGTACTGCCGGTTCAGCTCATGGGTCTTTACCTGCTCGGACAGCCGCGCCGCCGCTTTGCTGGTGCGGGCAAACGCCAGCAGCCCGCCCACGGGCCTGTCCATCCGGTGTACCAGGCCGATGTATGCCTCTCCCGGCTTGTTATAGGTTTCCTTCACGTATGCCTTGATCTGATCCAGCAGGTTTTCGTTCCCCGTTTCATCCCCCTGGGTCAGCAGGTTCTGCGGCTTCACCGCCACGATCACGTGATTGTCCTCGTAGAGAATGGTGGGCTTGTCCATATGGCACCTCTTTCGTCGATTATCGAAATAGTCTGGCCTCTATAGTAATCCTCTAAATTGGCAATATATAATTCAGCTTTAAGATTCTTCGCTAACCGCTCCGCTTTCGCTTCGCGGTGCTCAGAATGACATGGGAACCCAACTTGTCATTCTGAAAAAGAATGGAAGAGTATTGAAAAACCTTAAATAGCTTTCTTGGAAGGGGGTCTGGGGGAAACCATTCTTTGGGGCCGAAGCGCCCGGAAAACCTGCCCTGGGCTGGTTTTCAGCGTAGGGGCCGCAACGCCCGGAAAATCATCCAGTGGATGATTATCAGTGAAGGCCGGGCGGTAGCCCCGGAAAGGCCGGAAGGCCCCGGATAACAAAGAATGGTTTCCCCCAGAAAACTCCTAATCGTACGCGATCCATCGTCCCGTCGCTCCGCAGGGCAGCACACCGCCGGATCGGACGGGGAGACAGAGTTCCTCGGAGTCAATGGTGCCGCCGTAGGTTCGGGCGACGGTTTTTTCAAGAATATTCTGCAATACCGCGGGCTGGAAGCCGGTGGTGTAGCTGTTGATGAAGAAGAACAGCGGATCGTCGGAAAGCACTCCGGCGCAGGTGGAAACCAGGTTATACAGCTCGTTTTCCAGCTTCCACACCTCGCCCGTAGGCCCGCGCCCATAGCTCGGCGGGTCCATCACCACGCCGTCGTAGGTGCTGCCCCGGCGGATCTCGCGTTTCACGAAAGCAAGCGCGTCCTCCACGATAAAGCGGAAGCTGGTTTCCGGCAGGCCGGACAGCTCCCGGTTTTCCTTCGCCCACTGCACCATGCCCTTCGCCGCGTCCACGTGGGTCACGTGCGCTCCCGCCGCCGCGCACGCCAGCGACGCGCCGCCGGTATAGGCGAACAGGTTCAGGACCCTCGCGCCGGGGCGCTTTGCCAATATATCCGCCATGGCGTCCCAGTTGGCCGCCTGCTCGGGAAAAAGGCCCGTGTGTTTAAAGCCTGTGGGCCGCACGTAAAACTTCAAATTCCGGTAGGAGATCACCCATCTGTCTGGCAGCTTCTCCTTAAAATCCCAGGCCCCGCCCCCGCGCTCGCTGCGGGTGTAATGGGCCTGGGCTTTCTGCCAGAGCCGTTCATCTGCCCGGGGCCAGATCACCTGCGGGTCGGGCCGGGCCAGCAGAATGTCCCCCCAGCGCTCCAGCTTTTCCCCCGCGCCGGTGTCCAGCACTTCAAAATCTTTCCATCCGCTTGCAAGAAACATAGCGTTCCTCCTGTTCATGGGAACCCATCATTTTCGATTATATCATGGAAAAACCCGCGTTACAAGCAAAAATGCAACAAAAAAAGCCCTCCCGGGCAGGGAAGGCGTTACCATTTACGTATCTGGGGGAAACCATTCTTTGTTATCCGGGGCCTTCTGGCCTTTCCGGGGCTACCGCCCGGCCTTCACTGAAAATCATCCACTGGATGATTTTCCGGGCGTTGCGGCCTCTTCGCTGAAAACCAGCCCAAGGGCAGGTTTTCCGGGCGCTTCGGCTCCAAAGAGCGGTTCCCCCAGTAATATCTGAATCGCGACGGAAAGGCGGTAGGCGCGGGATCACTGGCGGTACTTCCGGGCGCATTCGTTTACGATGGCCTGCATGGCGTCCATTTTTTCCAGCATATCCTTGGCCAGGGCGATCTGGCAGCGGGTGCGCACCAGGTTGTGCTT
This sequence comes from Clostridia bacterium, assembly GCA_017509065.1. The sequence goes on from JAFWQM010000114.1 coordinate 28,510, forward strand.
ATCCTTCTTTACGTTGAAATACTTGTCGCCCACGATGTAGTCGTCCAGGAAGCGGGTGGCCAGCTCGCAGGCCAGCACGAAGCAGGACAGGCCCAGGGTGCTGATCTCGTTTTCGGTCAGGGTCTTGGCGGTGTATTTGAGGAAGCCTTCAGCGAAGGCCCAGAAAATGTTCAGGTTGATGCCAGCCTTGCCATAGTCCGCCGAATCCTCCTCAACGAAGTTCGCTGCAAAGCGGATAGCGTCGCCGAAGTCATGCCCCACCAGGCCGGGCATGACCGTGTCCAGATCCACGACCACCAGCGCCTCATGGGTGTCCACGTCAAAGAGCACGTTGTTGATCTTGGTGTCGTTGTGGGTCACGCGCAGGGGGAGCTCCCCAGAGTTATACATGTCGGTCAGTTTGCACGCCAGATCCTGCACGGACAAAAGCCAGTCCAGATCTTCCCTGACCTCCGCCACGCGGCCGCAGGGGTCGGTCTCCGCGTCCCGGATCAGGGTTTCATAGCGCTTGCGGGTGTTGTGGAAATCGGGAATGGTATAATACAGGCGGCTCGCGTCAAAATCGCTGAGCGCCATCTGGAACTCGCCGAACGCTTTGCCGGCGTTGCGCACCACGCGCAGATCGTCGCAGGTGTCAAAAGTCACGGAGGGCACATAATTGCAGATGCGCCAGAAGCTCCCGTCGTCGTCCATCAGATAGGTCTTCCGTTCATCCTCCCCGCCTGTGTGGTGATAGTGCAGGCTGATCTTGTCCGGCTGCTTTTCCCGGATGTATTCCGTCACCAGGTCGATGTTTTCCATCAGCTGGACAGGGTTGCGGAACGCATAGGTGTTCACCCGCTGCACCAGATAGGATTTGATGACCGCCATGCCGGTGCCGTCGTCGCGGACGTAGTTGGCCTTGTATGTGCGGTTCACGTTGCCCTGGCTCACTTCTTCATAGGAGAAAAACGGCCCCTGGATGTGGAATCCATCCCCTACCTGCTGCAGTTTGCGCGCCATTTGCTGATCCATGTTCTTCCCTCTCTTTGATATTCTTTCCTTATGGCGGTATATTTCTGTGAAAAAACGCCATCAGTTATCATACCTTATTGCCGCCCAATTGTCAACCATTCCCTTTTTCAAAGAGTTACGTGCGTTACTTCCTGCCCTTCGGCTTCACGGCAACGAAAATTTTCAACAATTTTCCCAAATCTATTGCAATTTGCCGCCCGATTGATTATGCTATACGCAAAGGGATTTATCCCGCCCATTATCATAAAGGAGGAAATGATATGACCAAGAAACTGCTTGCCCTGCTGCTGGCGCTGATCCTGGCGCTGTCCGTCGTGCCCGCGCTGGCGGATTATCCCGCCGCCGTGTTCCCCACGGACTACACTGGCAAAACCGTGATCCTGCACAGCAACGACGTTCATGGCGCCATCGACGGCTATGCCTATATCGCCTGGCTGAGGGATTGGATGACAGAGCATGGCGCTGAGGACGTGCTGCTGGTGGACGCCGGCGACTTCTCCCAGGGCACCATTTATGTGTCCACCAACAAGGGTGAAGCCGCTGTTGATGTAATGAACGCCGCCGGGTACGACATCGTGACCCTGGGCAACCACGAATTTGACTTCGGCTACGAACAGCTGATGAACAACCTGAGCAAGGCTGAATTCACCGCCATCTGCGCCAACGTGATCGTGGACGCCACCGGCGAACCCATCCTGCCCCCCTCCAAGGTCGTGGAAGTGGAAACCAAGGTAGCTCCCGCCGAAGGCGCTGAACCCGTGGCTCCCCTGAAGATTGCCTTCGTCGGTCTGGAAACCCCCGAAACCGCTACCAAGGTGCATCCCGGCCTGATCAAGGATATCCACTTCACCACTTTTAATGACCTGTACACCTGCGCCCAGGCTGCCGTGGATGCCGTCCGGGAAGAAGCTGACCTGGTGATCGGCCTGTTCCATCTGGGCGTGGACGCTGAATCCGCCGCCAACGGCTACCGCTCCATCGATGTTTACAACAAGGTGACCGGTCTGGACTTCATCATTGACGGCCACAGCCACACCGTGATGACTGCCTTTGAAAACGGCGAGCTCATCCAGTCCACCGGCACCAAGTTCGCTAATATCGGCGTGATCGTGATCGACAACGAAACCAAGACGATCGAGAACCATTTCCTGGTGTCCACCGCCGGCATGGGCAAGGACGAAGCCATTGCCGCCAAGGCGAAGGAAATCATGGATAAGATCGATGCAGAATACGGCGCTCCCTTCGCTGCCAGCGAAGTGCTGCTCAACGGTGATAAGGCCCCCGGCAACCGTACCGAGGAAACCAATCTGGGCGACCTGATCACCGACGCCATGGTGTGGTCCGTCGTTAAGGAAGGCGGCATTGAGCAGGTTGAGCCCAACCAGGTGGTGGGCATTACCAACGGCGGCGGCATCCGCGCGGCTGTCCAGCCTGGTGACGTGTCCATGAAGGACATCAATACCGTGCTGCCCTTCGGCAACACCGTGGCTGTGGTTTATGTCACCGGCGCGGAACTGCTGGAAGTGCTCGAAGCCTCCACCTTCTGTACCCCCGACGCCGTCGGCGGTTATCCCCAGACCAGCGGCATCGTGTGGACCCTGGATACCACCAAGGAATTCGATAAGGGCGAAGTGTACACCCTGGACGGCAAGGAAAGCAGCTACTTCAAGCCTGCCTCCATCCAGCGCGTGACCATCCAGTCCATCAACGGCGAGCCCTTTGATCCCGCCGCCATCTACGCGGTCGTGACCAACAACTTCTGCGCCGCCGGCGGTGACACCTACAACGCTTTCGCCCGCGCCTACAACGAGGGCAGCGGCTTTGATACCGGCATTCCCATGGATCAGGCCGTCATGGAATACATCTCCGACGTCCTGGAAGGCAAGATCACGGAAGCCGCCTACGGCGCGCCCCGCGGCAGCGAAACCCAGATCAAGTGATCCGGTATTCCGCTGAATAACCGGACATAAAAAACGGGCTGTCCCGAAACGCCGGATCGATCCGGCATAAGGGACAGCCCTTGTTTTTGTGTTTCTTATTTTTCCCGATTCAGGCGGAAAGCCACGGAGCGCTTCAGGTATTCCAGGTATTCCGTGTCGCGGCACATGGCCTTGCCGGGCGTATCGCTAAGCTTTGCGACCGCGCGGCCGTTGACGGTCTGCAATTTAATGACGATGTTCAGCGCTTCCTCGGAGGTATCGTTGGAACAGAAGGTGCCAATGCCGAAAGAAACCTTCGCCTTGTCCCTGAAGTAGTCGTACAGCGCCTGGGCGCGGTCAAAGTCCAGGCTGTCGCTGAACAAAAGCAGCTTCGTCCGGGGATCGACGCCATACTTTTTATAGTGCCGGATGATCTTTTCGCCCCATTCGTAGGGGTCGCCGCTGTCGTGGCGCACGCCGTTGAAGTTGTTCACCATGGCGCGGTTGAAGTCCATCAGGAACAAATCGGTGGTCACGGTATCGGTCAGGGCGGTGCCGTTGTCGCCGCGGTACTCGTCGTACCAGTCCTCCAGGGCGTAGTGGTTGGTGTAGGCCAGGGGGATGGAGTCGATGCCCTGATACATCTGCACGAATTCGTGAGCGTAGGTGCCGATGGGCTTTATGCCGTATTTTCTTGCCAGATATACGTTGGAGGTGCCAATGCAGTTCTTTGTTTCCGCGCTGAGCCTCCGCACCACCACGTCTTCCCATTCGCGGCTGAGCCTTCGGCGGCAGCCGAATTCCGCGAAGGAAAAGGTATACTTTCCGCTCTGGAAATCCTGAATCTTCTGGTCGAGCCGCTCTTTCGCGGAAGCAAGGAGGGCGTCGTAATCGTATTTCATGCGGAAATACACTTCGTTCACGATTTCCAGCAGGTAGATTTCAAACTGCATGGCGGAGAACAGCGGCCCGCGCACCACGATTTTCAGTTCGCCTTCGTCGGTCAGCGCCGTTTCCACATAGTCCCGGATGGGCCGCCACAGGCGCAGGAATTCCACATAGTCGTTCTTGATGAAGCGGATGGAGCGCAGATAATCCAATTCATCTTTTCGGAAGGTGAGGCTGCACAGGTGGTCGATCTGGGCGTTGATTTCGTCATACATTTCCGGGGTGAATTTCACGCCTTCGTTGCGGCAGCGGAAATAGTACTCGCCGCTCAGGTCGGTGTGCTTGTGGAAAATCACCTGATCCATGTTGAACTTGTACAGGTCGGTGTCCAGCAGGGAAATGACGATGGGGTCGAGCTTCATGGTTATTCTTCCTCCTTTTGCAGCAGCAGCGTCACGATTTCATCCGGTACCAGGGCGCTGATTTCCTGTTTCAGCCTGTTGATTTCAGCCGCCAGGCGGCGGACTTGGGTGGAAGATACGTCTTTGGTTTCTTTGGGCGTTTCAAGTACCGTGATATAAGGCGCGAGCGAGCGCAGATAATCGTTTTCCTGAATCAGCCGGCTGCATTCGTCTCCGCCCCGGCTCAGGCACACGATGCCGAACTCTTTCGCGATGTCGGGAACGTGCAGCCAGCCATGTTCCAGCTCCGGCAGCTTGTCCGAGCCCATCAGCAGCGCGGCCTGAATGCCCTCTGTTCTTAAATGGCACAGGGTTTCGTAGGTCCTTGGCTGGCGGGGCTGCCTGATTTCCCAGTCCGTCACCGCCATCCAGGGGCGGGTTTCGGCGATGATGCGCAGCATGGTAAGCCGCTGCCCGTCGGTGTAGGCAAAGTCCTTGCCTTGCTCGTCCCGGATATAAACCGACTTGGAGGGGACGAAGATCACCTGCTCCCGCCCGGTCTGGCGCATGGCGAATTCCGCCAGATTCAGGTGCGCGACGGTTGGTGGGTTGAACGCCCCGAAAAAAGCCAGCGCTTTTGTCACGTCATTCATCTTCTTTCAGCGGGTTCAGGATCACGGGCATCCGGCGCTTGTGCATGTTGGCGCGCTCCTTTTTCCGTATTTTTTCATCTGTTTCCGCGTCGCCGCAGGTGCCCAGGCGAATGTATTTGTGAATGTCCCGATAGGAAATGCCGAGCCGCTCCTCATCACTCTTGCCGGACAGGCCGTCCGTCGGGGTTTTCTCTACTAAATCCCGGGGCAGTTCTTCCATCGTCAGGCCGATTGCCACCACCTCCATGCTGGTCAGGGAACCCAGTACGGAAAAGTCGCAGGAGGTGTCGCCGTCCTTGGTGCAGTAGCCTACGGTCAGTTCGCTCAGGTTGCCGGTGCCTGCCAGGCGCGCGCCGAGGGCCTGGGCGATGTAGCGCAGGGTGGTCATGCGCAGGCGCGGGCCCACGTTGATGTCGCTCTCCCGGCTGTAAGGGATGGAAAATTCGTTTTCTTTCGCTGTGGGTTCCTTCTGGTCGGTCACGGCTTTGAGCGCCGCGTGAATGGCTCCGATGTTGATGATCCGCTTCTGAATCCCCAGCGTTTCGCACACGCGGATGCTGTCGGAAATGTCCTTCTGTTCCCCGTCGGGCATCATCACGCCGTACACGTTTTCCTTGCCGAAGGCGCGGGCGCACAGCGCGGCGGTGACGGTGGAATCCTTGCCGCCGGATATGCCGAGCACGACTTTGGAAAAGCCCTGCCGTTCTCCTAACTTTCTGATTTCTTCCACTAAACGGTCCCTCGCGGCAGCAGCGTCGAAACGATATTCAGACATGGATTTGCCTCCTTCGAATTGTTGAAAGGACACTTTCTACCTTAATGTTTAAAGTGTCCCCTATGTTTCAAACCACAGTAATCTGGCAGCTTCTCATGGTTTCCAGCGCGGCCAGGTGCTTTTCCGGAGTCACGCCGGCGCAGCAGTCAGCATGGACAATAAAGTCCGTTTCCGGGAAAGCGGCTTTCAGAAGCAGCGCGTTGGATACCACGCAAATATCGGTGCACAGGCCCAGAAGCTCTATGACGGCAGGCTCCTCCCCGCCGCATTGTTCCCGGATAATCTCCGGCAGGTGCGTGCTGCCGAAGGTGGGCTTTTCAACCAGGATACCATCATCGCCCAGCGCGTCCATGATCTCGGGCCGGACGCGCCAGCCTTCCGTGCCCCGGATACAGTGCGGCACGGGCAGAAGTTTTCCTTCCCGCGTATCCATGTAGTTTTCCTCATGTGTGTCCAGGGTAGCAATCAAAGTATATCCCGTTTGCCTGCATGCTTTGATCCGGGCTGCCGCCGCGGGGACGATGGCCTGGGCTTCCTTCGTGCCCAGCGCGCCGTCGATAAAATCCTTCTGCATATCCACCACGATCAGAAATTTCTGTTCTTTCATTGCGATGCCCTCCTTATTCCTCCAGCCGGTACAGCGCCGCGGGCCGTCCGCGGTCGCGCTTTTCGATGCGTTCAGTCTGCTTGAGCCGCCCTGTCTTTTCATAACGGTTCAGGATGAAGCGGCGGAAGTTGCTGGTGTCCAGCCTGCTGTCCAGCACCGCCTCAAACACCGTCTGCAGGTCGCCGAGTGAAAAGGCGGCGCGGTCTTCGAGAAAGTAAAAGCCGATGTCGGTGTAATCGATTTTGTTCCGCAGCCGCTGAATGCCCGTTTTCACGATACAGCCATGGTCGAAGGCCAGTTCCGTATCGCTCAGCGCCGCGCCGCTGCCGTCCTTAAGGCACAGGGCTTCCTGTTTCAATCCGGCTTCAAAGCATTGAAAGCTCCTCGCTTTTTCTTCCGGGACACTCCTTAGCCGCCCCCAGGGCACGATCACCAGATACGCCACGGAAACCACCCTGCCCCGGGGATCACGGTCCGCCTGCGTGAAGGTGTACAGCTGTTCCATGAAAGCGTCCCGGACAGGAAGCGTTTCCTCAAGCAGCCTGTGGGCCGCGTTTTCAGCCGATTCATTAGAAGCCATGAAGCGCCCCGGCAGCGCCCACTGTCCCGCGAACGGAGGGCTTACACGTCGGGTCAGAAGCAGGTTCAGCCGTCCGTCTCTCACCGTCAGGATCAGCAGATCAACCGCCACATGAAGTTGATTCTTGGCCAATGATTCCTGCATCTGTCCTCACTTCCTTTCATGGTCACTTTGACCATAATTATAATAGCATAAGCTTGCTTGGCTGTCAATGATTTTTTGTCAATATGACAATTAATTTTTGGATTAATGAAAAAATGTCGCTCCGGGAACAATTGCGGGAATGGATTCGTTATGCTATAATGATGAAGCAATCAGCCTCAGGCCGGTTGCGCGTCAGGCCGGACCGCATATGCCGAGGGGCGTCATGAAAGCCGTTAGCAAGAGCACATGCGCGGATCGGATTTCAAAAAAAAACGGAGTTGAAAGAGATGAAAAAAATAATTGCTTTATTCTGCGTGCTTTTCCTGCTGCTGAGCGCGTTCCCCGGACGGGCTGAAACAGTATTGGTCTGGAGCGTGGGGGAGTGGAGTCAGGTGACAGAGCTTCTGAGTTCTGACAAGCCCGCGCTGGTGCCTGATTCCTATAAAATCACGTTGAAGCAAAGCCAGGTGTATCTGGCTGACGCCAACGAGAAGCGTTCGGGCTGGCTGAACATCGCCCTGATTTCCTCGGACGCGGCGAATATGCGGGCGAATTATGGGCGCAGCGAAGCGCTGCTGGTGTGCCGGATCAACCAGAATACAGGTGAATTCCGCCTCCTTTCCCTGCCGGAGTATATGAAGGTGCAGCTCAAAGGCCTCCCGGAAGAGATTCAGCTCAAATATGTGAACTGTTTTGGCGGGCCGCTGCTGGCCATTGATACGATCAACCGGCAGCTGGGCCTGAGCGTCAACCGCTACTGCGCGATCAACGTGGATTCCTTCTCCGGCATTATCGACAGCCTGGGCGGCGTGGAGCTGACGCTGACCGAAAGCGAAGCGGAAGCGCTGGGGCTGCAAAAAGGCGTGCATGTTTTATCCGGCACGGAAGCCGTAAGCTATCTGAAACTGCGGCGGCAGTGGGACGGCGCGCTGCGGTTCAGGATCCTGATGGAAGCGCTGCTGCGCCAGATGTCAACAAAGGGCATGATCAGCGGCGCGCTGTCCCTGGTTGATACCATGCTGCACATGATCGACACCAATCTGACGATGGACGAAATCGTCGTTTTCGCCTTTGCGCTGCTGGAACAGCAGGAGGTGAAAGGAATCGAAAGCTACCGCCTGGAAGCGGACGCGGAGGGACATGTTGACGAAGCGGCGTGCCAGGCCTGCCGGGATTTCCTGTACGGAGGAGCAAGCGGCAAATGATTGTCGCGCTGTCGATGAATCCCGGATGGGACAAAACGGCCAGCATCAGCCGGTTCCGGCTGGACGCTGCTAACCGCATTCAAGCGGAGCGGCTGGACGTGGGCGGCAAGGGCGTGAACGCGGCGCGCGCCGCCCATGAACTGGGCGAAGAAACAAAACTGGTCGGGTTCGACTATCTGGGTGAACCGATGAAAGCCGCTATGGCGCAGGAAAACATTCCGTGCAGACTGTTCCCGCTGAGCGGCGATATGCGCGTGAATCTGAAGCTGCGGGAAACGGAGACGGGCCGGACCATCGAAATCAGCGAACGCGGCGCGGCGGTAACGGAAGCGCAAATCACAGCCGTCCTCCATGGACTGCTGGAGGAGGCCAAAGCCGGCGCCTGGTATATTCTGGCTGACAGTCTTCCGCCCGGAGCGCCGGCGGATACCTACCGCCGCTTCTGCGGCGCTATTCAGGCCTGGGGCTGCGCCGTGGCGGTGGACTGCGGCGGCGAGGCGCTGCGCGAAGCGATTCAGGCAAAGCCCGCCCTGGTCAACCTGGATATTCGGGAATTCTGCGAGCTCACCGGCGCTGATCCCGAAAACAGGCAGGACGTGCTGAACGCCTGCCGCAGGCTGTGCTTCCAGGGCGTGGGCCGGGTGTTCCTCACATGGGGAAGCGAAGGCGTGTGGCTTGTGAGCGCGAGAGGCGCGTGGGCCTGCGATGGTGCGAAGATCGAAGAAAGCAGCGCTCAGGACGCTGGAGATACCATGCTGGCCGCGCTTCTCGCGGCCCTGTCCCGCGGTATGCCTGACCCGGAAGCCCTATGGTTTGCTTCCGCCGCCGTGATGCATCCCGATGCGACGCTCTGCCGGCGCAATGAAAAAGACGCGCTGCTGCCTGAGCTTTCAGCGCGTCCGCTCATCCTGTAATTCTATGCCGTCGTTGGACGGCTTTTTTATTCTTCCCGGTACAGCGCCGGGCCGGACTCGTAGAGGTTGCCGCCGTGGGCGTCCATGAGCACGATGGTGGGAAAGTTTTCCACAGTGAAGCGGTGGATGGCCTCGGTGCCCAGATCGGGATAGGCCAGCACCTCCGCGCTTTTGATGCTGCGGGCGATGAGCGCCGCCGCGCCACCCACCGCGCCAAGATACACCGCCCCATATTCCCGCATGGCCGCCCGTACCGCGTCGGAACGGCGGCCTTTTCCGATCATGCAGTTGAGGCCGAGCTTCAGCAGCTGCGGAGTATAGGCGTCCATGCGGTAGCTGGTGGTCGGGCCCGCAGAGCCCACCGCGTGCCCTGGCGACGCGGGGGCGGGGCCCACATAGTAGATCGCCTGCCCCCGCACGTCCACGGGCAGCGGCTTTCCCTCTTCCAATAACTGAACCAGCCGCTTGTGCGCCGCGTCTCGCCCGGTCAGCATGAGACCGGTGAGGTACACTATGTCTCCGGCACGGAGCATGTCCACATCCTGTGCCGACAGCGGCAGGCTCAAATGGTACTCGCTCATGTTCTCCTCCTGAAAATTAGAATTCTTTTCCTTTCGGAATTGACAAAAACAGGATAATATGATATAAGATAACAATCCCATGCAGCATATAAAATACCGCGAAGAATGAGAAAAAAGGGTTGAAAATGAACGGAAAAACTGTGATCATCGGCGCCGGACATGTAGGATCGCATGTGGCGCGTGCGCTGGCAGCGGCCAGGATTTGCAGGGAAATCGTACTGGTGGATATCCTGCCCGATAAAGCAGCATCCCAGGCTATGGACATTGCGGATGCTCTTTCATTTCCGGCAGTGCCAATATTCATCCGCACGGGGAGTTATGCTGACTGCGCGGATGCGGACGTGACCGTAGTCGCCATCGGAAAAGCCCGGGAACCGGGCCAGACCCGGCTGGATCTGCTGGCAGATTCTGCCTGTATGATTTATGGCCTCGCTCAGGAGATCAGGAAAACAGGTGTTTGCGGCCCGGTCATCAGCATCACCAACCCCTGCGATATCATGGCGGACTGTCTGCGAAGGCAATTGGGGCTGGGCCGTTTTCAGGTGTTCGGAACCGGAACGCTGCTGGACACCGCGCGGCTTCTTCGCACGCTCAGCGAGCAGACAGGCTGCGCCCGTGACCAGATCGAAGCCTGGGTATTGGGAGAGCACGGCGATTCCTCTATGATTCCTTTTTCCGCCATCAGGATCCTGGAAAAACCAGCGGAGCAAACGCCGGGCTTTATCGCGGAAAACGCCCTTCGCCGCACGCACGAAATCGGCATGGACATTATCGACGGGAAGGGTTCCACGGAATTTGGCATCGGGCAGGCTACGGCATTTCTCATTGAAAACATCCTGAGGGATACGAAAATCACGCTGCCCCTGTCGGTTCATCTGGAAGGGGAATACGGCCAGAGGGGAGTACAATGCGGCGTTCCCTGCGTGATCGGTAAAAACGGCATAGAAAAAATTGTGGAACTGCCATTGACTAAGCAGGAACAGCAAGCACTGAACCGCTCTGCTGAAATCATCAGAAAGTATACCCGGATGGCTGATGAAATCATTTCAGAGATGGAATCATAGCTCCCCCTCCGCGTGCCTTGCGGCGTGGCAGCAGATGTTGACGGCCACGGGCATACCCGCGATGTGGGTGGGGAAATAATCAATGTTCACGGCCAAACAGGTGGTTTTGCCGCCGATGCCCGCGGGGCCGATGCCCAGGCGGTTGATAGCGGCGAGAGCGTCCGCTTCCAGCTTGGCGTAACGCGAGTCGGGGTTGCGGCTGCCCACGGGCCGGGCGGTCATGCGCTTGGCGATCAGGGCGGCCTGCTCGAAGGTGCCGCCCACGCCGACGCCGATGATCATGGGCGGACAGGGATTGGGCCCGGCTTTCCGGGCGGTGTCAATGATGAAATTCCGCACGCCCTCCTCGCCGTCGGCGGCCACGCACATCTTCACTGCGCTCATGTTTTCGCTGCCGAAGCCCTTCGCGACGGCAAGGATACGCACCTGCTCCCCCGGCACGATGCGCAGATGCAGGATGGCGGGGGTGTTGTCGCCGGTGTTTTTGCGGTCAAAGAGCGGATCAGCGACAATGGATTTGCGCAGATACCCTTCGCTGTACGCCTGGCGCACGCCCTCCTGGACAGCCTGTTCAAAATTTCCGCCGACGAAATGCACGTCCTGGCCTACGTCGATAAAAAGCACGGCCATGCCGGTGTCCTGGCAGATGGCTACCCGCTCATCCCGCGCGATCTGATAGTTTTCGCAAAGCTGGCACAGCACAGATTTCCCGATGGGCGACGGCTCCGCTTCGCTGGCAGCTTTCACCGCCGCTTCCACGTCCGGGCCGATGTTGTACGCCGCGGTCAGAAACAGCTCCTTGACCTTTTCCGTGATGGCCGATACAGGGATTTCACGCATGGCTGCTTTCCCCTTCTGTTTTATTCATTTGATTCTTTTAAATAATTCCTGTGTTCTCCGGGAAAGTCCCGGTTCAGGTTGCGTTCCATCTTTTCCCGGTAGGCGGCTTCAAACTCCTCCGCCTTCACGCCGCAGCAGAGCAGCACGTCCGTCAGGTACATGAACACGTCAGCCATTTCCTCGCAGAAGTGAGCGCGAAGAGCGGCATCCTTCGTCACGTCGATTGCTCCGCGTTTTTTCAAGATAGCAGATACCTCGCCGATTTCCTCGACGGCATAGAGCAGATGGTGCTTGGCGGTGTCGGGATTGTCCCCCTCCCACACGCCCGCGTACTTTTCCTGTAAGCGAAGCTGGTAATCCATCAGAGCTTGGATATCGAGGCTCACTGTCTTTGCCCCCTTCATGTATTAAAAGCACCTGCAGCACATATTGCACGCCAGGTTGAGCAGGCACATGCGCATACACCAGCGGGAGGGATCGGAAGCGCCCATATTGAAGCCGCGTGCGCGCTGAGTGTATGCCTGTCCCGCGGACTGGAACTGGCGCAGCAATTGTTGATAAACCGGGTTGCCCGGCTCCATCTGCGCGGCGCGCTGAATTTCCTCCAAAGCGGTCATGGTGTTGCCCACGCCGTGCTGGGCGAGGGCGGACAGATAATGCCAGCGAGCGTCGCGGTCCGCAGCGTTCACCCGTGCCAGCGCCTGGATGGCGTCGGCATATCGTCCCGCATTGATGGCCTGGATGGCCACGCGCACTTCCATGGAGTCGTAATTCATTTCCTCAGGCCGGGTATCGGCGTAGCTCGCCTGCCTGCGGAAACCGCCGCCGAACAGGTCTTCAAAATCCACCCATTCCACATTGCCCCATCCGCCATAGGGATTGTACCCGCCGCCGTATGAGCCGCCGGGACGCTGGCCGCCCTGGAAGGGATTGGAATAGGACTGCTGCCTGCCCTGGTATTTTTCCGGGTGCGTCAGCATGTCGTAGGCTTCATTGACCTCGTTCATCTTTTCGGTAGCCTTGGGGTCGTCGGGGTGGAGGTCGGGATGGCATTCCTTGGCTTTCTGCCGGTAAGCCTTTTTGATTTCCTCCGGGGTCGCGTCGGGACCTACGCCCAGCACCTTGCGGGGATCAATGACCATCCTTTCCTTCCCCCTTCCCGTCTGTTTCTTTCTTTTTCATTTCGTAATTATACGTCTGCCACACCCCGGAATAGAGGATGTTGCGCATCAGGTGGACGTCTTGCACAAGCGGCAGGGCCTCGAACGCTTCCGCCGCCTGGCCCATGGGCTGGCGCAACAGCTCCCGCGCCTGCTCGGGCGTCACCTGCATCCCGTTCAGAGGATTGTAGCAGCCCTTCTTCTGGTCCTCCTCATAGTCGATGGCCGCGTCCATCATGTAGATGAACTTGCCCAGGAAGTAGCCCAGGCAGCCCATTTCCCGCTGAAAGAAGTCCTCCTTCACGGCGAAGATCCCCGCAAGCATCCGGCCTGACAGATCGGCGGCGCGTTCGGGCTGGGCCTCCCGGTCTTTTTCCACCTCATGCAGGGCGTCCAGGCTTTTTTCGATGGCCTCGCACTGGGCGGGCCATTTCTGTTTCATCTTTTCATAAGAGCCTTTCAGCAGCCCGGAATAGACCCTGCCCGTTCTGCTGTGTTCATCCATCCAGTCGTCCAGGGCTTTGTAATAGGTCAGCGCCACGGTCATATCGGCGGCGTAGTCGGTGAATGCCGTCGCCGTTTCCCGGTGCTTCTTCACGGGATGGGGCGGGCAGAAGGCTTCCTTCGTCTGTTCCTCCGGCTCGTACAGGGAATTCAGCAGCAGGATCAGGAACGTCATATCGTAATTGAGGCCCATGCGCCCGGCCAGGCCGTACTTCTCATTCAGCGCCCGGCACAGCCCGCAGTACACCGCCTTGTACCGGGCTTTTTCGTCCTCGCTCAGGTCGTTCATATAGGGGCGGATTAAACCAAACATGGCCACGACACCTTTCTATTGGTGAGGTAGGAGGTTTTATAGAAGGTTCATCTTGGGGATAGAACATCATTGTGAAAACAATATAAACCTCCTACTTCCTACCTCTTAACTCTTCATCTTAAACCTGTTCTGGCATTTGGGGCAGCAGATATCCTTTTCCCCCGCGCCGCGGCTCATGCGCAGCAGGGCGCCGCACTGGGGGCACTTGAAGTATTTGTACTGCTTGCGGAGCTTGAGGCGCAGGAAAAACTGGCGAATCTTCGTGGCGATGGGCGTCCACCAATTGAGAAACTTTTGCGTTTCCGCCGCGCGGCTGGGATCGCGCTTGCTGAAAATCCGGAACAGCGCCCAGCCGTACAGCGCGATGCTCAGAAACAGGATCACGTTCAGGCCCGTAGCTGACCCCACGAATTGCAGCAGCAGGCTGCCGACCAGCATCGCAACGGATAAAGGATCAAAGCCGTTCCGTGTGCTCATGAACGCCATGAACCGCCGGCTGAGCATTTTCAGAAATGACATGTCAATGCCTCCCCTCTGAGATTCCAAGGACATGAACCATGCCCGATTGTTATTATAAACGGAAACAGCGGATGTTTCAAACCTTTTTTCCAAAAACCTGGGGCAGAATTACGGCAGAAAAAAGCGCGGAATACGTTTGTCCGCATTCTGCGCGTAAACATGTTTATTTGTCCGCGATGCGCGGGGCGATTTCGCTGAGCTCCAGGCCCTTGTTCTTTTCTCCCGCCAGGCGAATGCTCCAGTCGTTTTCAAAGAACAGGACGGGATTCTCATTCACGTCGAAGCCCCGGGCGGAGGTGGAGGTCAGCTGCAGCCGATCGGCGGGCACGGGGCTTTCCTTGATCCAGCGGACGAAGCGGTAGCCCAGCCTGTCCATCACCAGATCGACGCCGTATTCGCTCTTTAGGCGGTAGGTGAGCACGTCGAACTGCAATTCGCCCACCACGCCCACGATGAATTCCTCCAGGCCGGTTTCGTTGCGCTGGAAGGTCTGGATGGCGCCTTCCTCGGAAAGCTGGTTGATGCCCTTCACGAACTGCTTGCGCTTCATGGAGTCCAGCGGCCGTACGCGGGCGAAGCGCTCCGGCGCGAACACGGGGATTTTCTCGAACCGGATTTTCCTGCCCGTACACAGGGTATCTCCCAGCCGATATACGCCGGGGTCGAACAGGCCGATGATGTCGCCTGGGTAGGCGTCCTCGATGCCCTCCCGCTCGTCGGCCATGAACTGCTGAGGCTGCTTCACCTGCATTTCTTTGTTGGTGCCGGAGTGCCAGACGGTCATGCCCTTGTGGAACACGCCGCTCACCACCCGCAGGAAGGCCAGCCGGTCCCGGTGGGCGGGGTTCATATTGGCTTGAATCTTGAAGATGAAGCCGGAGAAGTTTTCGTCCTCGGGCTCGATCATGCCCTGGTCGCTCTCGCGGGGCAGGGGGCGTTCCGTATACCGTAGGAAACGGTAGAGAAAGGGCTCCACGCCGAAGTTGGTCACGGCGCTGCCGAAGAACATGGGGGTCAGCTCACCCCTCCGCACGGCGGCCAGGTCGAAGGCGTCGCCCGCCTCGTCCAGGAGCTCGATTTCGTCCTGCAGACGCTCCCGGTAATGCCTGTCCAGGGCGGTTTCAAAGGCTGGGTCGTCCACGGAAATCACGGTTTTGCCCGCTTTCGTTTTGCCGTGATCGCCGCCGAAGTACAGTTCGACGGTCTTTTCGTCCCGGTGGTACACGCCCTGGAAGTCCCCGTCCACGCCGATGGGCCAGTTCACGGGGCAGGCCCGCACGCCAAGCACCTGCTCGATTTCCTCCATCAGGGCGAAGGGGTCTTTCGCGGCCCGGTCCATTTTGTTCACGAACGTGAAGATCGGTATGCCGCGCATCCGGCATACTTTGAACAGCTTCACCGTCTGCTCCTCAACGCCCTTGGCCGCGTCGATAAGCATCACTGCGCTGTCCGCCGCCACCAGCACGCGGTAGGTGTCCTCGGAAAAGTCCTGGTGGCCGGGGGTGTCCAGGATGTTGATGTGGAAGCCGTCGAATTCAAACTGCATGGCGCTGGACGTGACCGAAATGCCGCGCTGCTTTTCGATCTCCATCCAGTCCGACGTGGCGTGGCGCTCGGCCCGCCGCGCTTTCACGCTGCCCGCCTGGCGGATG
Organism: Clostridia bacterium; assembly: GCA_017509065.1. Next base: position 44,243 of record JAFWQM010000114.1, read on the forward strand.
GCCCCGCCGTACAGCAATAGTTTTTCGGTTAACGTGGTTTTGCCCGCGTCGGGATGGCTGATAATGGCGAAGGTGCGCCGGCAGGCGACCTCGCGCTGTAATTCGGACATGGGATGATCCTCCTTTAATCACAGAACAATATATTATACAACAGAGGGGCGGGGAATTGTCAATTCTTTTCGAAATTTTCATAGATTTGACATGGAAAATTAATGATATATAAGAATTGACCATTTTCCTTTTCTATAATATAATACTTATTGAGAAAAAAAGGCAGAAAAGATAGGAGGATAGAATATGTTTAAATTCAAAAAAAGCATAGCGGCGGTTCTGGTTTTCCTGATGATCTGTTCTGTTGAAACAGGTCTGGCAGGAACATATGTACTGCCTTCTTCGGTGACCCAGCTTGACAGTGAAGCGTTCTCCGGAGACACCCAGCTGACGGAAGTCACGCTGAAGTCAGGACTCACAACCATTGGCAGCAAGTGTTTCTATGGGTGCAGCAATCTCTACAGAATCAATATCCCTTCATCCGTAACATCGATTGGCAGCAGCTGCTTTTCCGGATGCCTGAGCGATATGCTCATTCAGACGACACCCGGAAGCTACGCCATGAAATGGGCGCGGGACAATCACGTTGATTTTAATGCCAATACGACGTACCGCGCAGTGCTGATTGGCCAGATGTACGATGGCGAAGACTGCTATTTAGGTTATGCGCCTAAAAACGATGCTCTTATAACGGCGATAAGTCTTCAAAGCGCAGAGGGGACACCATACGATACTAATGTTTGGGTTGATCTTTCTGCTTCTGATATTCTCAGTACAATCGATCTTGTCTTTGGCGATGCGCAGGATCAGGATGTCTCTTTCTTCTTTTATTCCGGCCACGGTGTCGGTGATGATGATCCAGCGTGGAATGGCGCGCTTTGCGGCGTGGGAAATACTTATGTTAAGGTATCCGAATTGCGCAAAAAACTGGATACAATTAAAGGCCGTAAAATCATTGTAATTGACGCGTGCCACAGCGGTCAGCTCATTGATGGCGAAAGCGGCACGATGGCCCGCAATAAAAGCACTAAATCCAAAGACGCAGCCAACAGTTTTGTCAATGCTTTTATATCCGCATTCAGTACGCAAAGCCGTGCCTCTGACGATTACAACAGATATTATATCCTCACTGCCGCGGCGGCTGACGAAGTAAGCCAGACAACAACTGTTGATGACTATCCCATTAGCGTGTTTACCCATTTTTTGGCAAAAGGAATGGGCTTTGACCTGTCCAGTGTAACTTACACCGGTGATTTGGCTGCTGACACGAATAACAGCGACGCGGTTTCCATTCGTGAATCATATGAGTACGTACTTAGAAATACAGCTAACAGAGTTCAGACTGTTCAGGTGTTCCCCTCTGGCTGCGATTGGATGAGTATCGTTCGCGCGAAATGATGAATGCATTCCTGCTTGAGGCTGAGCAGGAAATGGTTATCATTCTCAATCCTTTTTATGCCGTGTCGCCCGGCAGACTTCAGATTTAAGCACAAGCTAATAACATATTGGAGGGAAAAAAATGAAAAGATTCATTAGTCTCATGATGACCGTGATCATGCTTGCTTCGTTTTGCCTGATACCTTCCATGGCAATTTCGGAGGAAAGTATTGTATTCACTGCGCAGCCAGAATCGGTGACAGTTGCCAAGGCTGTCGGCACATCCAAGGATGCCGCTGGAAAAGCTGACGGCAAAGGAGACTTCCAGGCAGCAGCTACCAAAGGTGCTCCTGTGATCACCTCCCAGCCCGAAGACGCTGTGGTGAACGAAGGCGAGGAAGCAACATTCAAAATTGTTGCGAATGGCGCAGCTGCCTATCAGTGGTATTTCCGCCCAGCGCCTAAGGCTGAATGGGTTGCTGTAAAAGTCGACGGTACCTCCGCTGCCTACACTTTTACGGCGGAGGCGAAGCATAACGGTTATGAGTTCCGCTGTGTCGTAACGAACAAAATGGGTAAGACCGTTTCGGACGAGGCTGCTTTGACTGTTGTTCCCAAAGCAACAGCCACCGCCCCAACCGTTGACGTGATCGACGAAGATGAAGATGACATCCCGGCGGAAGCCAGCGACTCAAAACCCGTGATCCTCTCCCAGCCCGATGATATCAAAGTTGTCGAAGGCGAGAAGGCTGTTTTTGAAGTAATGGCGAACGGGGACGCTTCCTATCAATGGTACTTCCGCAGATCACCCAAAGAGAATTGGACGGCTGTAAATAATGGCGGCACATCTTCCTCCTTTTCCCTGAATGCGGAAACGAAGTATGACGGTTATCAATTCCGTTGCATTGTATCAAATAAATATGGGGAAACCATATCGGACGAAGTTACACTCATTGTGCTGTCTCACAACACACCTGCCGATACGGAAGACCAGATTCCCAGCGGCTTTACAAACATCACTCCCGAGTTCGCGCTCAAAAATGGCTTGCCGATTATCAGCACCCAGCCTTCTGACCAGACTGTGAGCGCCGGCCAGAAAGCCACGTTTAAGGTAGTCGCAAGCAGCGTGACGAAATATCAGTGGTATTACAGAAAGCCGAATGAGAGCACCTGGACTGCTGTGAGCAACGATGGCACGTCTGCTACCTATTCCCTGACTACTGCGGCGCGGCACGACGGATATAATTACCGCTGTCTGGTATCCAACAGCGCTGGAAGCGTTTGGTCTTCCATCGCGAAGCTGACTGTGAAATCGACGCCAGTCATTACCACCCAGCCTGCCAACGTGACGGTGAACGTCGGCCAGAAAGCTACGTTTAAGGTGGTCGCCAGCGGCGCGAAGACTTATAAGTGGTATTACAAAAAGACAGGTGAAACCACCTGGAACGAAGTGCTCAATAACGGCACGTCCGCTTCCTATACACTGACGACTGGAGCGCGGCATAACGGATACCAGTATTGCTGCCTCGTATCCAACAATTCAGGGAGCGTCTGGTCAGAGACCGCCAAACTGACTGTGACTACTTCCGCGAAACCCACCATCACCACGCAACCGGTCAGCAAAAAGGTGAATGAAGGCGCGAAAGTTACATTTAAGGTGGTCGCCACCGGCGCGACGAAATACCAGTGGTACTATCAGAAGAACGGTGAAACCACTTGGAATGCTGTGAGCAATAATGGCACCTCTGCCTCCTATACCCTGACGACAGCAGCCCGCCATAACGGCTACAAGTATCGCGTCAAGGTATCCAACAGTGTGGGGTCTGTTTATTCGAACACTGTTACGCTGACGCTGAATCTCAAGCCTGCTATTACCACTCAGCCCACAAATAAA
>JAFWQM010000115.1 GCA_017509065.1 Clostridia bacterium
CGGCTTGCCCACCGGGGAAACCGTTTCCCGTGACGCTGCTCACAGGGAGGGCCTCCGTCATCGCACCGCGCATGTGTGGGTGATCAGAAAGACGGATGCGGGATACGATATCCTGCTGCAAAAACGCAGCATGGAGAAGGAATCCTTTCCGGGGCTTTACGATACATCTTCTGCCGGGCACATCCCGGCGGGGGAAGAACCGCTGTCATCGGCACTGCGTGAACTGTCTGAGGAACTGGGGATCGTGGCGGAGCCGGAAGAGCTGATCCATGCCGGAACCTTCCGCATCCAGTATGAGAAGGAGTTCCACGGGCAGCTTTTCCGGGACAACGAAGTGACCCAGGTATTTGTTTACACGAAGCCGGTGGAGATCGAACGGCTCACTCTCCAGGTGTCCGAAGTGGATGAGGTGCGCTGGTTTGACCTGGAAGAAATATGGGCGGAGATTCACCGGTCAAGAAAGCGCATCTGCGTACCGACAGCGGGGCTGAACGTGCTTCGGCAGTATTTGCATGGACTAGAGCAGGAGGAAAAATGAACCATCACACCGAATGGACAGAAGCGAAAAACCGGCTCATCCAAGCTGTATCCTCCTCTGGTTTTTCGCAGAAATTCGGCGAGGTGATGGCCCGGCAGCTTGGCAGTCCGAAAGCCATTGATCGGATGACCTCTTATGTCTACCAGGCAAAGCCGCGAACGGAAGAATTGCTGGTGGACGAGATGCTGGCGATCTGTGATGAGATCAGTACTTGGCGGGAAAAGAAAGCCAGCCAGGAAGCGCAGGAGAAGTATAACGCTTATCTCTTTGGCAGACGGTAGAATACTTCCAAACCGGGATTTGACGGAGGTAATACGCTAACAATTCCAGCCTGTTGCGATGTTTGTTGAAAAAATCGGAAAACAGTTTTGAACTGACGGAGCATCACAACCTGATTCGGAGGATTTGAATGAAGAGAATTTACACCGTTCAGCACACGCAGTCTGAGCACCACATCAATGGAATGGTCGGTTCATGGACAGACTGGAACCTGACTGATTTGGGGAAACAGCAGGCGGAGCGGATTGCCGATAAGCTGAAGCAGGAATTTGATGTCAAGGAAATCGTTATATATACTTCTGACCTGAAACGAGCAAAACAAACCGCCGACAGCATCGCATCCCGGTTTCAGGTCGAACCGATCGTGAAAAAGGAACTGAGGGAACGAAATCTTGGCCGATGCTGCGGTAAATCCGTACAGTGGTTACGGGAAAACCTTGAATGCGATGAAAAGACAGTTGATGATCGTCTTTTTTCTGATGCAGAAAGCCGCCGGGATGAATGGAACAGGTTGAAACCTTTTTTCGACCAGGTGATGACAGAAGATGCCGAAAACATCATCATTGTCTCCCATGGCGATCTGTTGAGTGCTTTCAATTCAATGTTCCTTGGCTTTGATGTTGAGTCAATGAACACATGTGAAATGTTTGGTTTCGCAGGCGGGGTATCTCAGATGATTGTCAGGGATGATGGAAAAAGAATGATATTGGGTGATTACGCTTATCAAAAACCAACAGCGGCGTGAAGAAACTGAGGCGCAGAAAGACCGGCCGTTTGGGATGGACTGCGCGCTTGAAAACGGAATCTTTCATGTTTCGCTGTGCGGAAGAGTCGATACCATCACAGCGCCGGAGCTTTTGAAAAAGTGGGAAGCGGAAAAAGCATCGCAGGAGATTTCTGCTGTTGAGATCGACTGCGCGAAGCTGGATTATATTTCTTCCGCAGGCTTGCGCGTTCTGCTGATCATGCAGAAAAGCAGTGAAAATGGCGTAACAGTGAGGAACATAAACGAAACAGTAAAAGAAATCCTGGCTCAGACGGGATTTGACTCTATATTCTTGTGCGATCAGTAAAGAAGGAGGCGTCACAATGCAATTCTTGATCAAAGCTTATGATGGAGAAGGTATGCTGGACAAGCGGATGGAGGTTCGTCCCCGGCATCTTACGGGCATGAAAGCGCTGGGTAAACAAATCATCTGCGCCGGGGGCCTGCTGGACGAGGCTGGCAAGATGAAGGGTTCCGCACTTGTGATGGAGTTTCCTGACCGCGCCGCCCTGGACGAGTATCTGAAGAATGAGCCCTATGTGGTCGAGGGCGTGTGGCAGAAGATCGAGGTTGAGACCATGAACGTGGTTCTCGTGAACGGAGAGAAAGCATGACGAATTCGTTTATGGGCAAGGCCGCCATTGTCACCGGCGGAGCGCATGGCATTGGGAAAGCCATTCCATTTTGTTGGGCTGCTGAAAGAGTGGCTATCGACATGCAATTGAAGGGGCAATAACATGGAAACGAAGTATTACACTGTCGCCCGGATTGATGGGGACTATGCATGGCTGAACAGGACGGACAAGGAAGAAGAAGAGCCGTTACTCGTTTCGCGGGCGTTACTGCCAGTGGAGATTGACGAGGGAACGAATCTGAAGTATGAGTTCCTTCAGTATGAGATTACAAATGAAATCACAGCTTCTGAAAAAGGCGTTTGTTAAGACGCTGCCGGTGATGGCCGGATATATCGTACTGGGCATCGGCTTCGGTATCCTGCTGCGCAATGCCGGTTTTCAAGTGGGCTACGCGTTGGCCATGAGCCTTTTCATCTATGCCGGTTCTATGCAGTATGTCGGCGTGGGATTGCTCGCAGGCGGCGCTTCGGTGCTATCCGTCATCCTCACGACAGTGATGGTCAACGCGCGTCATCTGTTCTACAGCATATCGATGATCGGGACGTACAAGGACGCGGGGAAATACAAGCCGTATATGATCTTTGGCCTGACAGACGAGACATACTCGCTCCTGTGCGACGGGACCGCACCCGAAGGCTGCGACGCAAACCGGTATCGGTTCCTGGTATCGCTTTTCAATCAATGCTACTGGGTGACAGGAAGCGTCCTGGGCAGCCTGCTGGGGGCAGTGCTGCCGTTTTCCACTGCCGGGATCGAATTCTCCATGACGGCGCTGTTCATTGCTTCGTTTACGGAGCAATGGCTCAGTACGCGCGACCATATCCCCGCGCTGACAGGATTGCTGAGCACCCTGCTGTGCCTGGTCCTGTTCGGCCCCGAGCGGTTTCTGATCCCGGCCATGATTCTGATGACGATGGCGCTGTCCCTCCTGAAAGGGAAGGAGGAAAGGTCATGAACGCTGTGATCCTTGTGGCAGCCATGGCGCTGACAACGGCAGCGCTCCGGTTTCTGCCCTTTCTGTTATTTGAGAAAAAGACGCCGCCGTTTGTCGTCTATCTCGGAAAGGTTCTTCCGGCCGCTCTCATCGGGATGCTGGTGGTATACTGCCTGAAGGATGTTCAGATTGCTTCCGCGCCACACGGCCTTCCCGAACTGATTGCCGGGGCTGCCGTGGCGCTGCTTCAGGCGTGGAAACGAAATTCCCTGCTGAGCATCCTTGCGGGAACGCTTCTTTATATGGTTCTCGTTCAAACGATTTTTTAGGAGGTCAGGACAATGGAACGGACATATCCCAATCATTTTTCCCGCATCGGGGTAAGCGACGCGGAAGTGCGGGAACGGGTGGAAAGCTGCTTTGATACGCTCTTTTTTGATCCCGGGGAGAAAATCTATCAGGATGTGGACGCGGACAGCGGCTGCATGGTGGATACCGGCAATATCGACGCCCGGACCGAGGGCATGAGCTACGGCATGATGATGTGCGTGCAAATGGATCGGAAGGATTTATTCGACAAGCTGTGGCGGTTTGCCATGCGGTACATGTATCACGCGGAAGGAATATACAAAGGCTATTTCGCCTGGTCTGTGCAGCTGGACGGCAGACACAACGCCGAAGGCCCCGCCCCGGACGGGGAGGAATACTTTGCCATGGCGCTGTTTATGGCTTCCGCTCGCTGGGGTGAAGGCGATGGCATTTTCGCGTATGCCGCCCAGGCCAGGAAGATACTGCGGCACTGCGTCCATCAGCCTGAAATCGTCCCCGGCGGGCGGGCCATGTGGGATGAACACAACCACATGATCCGCTTTGTGCCGGAGGCGGAATTTACCGATCCAAGCTATCATCTGCCTCATTTCTATACGCTGTTCGCGGAGCGGGCGAATCCGGAAGACCGGGCGTTCTGGCTGGAAGCGGCCAAAGCCAGCCGGGAATATATCGTGAAAAGCGCCCACCCCGTCACCGGCATGAGCCCCGAATACGCGGAATACGACGGAACGCCCAAGCTGTTCCCACATAAATCCTTTACCTATTATTCCGACGCCTACCGCGTGGTGATGAATATCGCGCTGGATACCCTGTGGTTCGGGCGGAAGGAGGCCATGGCGCGGATCGCGACCAATCTCCAGGATTATTTCCATGGCATCCCGGAGAGCGATTACCGCGCCTATCAGATCGACGGAACGCCCACGGATGAACCGGCCATGCATCCCGTCGCCATTACCGATGTGCTGGGAGCCGCTTCTATCGCAAGCGAAAGCGCTTCTGCGGACGAATACCTCCGCGCTTTCTGGCAGACGCCGCTGCGCACGGGGAAACGCCGGTATTACGACAACTGCCTGTACTTTTTCAGCCTGCTGATGCTGGCGGGGATGTACCGGATTTACTGACAGGCGGAAACACAGCAGGCCGGGGACATGTGCCCCGGCCCTCGCTTTGTTTTGGCGCTTTTACCCCTGCTGAAAATGCTCTCCTACAATCCATCGCGGGGCATCTCATTCCGCAATGTATTTCTCAATGACCGTCTCGTTCACGTACTCCGCCTTGATTTCCTTCAATCTTGCGAGATGCGGCTGCTTTCCGTGTTCTGCGAGGGCGGCTTCATCGCGCCACTTTTCAAGCAGGAACAGATCATCGCCGCCGTCAGTCGGAATATAATAGTTGTACATGATATTGCCCGCTTCAGCGCGGGAGGCGGTGTCAATACCTTCCGTAATAATCATTTCCAGGAATTCTTTGCGCTTTTCCGGTTTACACTTATAAGTTACATTCAGAACGATCATGCAGTTGCTCCTCCCGTTTTCATTGTATCTGTCGATCGGTTTACAGCATCAAACGGTAGATGTTCGCGCAGTCTTCTTCGTTCAGGGTCGTGAAGCCGATAAGGCTGCCCTGCCGTCCGTTGCCTCTGCACAGGGAGTGCACCAGCTTCGGGATGTCCTCCTCCTTTGCGCCCAGCTCAGCGAAATCCTTCGGCATGCCGATGGAGATGAAGAACCGGCGCAGCGCCTCTATGCCCGCCTTCGCGGTGACCTCGGGATGGTCAAAATCCATCTGGCAGCCCCATACACGCACGGCAACCTTTGCAAAGCGCATCACGTCGTGATGCATGACATAGGTGAAGTTCGCCGGGAGGGTCACGGCCAGGCCCGCTCCGTGGGCGCAGTCATACAGCGAGGAGAGCTCATGTTCGATGTCGTGGCTGGTCCAGTCCTGGCTGCGGCCCACGCCCACGGCGTTGTTGTGGGCCATCATGCCTGCCCACAAGATATTGGCGCGGGCTTCGTAGTTGTCCGGATCCTCAATGACCCGCGGGCCCTCGTGGATCATCGTCAGAAGCAGCGCCTCGATCAGCCGGTCGGTGACCTCGACCTCCCTGGTATTGGTCAGGTAGCGCTCGTACAGGTGCGCCATGATGTCGGTGATACCGCAGGCGGTCTGGTACGGCGGAAGGGTCTGGGTGAGGGCCGGATTGAGGATCGAGAACTTCGGCCGAATGGCATCTCCGCTGGCTCCACGCTTGAACATGCCCTTTTCGGTGGTGATGACGGAATCCGGGCTGCCCTCACTGCCCGCCGCTGCGATAGTCAGGATGGTGCCTACAGGCAGCGCCTTTTCGATATATTTGCCGCAGTAGAAATCCCAGAAGTCACCCTCGTACACCACGCCTGCGGCAATCGCCTTGGAGGAATCGATGGTGCTGCCGCCGCCCACGGCCAGCACGAAATCCACGCCCTCTCGACGGCAGATTTCGATGCCCTCGTACACCAGGCCGCTTCGGGGGTTAGGCTTTACGCCGCCCAGTTCCAGCCATGCGACACCCTCAGCGTCCAGTGAAGCCTTGACACGATCCAGCAGCCCTGAGCGCACGACGCTGCCTCCGCCGTAGTGAATGAGCACCTTCGTGCCGCCAAAGCGCTTCACAAGCGCCCCGGCGTCCTGCTCGCGGTCCTTGCCAAAGGCGAAGTAAGTGGGAGAGTAAAAGTTGAAATTGTTCATGGTTCAGCCTCCTTGTATCTGCATAATTGCTCTGCTGCATCTATGAGTTGATATACACAGGGTTTTGCCTGCCTGTTTTCATCAAACAACAGGGGATGCTGCTTGATCTTGGGCAGGTTCCGGTTCATGCCAAAGCCGTCCAGCCACGTCCTGTCGTCCGCCACGCCCCAGGTGGTCACGCAGTCGATCACATCGGCGTAGTTTCGGTAAACCTCAAACAGCTTTACATAGATTTCATTGATCTTATCCAGCTTTTCGGGCGTCGCCTGCATGGCCTCCCGGATGTATTCCTCAAAGCCAGGGTCCCCTGGCTTGAGCCGCCTGTCGCTTCGATTCAGGGTGGCCATCATGGAAACGTCCAGCTCCGTTATATGGATGCGCAGGCCCAGGCTCGCGTAGATTTCAATGGATCGCTTGAGCTCGTCGTAATCCGGGGCCGCGAAATAATGCTGCTGCATGCCCATACCGTCCACGCGGCAGCCCTTCTCCCGAAGATTGCGGATCAGGCTGACGATGCGATCCCGCTTTTCAGGCATGCATTCGTTGTAATCATTGTAGAAAAGCTGGGCGTCCGGGGCGGCGTACCTGTCCATGGAGCGGAAAGCCGCCTCGATGAACCCGGCCCCGCACAGCTTATAGTATTCGCTGTTTCGATAGACGGGGCTTTCTTCCTGCGTCTTTGCCGGGTCAATGGGATCATCCCGGGTAGCTTCATTGACCACGTCCCAGGCGTATACATCCCCGTTATACCGCTGGCACAGCGCCTTGCTGTGGGCGTCGATGCGGGCATAAATCAGTTCGGGGGAAGCGGGACTGTCTCCGTCCCGATACATCCAGGCGGGCGTCTGATTGTGCCATACGGGCGCGTGGGCGCGAACCTTCACGCCCATCTCCCGCGCCATGGCGACGATGGCATCCGCCCGCGCAAATTGAAACTGTCCCTCTTCCGGTTCCGTCAGCGCGTACTTCATTTCGTTCTCCGGCGTCAGGCTGCTGAAATGCTCAAGAAGCAGGCCGCGATACGCTGAAAGGCCGAAAGAAGATACCGCCGCGCCGATTTTGAAATATTTTTCATACGCTTTTGCCAGGGAAAAGACTTCGTTCATGTTCATTTCTCCTTTTGTCCGTTTCAAAGTCTGGAAAGACGCATTTTCCGGAGATATGCAGGTTCACGGACCATGCTTCTTTCCCGTATTGATCGTCGCGGCATATGCGCTGTTGCAAAGGCCCAGGATCGCCGACAGGATGAACAGCGTTTCAATGCCCAGCGTTTTCCATATCCAGCCGCCGAACAGGGCGATGAAGATCGTAATCAGATGATTGACCGATACGCCGGTGGAGATGGTGGCCCGCACCTCGTCCGGGCTGTCCGAAATCGCCTGGACATAGACGTTGGAAGCCATGGACGCCAATGAAATGATGGAATCCAGAATATAGTTCACACAGCAGACAATGAAAGCCACGTTCATCGGAAAAATGTGATGCGCGAAGCCGTAGAAAAAGCAGACGATCACCAGGATCAGGGTATCCGCCACCATGACGGCTTTATAGCCGATCCTGTCAATGATTTTCCCCACCATCGGCGAAACGAAGAAGCCGAAGATGGAGGTAACGGCAAACAGCGCGCTGATGGTCATGGCGTTCGCCCCATAGAACAGCACCAGCACATAGGGGCCAAAGGTGAAAAACACTTGTTTCCGCGCGCCGTAAAACACTTCCAGCATATAATACTTGGTGAATTTTTTGCGGAAGTAGAAGCGCCGCTTGTTTTCGTCCGGAGCGCTGTCGCCTTTGACGCGCAGGCTGGAAAGGAAGCCTAGGCCGATGATGCCCGCGCTGACGGCGAACACCGCGCGGTACACCTCCGGCGAAGCCTTCACCAGGAAAAACGTGCCGATGATGAGCAGATACCCCGCCAGTGTGCCGATCTGCTGAGCGGCGTTTTGCAGACCCAGCGCTTCCCCGTTCCTTCCCTCTTTTGAATACTGGAGCGAAAGCGTGTTGCGCATGCCAAGCTGCATATGGTCGCCCAGGGAATATACGAAAATGCACAGAATTACCAGCACGCGGCTGGCGGTCACCAAAGCCTGCGCCGCCATACCGGCGAGCATGAACAGCGCGCCTAACTTGTAGATGCGTTCCGCCGAGAACATATACAGCACTGCCAATATAAATATAAGCAGCAGGCCCGGCAATTCCCGGAAGAACTCGGAAACGCCCTTGTCGAAACCGGACATGCCCACGATTTCGGCCAGATAGTTGTCGATGACGCCCTTGTACAGACCATACGCCAGGCCGAAGGTAATGATCGACAGAAAGAATGCCCGGTACTTGGATTCAGGCTTGAACGCCGCCTCTAATCGTTTCATGCGCTTTGACCGTCCTAAACTGTTTCATTCCGTCAGAAAAAACGGACGACTTCATCCAACTCCTTGCGAGGCCGCACAGACGGTTCCGCGCTGCGTTTGCCAACCGCAATAACGGACATGATTTCTTCGTTTTCCGGGATACGAAGCTTTTCCCGGATCACATCGGCGTCCCGTATCCCCATAATCAGGGTATCATATCCGGCGTTTGCGGCGGCCAGCACCAGATAAGCGTCATGCAGGCCCAAGTCATACGCGCCCCAGCCGTTTCCGATTTCGTTGACGGGGGTTTCTCCATTGAAGCCCACCATGTTCTTTACATAGGTGGTCACGATTAGCGCGGCATGGGCAGAACTGTTTTGGTTAAAAGAAGGCAGCGCGGAAGCGCGGAGGTCTTCCAGGATTTCCGGCGTTTCCACCGCATAGCAGCGGGCGGTCTGCTGATTCTTCCAGGAGGGGGCCTGCTGGGCCTGTTTGAGAATCTCGATGAGCGTTTCGTGATCGATCCCCGCGCTGTATCCGCGGACGCTCCGCCGGGCCATAATCAATTCTTTGAATTCCATCGTTGTTCCCTTCTTTCTATGAATCTTTGTCAGGCATCCAGTTTAGCAGACGCTTCCCTGAGCAGCTCAATGATCGGCAGATGCTGGGGACACACTCCCTCGCACTGTCCGCAGCCGATACATGCCGACGCGCGCCCGTGCCCCTGGCCGATCAGGCCGCCGTAAAACGCCTTGGGCCGGAATACGTCGCCGTACAGATTCATGGTATTGATGGCGCGGAACACGTCGGGAATGGAAATGTTCATGGGGCAGCCGGGCGTACAGTACCGGCAGGACGTGCAGCCGATCTGCGGCACGTTCAGCATGATGGTTTTGACCTTTTCCACCAGCGCTTTTTCTTCTTCGGTCAGCGGTTCAAAGTGCGCGAATGTGCCGATGTTGTCCTTCATCTGTTCTTCCGTGCTCATGCCGGAAAGAATGGTCATCACGCCGGGCAGGGAGCCCACGAAGCGCAGCGCCCAGGAAGCGATAGATGCGTCGGGCCGAACCGCTTTGTACATTGCTTCCAGTTCCGGCGTCAGCTTGGCCAGGGTGCCGCCCTTCACCGGCTCCATGATGATCATGGGAATATTCCGGCTGTGCAGGATCTCATACAGCTCCCCGGAACGAACCACCGGGTTCTTCCAGTCCGCATAGTTTAATTGGATCTGAACAAACTCCACCTCAGGATGGGCGTCCAGAATTTGGGTCAGATAGGCCGGGCTTCCGTGGAAGGAGAAGCCGAAATGCCTGATCTTTCCTTCCGCCTTTTTTTGCAGGCCCCAATTGTAGCAGTCCAGGCGCTCGTAGGTTTCGCCGTTCCCGCCGTCCTCAATGGAATGAAGCAGATAGAAATCGAAGTAATCCACGCCACACCGTTCCATCTGTTCGTTGAAAATGCGGTCCCGGTCCTCCTCATTTTTCATGCACCAGGCGGGCAGCTTGGTGGCCAGCATGAACCGATCCCGGGGATACCGTTTGACCAGCGCTTCCTTGATAGCCTTTTCGGAATTGCCGCCATGATACACATAAGCGGTATCAAAGTAATTCATCCCCGCATGCATGTAGGCATCCACCATATGGCAGACATGCTCGATGTCGATTTTCCCTTCCTTCTCAGGCAGCCGCATCAGCCCGAAGCCTAACTTCGGCATGGTATCCAATTGAATGCTCATGACTCCGTCTTCCTTTCGTTTTTTCGTTCAGTCAGCTTTTCCGTAGCTTTCCAGCAGCTCCACGATGCATTTCAGATCGGGCGCGTCCAAATAGTTGTATTCGCCGCTTCCGTCCCCATAGATTCCGTGCTGTACCAGCCGGAGGCCGTTCTTTTCCGCGTTTTCTACCTGGGTTTTGGAATCCTTCACCTGGAAGGCCAGATGGTGCATGCCTTCGCCGTGTTCGTTCAGGAAATTCCGCCAGGTGGAAGGTTCCTCGTTGGGCTGGATCAGTTCGATTTGCAGCCCCGGCCCCACGTCGAAGAAAGCCAGCAGGGAATTGGCCTTGGGGGGCCGGTTTTCCCTCAAATACAGTCTGCGTGATTTCGTAATCGCCGAGGGCTGGGTGGGCGGCACGTCCATGCCTAAGAAAGCGGCCCATTTTCTCTTGGTTTCCTCGATGTCCTTCACGATAAAGCCTACCTGCGCTACCAGATGCGTACCAACGATGCCTGCCATATTGTTTTCCTCCTTAAAGAACTGTTTTGAAGAATCTTCTACCACGGATACGCTTCCCCGGTATATGTGATGAACACAGGCCCGTCCTTGTCGTGGCGTTTGGTTTCAAACAGCAGCCGCAGGGTTTCCGCGTGTTCGTAGGGGTCCAGCGGCGCTTCGTTTTTGCCGGGATTGGTGCGCATCCAACCGGGATGGAGGCAGATGATGTTCAGGTTCGGGTCATCTTTGAAATAGTTGCGCAGGGTCATGGTGAGCATGTTCAGGGCGGCCTTTTCTGTACCGTAATCCAGATAGAAGGTGCGGTGGCATTTTCCGATGCTGCCCGCCTCCGAGGAAATATTCACTACCAACGCGCCTATTTCGCTCTTTTTCAGCAGCGGCAGGAACGCCTTGACCACCCGGATGGGGCCCACCGCTCCCACATTGACGGCGGGAGCAATGAGATCCAGATCGAAATCAGACAGCTCCTTCATGGTGTCCGCCGAAGCGGTGGTGGCATTGTTGATGATGAGATCAATGTGATCCGTCCATCTGGCGGCTTCCTCTGCGGCGGCGTTCACCGAGGCTGTGGAGGCAATGTCCATTGTGAGGATATGCAGCCGATCCGGGTATTCCTTTTGCAGGGCTTCCAGTGCCTCCGATGGGCGGCGGATGCTGGCGAATACCCGGTCGCCGTTTTCCAAATAGCGCCTTACCAGATTGAAGCCCAAAGCGTAAGGC
>JAFWQM010000116.1 GCA_017509065.1 Clostridia bacterium
CACACCAGCGAAGACCACGAATGGGCGAAGAAGGCCCGGGCGGGCGACCCGGAGTATCAGCACCGCTATTTCTTCTATGACAATTGGGACATTCCCAACTGGTACGAGCAGACCGTGCCGCAGGTTTTCCCCACCACCGCGCCGGGGAACTTTACCTGGTGTGACGAAGCGAAGAAGATCGTGATGACCACGTTCTATCCCTACCAATGGGATCTGAACTACGCCAACCCCACCGTGTTCAACGATATGACGGACAACATGCTGAACCTGTGCAACCATGGCATCGACATTATCCGTCTGGACGCGGTTCCCTATATCTGGAAGGCCCTTGGCACGCCCTGCCGCAACCTCCTGCAGGTGCATACCCTGGTACGCATGATGCGCATGGTGTGCGAAATCGTGTGCCCCGGCACGCTGCTGCTGGGCGAAGTGGTGATGGAACCCAGCAAGGTGGTGCCCTACTTCGGCACAGTGGAAAAACCCGAATGCCATCTGCTCTATAACGTGACCACCATGGCCTCCATCTGGCACACGGTCGCCACCAAGGACGCGCGGCTGCTGGCCCACCAGATGGGACAGGTGTTTGCCCTGCCCAAACAGTACACCTTCCTCAATTACCTCCGCTGCCACGACGACATCGGTTGGGGCCTGGATTACGGCTTCCTGCGCCAGTTTGGCCAGGAGGAAGTGCCGCATAAAAAGTACCTGAACGATTACCTCACCGGTAAATGGCCCGGCAGCCCCGCCTTAGGCGAGCTGTACAACGACGACCCGCGCTTGGGAGACGCGCGCTTGTGCGGCACCACAGCCAGCCTGTGCGGCATCGAAAAAGCCCGGCAGACCGGGGACAAAGAAGCCATGGAAAAGGCCCTGCGGCTGGACGAAATGCTCCACGCCTTCATGTTCACCATGAGCGGCGTGCCGGTTTTGTACAGCGGCGACGAGGTGGCCCAGGAGAACGACAACGCTTACCATGGCGATCCTCTCAAATCTGACGACAGCCGCTACCTCCACCGCGGCAATATGGATTGGGAAAAGGCTGAACTGCGCCATGATCCCCGAACGGTGGAGGGCAAGCTTTTCAACGCCATTCAGGATCTGGAAACCCTGCGCGCCGAACATCTGGTGTTTGACGACGCGGCGGACACCTGGCTGCTGAACACCGGCAATGACCACATCCTCGGCATCGGCCGCTACTACAAAGGCGAAAAACTGCTCGCGCTGTTCAACTTCTCCGATGAAGAGCAGATCGCCTGGGTCAACGACCCCGACGAATACACCGATCTCATCACCGGCGAAAAAACCGACGCCAAGGCCGTTACTCTGCCCGCGGGTGGGTTTAAGTGGCTCTATCAGGAGTAATACATTTCAGGTAGGAGGTTTTCCGTTATGAACCGCAAGCTGATCTTCCTGGATATTGACGGCACCCTGACCCCGGCGGGCAGCAACTATCCCCCGGAAAGCGCCATGAAAGCGATCCGCAAGGCGCAGGCGAACGGGCATCTGGTATTTCTCTGCACGGGCCGCAATCCTGGGATGCTGGCCCCGGTGCTGGCCCTGGGCTTTGAGGGCGCGGTATCCTGCGCGGGCGGACACGTGTTTGCGGGCGACAAGGTGCTTTACGACTGCCCCATGCCAAAGGAGCAGTTTGAAACCGGCATGAAGCTGCTGAAGGAAACCGGCGTGTTCCGTACCATCGAATCCAGAACCGCCACCTGGGGCGACGAAGACCTGGGCGATTTTCTGGCCCAGGCGGGCGAAGGCAACAGCGAGCTGGTGCGCTGGCGCAAGGCCCTGGCCGAGCAGCTCAACATCCGGCCCATGAAGGAATATGACGGCAGCCCCATCTACAAGATCGTGTTCATGTGCAAAACCATGGATCAGTTAAAGCCCGCCATGGACGCCCTGGAAAAGGACTACAACTTCGTGGTGCAGGACGTGGCCGCCCATAACTGCCTGAACGGCGAGCTCATCAACCGGCAATTCGACAAGGGCCGGGGCGTGAAGATCGTAGCCGACGCCTTCGGTATCGGCATCGAGGACACCATCGGCTTCGGCGACAGCATGAACGACCTGGAAATGATCGAAACCGTGGGCTACTCCGTCTGTATGGACAACGGCAGCCCGAAGCTCAAGGAGATCAGCGACTTGGTCTGCCCCGCCGTGGAAGCGGACGGCCTGGCCTGGGCGTTTGAAAAACTGGGGCTGGTATAAGAATACTGTAAAAGGCACGAAAGCCGATCCATCCGGTTGGTTTCCGTGCCTTTTTATATTGTCTTACCGTGCTGCTTCATATTGTCTGATCTGTTTCGCACAGGAAAAAAACAAAGCGGAAGCAGGAAATCAGATCATCATAAAGAATAACCGTAAAGTGGCGTCGTTGGCTGGGCCAGCATATGACAGCCACAGATACAAAAAAGAAGAAGGAGCAGGCGGAAGCGTGCGGACGCTGCTTCCCGATACTGCAAAAAGGTTATGGAAAAAGACTATAAGCTGCTCGTCATCAATCCCGGCTCAACCTCCACCAAGATCAGTCTCTTTTTAAATGAAAAGGAACTGTTTCAGAAAAGTCAGTTTCATGACGCGCCGGTATTGCTGCAATTTCCTCATGTCAACGGTCAGGTGCCTTTCCGGTACCAGGTAATTCTGGACATGCTAAAAGAAGAAGGAGTCGATCCCTCCGATATCGACGTATTCGTGGGCCGCGGCGGCAGCGCCTGCACCCAGCCCAGCGGTGTGACGATCATCGATCAGAAGCTGTATGACGACACCGAAGCGGCTGTGGGCGGCAGCGAGCACGCCGCGAAGCTGGGCGTCATGCTGGCCTGGCGGTTTTCCTTGGCTTACCATAAGCCTGCCTACACGCTGAACCCCACCAATGTGGACGAATACTGCGATTACGCGCGCCTGACCGGCATCCGCGGCCTCTATCGCCAGGGTCATTCCCATGTGCTGAACCCGAAAGCGGTGTCGGAGGCGCATGCCGAATCTCTGGGCAAGCGGTATGAGGACTGCAATTTCATCGTCGCCCATATCGATGGCGGCGTGACCGTCAGCGCGCACGACCACGGCCGCATGATTGACGGCACTATGGGCGCGGACGGCGAGGGCCCCTTCGCCCCCACCAGGATCGGCAGCGTGCCGGTGCTGGCGCTGCTGGACTACATCGAATCCCATTCCACCGATGAAGTGCGGCGGATGTGTTCACGGTCCGGCGGGTTTGTGAGTTTATTTGGCACATCCAACTCCAACACCATCCACGCCTTGGTCGAACAGGGAGACAAAAAGGCGGTGCTGGTCTGGAATACCATGATTTACCAGATCTGCAAGCATATCGGGGCCATGAGCGCCGTGCTTTCCGGCAAAGTGGACGCCATCCTGCTGACCGGCGGCCTCATGCGCTTTGACGACATCGCCGCGGGCATTCGGGAGCGTGTCGGCTGGATCGCCCCGATCCATGTTTATCCGGGTGAAATGGAGCAGGAAGCCATGGCCTTCCCGGTGCTGAAGGTCATGCGGGGCCAGGCCAAGGCCATGACCTACAGCGGGAAAAACGTGTGGCAAGGCTTTGAGGGCGTGACGTTCTAACCGTCCGGCGGTATCATCCTTTTTTCAGCCCAAATTCGCATAAAACAGTACACACTTTCCGGCAGGAGCAGAATCGCCCCTGCCGGGTTTCTTTCTAGCGCAAAAAGAAACATTAGCCTTCGCCGACGGTGATATTTCAATTTCTGGCGTGAAATTTTTCGGAGATGTTGAAATATTCAAAAAAGTATCGTCTAATGAGTGAAAGGTGGTGAGGAAGCCATGGAAACTGTCAAGGGCCCTGACAGGAAAGAAGAAAGAATCGAGTGCATGGTTCTCCAGTACCAGTCTCCGCTGCTGAGACTCTGTTATGCGTATTTGCAGGACGAGGAAATGGCAAAGGACGCGGTGCAGGAAACCTTCATGAAGGCTTTTCGGAATCTGGAGAATTTCCGGGAAGAAGCGTCAGAAAAAACATGGCTGAGCCGCATCGCGATCAACGCCTGCAAAGACCTCCGCAGATCAAACTGGTTCAGGCATGTGGATCGTTCCATATCATTGGATAGTCTCCCGGAACCGGTCGATTCCGTTGAGCCTAAAGACGAAAGCCTGACGTTGGAGATTATAAAACTGCCGGCAAAGCTCAAAGAAGTTGCTCTGCTGTGCTGGTATCAGGGAATGACATACAAGGAGGCTGCCGATACGCTGGGCATCAGTCTTCAAGCTGTCGCCAGCCGATTGAACCGTGCAAGACGAAAACTGCGTTCCGTTATGGAAGGAAGTGAAGATCATGAACCTGCATGAAGAACAGAAGAAAGTACAAAAGGCAATGAACGCCACCCTTTCAGGTTTGCGGGAAGATCCATGGCTCACGCAGCGGGTTCTTGCGAACGCGAAAGGAGAAAAACCTGTGAAAAGAAAACTGTCTCTTGCTCTTGTATTGAGCGTTGTAATTGCATTGGCTGTGTTGGGAACAGCATACGCCCTTTCCTCCTCCCTGGTGGCCGAATTTTTCGGCCAGCACTGGGGACATGATTACGGCGACTGGCTGCAGGGCGGTAAAATCGCCCAGATCGGTGAAAGCGTGACCCTGGCGGGCGTGGAATTCACCCTGGATGAAGTGGTCTACCGGGACCGTGGAATCTATGCTGTTGGCACCGCCCGCGTAACCAATGATCAGGATGTTCTGATTCCTATGGATGTGGCGGATGCATGGGAAATAGAAGAAGTGATGCAGGGGGACGAAGCGCAGTCCCTGATCCGCCGGGCCAAGGAAACGGGCGGAAGAATGCTGTCCATCGACTGCGCGCCTGAAAGGATCGGCGTGGACAACGGCTCTATGGTCTATGTCGGAGATGTGGGCATGTATAACCTTCGGAATGAAGACGGAAGCATTACTTTCTCCTTTGAAACCGGCGGCTATGCCCTGGAGGACGGCGCCACCTATCAGATGGAAATGGCCATTGACGTGGATGAATGGACGGAAGCCGGGATGGCCGAGAAGGACCCAGTGGAATCCCAGACCTGGACAGTGAGCTTCCAGCCGGTCGTCATGGCGGAAACCGCCCAACCGGAAAAGCCCGCGCAGATTTCACCGGAAACCGTGCAGCAGGACGGCTACGAGATTCTGGTGCCTCCGTCCTATCAGGAAACCGGCACCATGCCCGTCTACCAGGCCATTGAAACCAACTTTATGACAAGCGTGCAGCCGGAATGGTTCAACCAGAGCGGTATGGCAAAAGAAGAAAGAGCAAAGAAAAGCGTCAGGATGATCTTCAATGACCACGCGGAACTCTCCTTTGACGCCGGATCGATCTTTTATGCCGAATACATGGACGAAATGTTCGATTACAATTGGAGAGAACGGGAAAATGGGAATCCTGATATTGAAGCAATGATGCTTCCGAAGCGGGCACTTTCGCAGGATATCACATATATGGCCAGCATGATTCATACAGGCAATGCGGATTTTACGAAGGGTGTTTCCTTTGAGCACGATAAGCTGACACATCTTTCTCTGGAGGATGCGGAGCATACTGCAGAAGCTCTCTTTGAAAAGCTCGGACTTCAGGGCTATGA
>JAFWQM010000117.1 GCA_017509065.1 Clostridia bacterium
CTCGTCCATGAGGCACCCGGGGTCGAACTGGAAGGGCTCGTTCCGTTTACCGATGGGCGTGCCGTCCTGATATTTCACATAGCCGTAGAATTCGTACTTTCCGGCGGGCTCGTCGCATACCGCCACGGAAATCATTTTCGTACCGCCCATGAAGTAATAAAGGTAATACCGTCCGTCCGGGCCTGCCACCATGTCCGGTGCGGCCAGGCCATTGGTCAGGCGCACCTTGGGCGCGGCAGGGTCTTGTTCCCGCTTGTAGATACAACCGTGATACGTCCAGTTGCCCAGATCATCCACCGGGGCAGACCAGCACACGTAATCCCCCAAACAGAAGTTCAGGCCGTTGAACAGGTCATGGGAACCATACACATATACCCTGCCGTTCACAATGTGGGGCTCGGCGTCCGGCACATATTCCCAGCTGGGCAGATAGGGGTTAAAGGCTTGCATGGTCTTCATGTGCGATTCCTCCTTAGATGAAATATCGGTCGATGATATACGCTGGCGTGCAGCTCCATGCGTGGCAATAGCTGTTCACAATCATGCCGCCGTAGGGAGATGCGTGCAAGTCGGCTGGGTCGTAGCATTCCCAGAAGGTATCGGCTCCTGCGTTCAGCATCCCGCCCCAATAAGCCCGCAGATGCTTTTCCGCTGCTTCCTTCAAGCCCGCTTTGACCAGCGCTGCCACATAATAATGATGCATGTAAGGCGTCGTCATCCGAGGCGCGCCGGGCATTTCCAGTGCTTTTTCAAAGGCGGCACGCGCCTTGCCGTCCGGCATCACGCCCGCCAGGGTCAGCCACACCTGGGTGTGGATGGAAACCTGCCCGTCGGACAGAAAGCATTGTTCTTCCTCCGACCAGAAATGCTTGAGCGCCGCTTCCCGCAGGTTGGCCATCCGGTTTTCATAGGCGGTCTGCCTCTTTCCGTTTCCCGCCCGCGAACACAGCGACGCGCAGGCGTCCAGAGAAAGGATCAGTACACCCTGCAAAGCGGCGGTGCGGTCGAGCAAGTCGCTCCAATCAATGAAGCCCGCTTTCCCGGCGTCCGATTTCAGTACGTTTTCGGTGTTCAGCCAATGGTTAAGCACCCAATCCGCCTGCTCCAAAGCGGGTTCCAGCAAATCTGCCAGCGCTTCTGTGTCGCCGGTTTCAGCCAGGTATTCTTCCAGCGCCACGGGATAAAGCAGGGCGTAGTCCATCAAATAAGTATCGTCCGCGACCGGTTCCGGAGAAGTGAACACGTTGGCGCTTATGCGCCCATCCGGAAACCGGGTACCAGCGAACAGGTACAGGCAGCGCTTGATCACATCTAAACTGCGGAAGGAAACATAACTCGTAAGCGCTTCCAGCCTGAGGTCACCTAACCACAACCGCTGGTCGCGCTTTGGCCCGTCCTCCAGCACGTCCTGGGTACATTCGGCCAGGGTACGCAGGCTGGCGTCGTAAATGCGCTTGAGTTCTCCGTCTGGGAAGCGCTTTTCGGGAACATTTGCCCAGTTTGCCGCGCTTTCGGCCCGGCACATCATGTCCTTGAGCACCAGTTGATATTTTGGCGAGGTATCCAGAACTGTGAGCCGCACATAGCGGAAGGCGTACCGCCGTGGCAATGTGATTACCGCTGGCAGCTTGTCCAGGTGAAGCCTTTCCTGCTGGATCCAGCTGCGGGACAGCCAGCCATGATAATCCTCCGGGTTTTCCGTCAGTTCCCCTGCCATTTCCGCAAAATCCAACTGGATAAACGCGGGCGCGTCCTGATGAGACCCCGCGGTGGAAAGATTCAGCGTCAGCCGTCCCACCAGATGCCGCCCGAAGTCCATAAGTACCTGATCGCCCCGATACAGCGGACGGGCAGAAAGGGATTCAGCCGCTACCGTTTCCCCATTGACAAGGCAGACCGAAGGAATGGGATATTCCGTATATTGCAGAACCGGTTTCAGCGCTTCCGCTTTTGCCAGCAGGCGCGGATCGCTGCGGGGCTGAAAGTCCGGGATAATGGAGATCAGTTCCATGCTTGAGCACCTTCCGTGGATAGATTCAAAAACCGGCAAGTCATTTTCGATTTCTATTATACAGAAAAAACTATTTTGCGCCATGTTCATTTTTAATCTGTTTAACTGATTTATTTTAATATTTTAATTATTCAAAATGTTATTTCAGGGAAATATCAATCCATTTTCTTTTTCAAATTTTATTTTGCGCAAAAGAATTGACAGAAAGAAAAAACGAATGTATACTGAGTTTATCATGAAAGGGGGGAGTGTATGGATGAAACACGGGTGATGGCCCAATTGCGCGCCCTCAATGAAAGCGAACTGTTCTACCGGAATTACCGCCTGGCAAAGTTTTCTCCCAGCGGATTTGAAGCGTTTCTTCAACAGATCGACCCGGAACAGGTACGGCGGCTGAATCTGATCGTTCCTGAATGGCCGGACACCATTCCATCGGAATATCTGGACAACCAGTTCTTTTCTCCCGACCGTCAGGTGGGCATTCACGTATTCAAGCACAACTGCTATACCCCGCCGATCCCCCACCGCCACAATTTCTTTGAATTGTTTTACGTGCTGGAGGGCCGGTGCGCCCATCAGGTGCGCGACCATACTTCCACGATGACCACGGGCGATCTGTGCTTCATCCAGCCCCGGATGACCCACGCCCTGGATGTAAGCGATGAAAGCGTCATCATCGACGTGCTCATCCGCAAGTCCACCTTCCGGCACTACTTCTACAGCATCCTCCAAGGCGATAACCTGCTGGCGAATTTCTTCATGAGCACCCTTTACAGCGAGCGGGGCATCGACTACCTGATTTTCCACACCGGGGACGATATGGATCTGCACCGGGCCTTCGTGGAGCTGTGCGGCGAATTCATGGAACGGCAGGAGTACTATTCCATGCTGGTGAACGCCATCGTGACAAAAATTTTCGTGCTGCTGCTGCGAAAATATATGAACGCCTGCGATCTGCCCAAGGATCAGCTTCATGAATCTCAATCCGCTGTGCGCATCGCCCGGTATCTTCAAACCAACGCCGCCACCGCCACCCTGGGCGGCATGGCCGCAGAATTCCACTATACCCCGGAATACGCCTCCCGCCTCATCAAGCAGATGACGGGACAGACCTTCATCCAGCTGCTCACCACCGTCAGGATGGAAAACGCCGAACAGCTGCTGCGGGACACCGCTATGCCGGTTTCGGACATTGCCGCCGCCGTGGGCTACGAGAGCAGCGAGCACTTCATTCGCACCTTCCGCAAGCATGTGGGTATGACCCCCAGCGGCTACCGGCAGAAAAAACGTGCCTGAGTAACAAAGCCAATACAATACAGGAGGACGATTCCCATGAGCCAAACCAAGCAGAGCTTCTTTGACAAACTGCCCAGCCTGATCAAAAAGTCCAACGTGACCCTGATCCCCGAGGGAGCCATCGGTTACCTGATCGGGCCCACCCTGGCGCTGGTCGCCAATTCCATTCTGGCGAATTACTTCAATAAATACATGACCGACGTGCTGAACATCAACAGCTGGGCCAGCGAATTCTTCAAGTGGCTGCCCGTGGTGTCGGTCATCTTCGTGGTGCTGGGCAACATCATCGTGGGCCGGCTCATGGACAAGAGCTCCTCCCGGGCGGGCAAGGCGCGGCCCCTGCTTTTGATTTCCGTGCCCATTTCCTTCCTGGCGCTCTTGATCCTGTTCGTGATTTCTCCCTTGGCGACGGACACCATCAATACACAAGGCCAATCCTTGGCTCTGGTGTGCATCGCCATCGGCTATAACCTGTGGTTCGCCATCGCCTATCCCATGTACTATACGCCCCACGCTGCGCTGGTGAACCTGTCCACCCGCAACAGCAAGGACAGGACCCTGCTGGCCACCCTCTCCAACGCCACGGCGCTGGCCGCCATGGGCCTTTCCACCATGATCCTGCCCTTCTTCCTGAGCCTTCTGTTCGTGCCCCAGACCACCAACCTGCCCGAA
>JAFWQM010000118.1 GCA_017509065.1 Clostridia bacterium
GACTGCCATTACGGCGCGGAATGGAACGTGCGCGGCCTGCGGGATGAAACGCTGAACGCCTACAGCCCGGAAATCTTTGAGCGCCGCATGGCCCTGCTGCTCCGGGAGCTGGTTACGATCCTGGAAAAGGAGGGCCTTTGCCATGTGGCGCTGCTGCTGTGCGGAGACGCCCTGGACGGGATGCTCCGCAGCAGCCAGCTCATGCGGCTGCGCTGGGGCGTGGTGGAAAGCTGTATGCGGTATGCGGAATATATGGCCCGTTGGGTCAGCGCGCTGGCCTTGCACGCGGATATTGAAGTATACGGCGTGGACGGGAATCACTCGGAGATCCGTCCCCTGGGCAGTAAAAAGGGCGAGTTTGAAAACGAGAATCTGGAAAAGATCATCCTGTGGCACATGGCGGAACGCCTGCGCGGCGTGCAGACCGTGCGGGTGGACGAGCAGGTGGAGCGCAGGAAGCTGGTGCGCGTGCAGGGCTATTCCATCCTGCTTTCCCACGATACGGATACCGCCTCCCTGGAGAACGCGGCCAAGCAGGCCATGCTGCTGTACAACGAGCGCATCGACTTCATGATCTGCGGCCATAAGCACCGGGAACGGGAGCTGATTTCAGGCTATACCGCCTCCGGCAACGCCTTGCTCCTCCGCGTGCCCAGTATCTGCGGTATGGACGATTACGCCCAGCGGCTGGGCTACGGCGGCCAGCCCGGCGCTACGGCCATGGTGCTGGAGAAGGGCTACGGCAGGCGCTGCGTCTATCCCATCCTGCTGACGGAAAGGGAGGATGCGGATGTCTGAACCCAACAAACGGCATCGGAAAAAAGGCAGGATCGTGACCTCCAAGCTTTGCGTATACTGCAATAAGATCAAGCCGCTGAACGCTTTTTACACCAACAAGGATTGGGCCAGCCAGTCCTTCAGGGACGCGTGGTGCCGCGATTGCGTGACAAAAACCTGCGTGGATCATGATACCCTGCGGGCCTACTGCTGGTACAACAACCGGCGCTGGTCGGAAAAGCTGTATGAGGAGGCCGTGAAGAAAGCGCGGTACACCCTGGCCAACGATCCTATTTACCTGGACGTGAACGCGCCGGAGGAAAAACGGCTGGATGTTGAAAACCGGGCCATCGTGAGGGCCTTTTTCAGCATCATGAACCTGTCGAACAAATACCACTTCGAGCCCAACGTCACGGACGACGGTATTCAGAGGGAATTTGATCCCGACGCGCCGGATGGAACAAAGCAGGAAGAGGAAGCGGCCAGGGAACCGGCGGAGGAACAAATCTTCTCCCGGGAATGGAACGGCTACTATACCCAGCGGGAATAGGATTACCTGAACGATTACTACGCCCGTCTGGAAGAGGGCTTCGTACTGGACAACCAGAATATCGAGGACTACGCCCGCAAAGCGGCCAAGGCCTCCCTGGACGCGGACATCAAATACAACCGGATGCGTCAGGGACAGGCCGGTGTGGCGGAATGGGAAAAGGCCCAGGCCATCTTTGATAACCTGTCCAAATCGGCCAACTTTGCCGCCTGCAAACGCAAGCCCGGCGATCTGGCGGGGCTGGGCTCTCTGGGGGCCATCGTGGCGAAGATCGAGCAGTCTGGCGAATAGGACGCGCCCAAGGTCACCTTTCCCAAGGATCATATCGACCGCATCATTGACGACTTCCGGCATATCACGGCGGCCATCGGATAGGATGGGATGAGCGTATGATCACCCAGATACGGGATGTAAAGAACCTGAAGCTATGGGCAAAGCAAATCTTATTCTGGCGGGATCATCTGGACGTGTTCATTGAAAGCTATTTCTGCATCCGGCTGAAGGACACCCAGAAGGTAGTGGCCCGGCAGTTCGGGCGCTGCGACACATAGATGGTAGTCAAATCCCGTGGCTACGGCAAGACCTGGCTGGTGGCGCTGTGCTGCATCGCCATCGGCGTGTAGTACCCCGGCAGCCTCATCGCCGTGGTATCGGGCACGGCGGAGCAGGCCACATAGATCGTCAAGAAGATTCAGGATTACTTCATCCGCAACCCGGAGATCATGCGGGAGATACAGACGGACGGGCACCGGGCGGTGCAGCTGTCCCGGAACAAGGGCATCTGTACGCTGAAAAACGGCTCCAAGATCGAAAGCTTTTCGGTGGGCACCATGCGCGGCATCCGCGCTAAAATCGTGGTGATCGATGAAAGCCCGGAGGTTAAAGCGGACGACCTGGACGCGGTCATCGCGCCGGTCAAAAACACCAAGCGGGATATCTGCCACCAGCGGAATATGACGGACTATCCCAGCAAAACGGTGTCCATCACCTCCGCCTGCCTGAAAAGCAATTATTTCTATTCCATGTTCATGCAGGCCCTGCGGGATTTCGCCCACGGAAGCCCCACCACCTTTGCCTGCGCCTTGGATTACCGAAGCGCCGCCCGGGTGGGGATCACGGACATGGAATTCTTCCGCAAGGAACAGAAGAAAATGCCGGAAGCCAAGTTCGCCATGGAATACGGCAGCATCTTTGTCGGCGCGGAGGCGGGCAGCACCTTCCCCTATAACCTGACGGAATCCTGCCGCACGCTGCGCCAGGTGGAATACGCCCAGCCCACCGGCAGTACGTCGGATTACGTGATGGGCGTTGACCTGGCCACGTCCTCGGTGCGGGAGGCGGACAACGCGGTGATCTGCGTGATCA
>JAFWQM010000119.1 GCA_017509065.1 Clostridia bacterium
ATCGTTCCAGACAAGGAACGAAACCGCAGGAATACTGGGGCCGAAGCGCTCGAAAAACAATCCGGTGGATTGTTTTTAGCGGAGGCCGGGCGGCAGCCCAGGGCCGAAGGATATTTCAAGGTTGAGTGACGCAGGATGGAGCGATTTATCACCTGCAGATAATTCATGTTTTAGTTGGGCGAGCAATAATAAAAGGAACGGATCGCTCCTTCTTATCAGGAATGATCCGTTCCCATATTATAGTGATTACTTGCCGATCAACTCAGCAGCCTGGTCAGCAGCTATGCGTCCGTACACACCGCCGATCAGCAGAGAGGTTCCGCACCCGTAGTAACGAACAGAACTCATGTTGCCTACAGCGCAGCTTCCGGCAGCGTACAGGCCCTTGATGGGCGTGCCGTCGGGACGGAGAGCCTGGGCATTCTGGTCAATCTTCACGCCATCGTAACCGTCGGTGACGATCAGCGGCATACGCATGATATAATAGGGAGCGTCAACACGCTTCATGTACTCAGCGGGCTTGAGGAAATCTTCGTCATTGCCCGCGTCGCACAGGGCATTGTAACGATCCACGGTGGCCTTGAGCACTTCGGCGTCCAGACCCGTGAGCGCGGCCATTTCTTCCAGCGTATCAGCCTTATAGCCCATATCGCCTTCGCGGCTGGTGAGCTTGCTGGTCAGGGCGATTTCGATCACGTCGGGATGGTCAGCCGCGAACTGCGCGCCGCCCAGGGCCCAGGCTTCGGTGTAGCGGCCTTCCCAGTTCTTCTCGATGAAGTCGAAGCAGAATTCATCTTCGTTGGCGACACGCTCTCCCGCGCCGTTCAGCCAGATCAGGTCGGTGGCGGGAACGATGGCGCTGGTCAGAGGCGCGCCGGGAATGACGCTGGGCCAGCCGGTCAGGGCGTTGGAGTAGAAGTAGTACATCATCTGCGCGAAGGGCAGGGTAACGAACTCAGCGCCTGCCTGCTGGCTCAGATAATAGGAATCACCCTCGCCGCTGCCGCTGATGGATTCAGGCACCAGGTCGGGATGCAGGGTCTTGAACAGCACGGGATTGGCGGAGTAGCTGCCCGCGCAGAGAATGACGGAAGAAGCGTGGATGGTGATGTCGTCACCGTAGGTATTGGTGGCCTTCACACCCACTACGGCGTCGTTGTCCATGATCAGCTCAGTGGCGGGCGTGCCCAGCATGGCGGTGCCGCCCTTGGCGAGGAAGGACTTGTACAGCGCGGAGGTGATGCCGCCGCCGCCGCCCTCAACACAGTGGTTGCGCGGCACATTGCGGGGATGATTCTTGGAGATGGCTTCCAGATGGTTGAATACCACGCCGTTGTCCAGCAGGAACTGGATCAGATCCGTGGAACCGTAAGCCGCCACTTTGATGAGTTCAGCGTCCATGTTCGGTTCGCTGGCGTATACTTCCATGATGTCGTTGTACAGGCTTTCCACGGTGTCTTCCACGCCGTTGTCCTTCTGGAGCTGCGTGTTCGCACCCTGTACGAAGCCCTCGGAACGGGTGGTGGAGCTGCCGAGAACAGCCTGCTTTTCCAGCAGGATGACGTTCGCGCCCTTGTCCACGGCTTCCACAGCGGCGGACAGACCGGCGATACCGGCGCCGATGACCACAATGTCAGTGGTCAGCTCAGCGGTTTCAGCGGCGCGCTTCTCCACGGGGCGGGCTTTCCATTCGTCGGGATTGCCGCCGGCCTGGGAGATGATGTCGCTCAAAGCGGTCTTGAAGCCGGAGGAGCTTACGGTAGCGCCCGTGATGGAATCGATCCCCAAGCTCTGCGTGGCCACAACCTGTTCAGCCAGCATGGGGAACGCCATGCCGCCGATGGCTTCGGTGTCGCCGTATTCGCCGATGGCGATGTCGATGATCTGGTTATCCTTCACGGTGGCGGTCAGGGTAACGGTGGTCACCTTAATGCCAGAGTTGGCAAAGGAGGGAGCGGAGGCGGTATAGGTACCGTCAGCCATATCCGCGGCTTCGGGAGCAGCCAGTTCCTGTCCGGCAGCCTGAGCAAGCGCGGCGGCAGCGGCAGCCTTGACAGCGTCCGTGGTGACCGTTGCGCCCGTTACGCCGTCGATTTCCGTGCCTTGGGCGGCCAGAATCTGATCGGCGAGGGAGGAGAGATCGTTCCCAATGGCAGGGGAGGATTCAGCTTCGCCAGTTGCTGTAACGGCGACAATCTTTTCCGCATCCACCGTAATGGATACGGACACTTTGCCGCCAAAGCCCTGAGCGGAGGCTTCGTATGTGCCGGCAGTATAGCTGTCCGCCATACCAGGCAGCACCATCGCTGTCATGCACAGTACGAGCAGAAGAGCCAGAAACTTACGCATGTGATATTCCTCCTTATTAATTTGTTTAATGGCGTCCATTGCCATATCTATATAATAAAAGGGTTGGACCAGGCTGTCAATAGCACAATTGGGAAATATTTGTTTCATTTGCTCCTTTTCTGGACAGCCCGACCACGCGATTCTCACATCTTCTGTGTGGATATTTATATTCTTTATCCCGTTAAAGTACTAAAGGCGGCTTGGTATGGCGTCTCACTCACGCTTCGCCTACAACATGCCGCAGGGATGCCCTCAGGATTCTCTCTGCCGTCCTCCATTCTTCCATGAAGGAGGAGAAGGAGAAGCCCACACCCCGGAAGTGTCTACGTTACCTTAATTTCGCTTTATGACGTGGTCCGAAGCACCATTCGGATATCCACATTGCTTCTCTTTAGTTCTTTAATGCAGCGAAGCCGGCGTCTCACCCCGCGCCGCCTAAACCTCCGTTCTGCGCCATACCTTCCAACGTGGAGGGTTTTAACCCTGCCGCTTGCCTACTTCCTTCCCCGGACTGGGTGAAATCGGCTTACAAGGGGACGTGTGGGCCGACAGACCAGTCCAGCGCAATCTCAATAAAACGTTTCACTGTTACGGCGTATACATGCGCCTGGTCAGCCACAGCAGGCACATGAATGAATTCAACTGGCGCCTGACTTCGCATTCCAACCAGATAAAACGTGTCATTACATACAAAGGTACCTGCATCCTCTGAAACAGCAATTGGATAATCCTGCATCTGAGCAACGATTCTGTCTAGGGGGAGGGATGTGCAGTATTCATCAAACCCTTGTGGCCTTCCCTCCCAATCCTTCTGCTTTATACAGTCGATATCCTTCCACAGCCCAATTGAAGATGCGGGACAGGGAATTATGGCTTCTCGCTTGGGCTGATTCCCTTCATTATCAGGGATTCTGGCATCCCGGAGATTTCTCGCTTTCCGTTCTGGAGTGACTTTATCCCTCCGGCCTGCTTCTCCAAGAAGGAATATTGCATCAGCTTGGTATTGGAGCACCCGCGACGCAGCTTTCCCGAACACCACAGGGAGCAGCGCTTTCTCAACATGATGCCCGGAGATGATATCTGGAAGCAGTTTAAGCACTTCGGCGGAAGTGTTTGTTTGACTGCCACCAAACGGCTCAAACGCTGTGATTAGGATCATTGGAGTTCTCCTTTGACGCCCATTTCTTCAATGGTTTTTTCTCTCAGAGTACGGACATAACGGTAAAGCCTAAGCCCCTTTTCCCGGCCCAGCAGCCGTAATAAGGAAAGATAGAGTTCTCGGCCCTTTGAATTCTTCTGGAGAAGTTCTATCGTTTCGTCAACCTTCTCGGTGCCAATGATCGTTTCAATCTCTTTCCGTTTCCGCGCTTCCTCCATGAGTGAGTTATATATCTCCTCCAAAGAAATCGGCTTCATTTCGTAGTGCGCCAGCGCAGCTCGTTTTCCACCTTCATTGGAAGAAATGATACAGCTGATGATATTCGGCTTGAGCGCCATCATAGAATTTGGGCGGACTGTTTTCCAGTATTCCCGGACAATCTGAAAGTCCTTATCATTGCTGACGATGGAGACATGCTCTTCCGCGCCTCTTCCTATTGCTCGCCCAATTGAATCGTGAATTCAGATGCGGGATGAGAAATCGTTCCAGACAAGGAACGAAACCGCAGGAATACTGGAGGTATTTCAAGGTTGAGTGACGCAGGATGGACCGATTTATCGCCCGCACATAATTCA
>JAFWQM010000120.1 GCA_017509065.1 Clostridia bacterium
ACGCCGCCATGATCATCAGCCGCATCAACGGCTTCACCTACGTGCAGACCAAGTATGACTACCTGTCCGCCGACGTGAAGGAAGACCATGCGCTGACCATCGTGAGCAAGACCGCTTACTCCACCGGCGACCGGGCCAAGGTGAACTGCTACGGCGCGGACGACGTACGCGAGGGCGTTGCCATCATGTGGCATGAGAACGCGGATGTTTCCATCACCGGTAACTCCACGAACCCGACCCGGTTCCAGCACCCCGTGGCCGGCACCTATAAGAAGGAACGCTGGGAAGCCGGCAAGAAGTACTTCTCCGTGGCTTCCGGCGGCGGCACCGGCCGCACCCTGCATCCTGACAACATGGCCGCCGGCCCCGCCTCCTACGGCATGACCGACACCATGGGCCGTATGCACTCCGACGCGCAGTTCGCCGGCTCCTCCTCCGTGCCCGCGCACGTGGAGATGATGGGCTTCCTGGGCGCCGGCAACAACCCCATGGTCGGCATGACCGTGGCCGTGGCTGTGGCCGTGCAGCAGGCGATGAACAAGTAATAAACCTGATAAATAAAACTCCCGAACCTCGGGAGCTTTATTTCCTTTCTTATGACTTTCTCGGAAGGGAGTACGGGGGAAACCGCTCTTTGGTCTCTAAAGAGCGGTTTCCCCCGTAAATGAACAATCCGGAGGGTTTTATGGATCACGGTGAAGAAGCCAAGCGGCTGTTTTTAGCGGGGTACAACTGCGCCCAGGCGGTGTTCTGCGCTTTCTGCGACGAGACCGGGCTGGACATTGACTCGGCGGCGAGGATGGCCTCCTCTTTCGGCGGGGGAATGGGCAGGCTGCGGGAGGTGTGCGGCACGGTCAGCGGCGCGCTGCTGGCGCTGGGGATTTTAAGAGGATACGACGATCCCAACGATCCAGACGCGAAAGCGGAGCACTATCGCCTGGTGCAGGAATACGCCCGGCGCTTTCGGGAAAAGAATGAAACGATCATTTGCCGGGAGCTGCTCAAGGACGTACCTGTGACTCCCGGCGGCATCCCAGAACCGCGCACGCCTGAGTTTTACGCCCGCCGCCCCTGCCTGCGGCTGGCAGGAGAAGCCGCGGCGATTTTGGATGAAATGCTCGCGGAAACGCAGGCGGGCACGGAGAAATAAATATATTATCTGTTCAGCGACGGAGATTTACAGCAAGAATATTTATGGTTTGTAAGGCTCCCCGGCAGTCTTATCCCGCTCGAGGCTGCGGTTGATTTCACCGCGGAAAATTTTCTCAAACTCGGGAGAGGAAAAGACTTCGCCGGGCGGGCCTTGTTTTAACAGCTTCTGCTGCACCAGCACCACCCAATCCGCGTAGCGGCGCACCAGCTCCCAGTCATGGCTGACCATGAGGATGGCCATGTGATGGGTGTTGCGGAGAGCGGACACGGTTTGCAGGAACAGGCTCAGCCCGTTCTGATCCACGCCGGACACCGGCTCGTCCAGCACCAGCAGGTCGGGCACGGGCGTCAGCGCCATAGCCAATAAAACCCGCTGCAGTTCGCCGCCGCTGAGCGCGCCCAGGCGCTTGTCGATCAGCTTCGCGGCCTGTGTTTCGTCGAGGGCAGCGTGCACCTGCTCCCTCACCGCCTTGCCCACGCCCATCCATACCGGACGGCGGGACAGGGACGCGGCCATCAGGTCGCACACGGTCAGGGGCATTTCCCGGTCAAAGGGCAATTGCTGGGGCACATAGCCGATGCGCGGCGCGGGGAAATTGTGCCCGTCCGCATCCACGTGCCGGATGCAGCCGGTATGCGCCCGCTGGCCCAAAATGGCCTGCACCAGCGTGGTTTTGCCCGCGCCGTTGGGGCCGACCAGGGCGGTGAGCTGGCCGCAGTGGATGTGAAAGCTCACGTCTGAGAGCAATACGTCCGCCCCGGCGGTGACGCCAACATGATCCAGCTCGATGCGGCACAGGTTGCAGGCGTCCGCGCGCACTTTTCCGTTATTCTTCATCGCTGCTGTCGGGCGCGTCCACGTCCATTTCGGGAATCTCGTCCTCATCCACGGCGGACACGGGCAGCTGGTTCATCTGCTGGCGCAGGAGCGCGTCGATCTCGTCGGCGATTTCGGGATGGTCTTTCAGGTACTGGCGGGCGTTGTCGCGGCCCTGGGCGATGCGCTGGTCGTTGTAGGAGAACCAGGCGCCGCTCTTCTGGATGATGTCCTTCGCCACGGCCATATCCA
This sequence comes from Clostridia bacterium, assembly GCA_017509065.1. Next base: position 2,222 of record JAFWQM010000120.1, read on the forward strand.
AGAGGCTTCCCTCGCGGCTGATGCCCTGGCCGAAAATCAGGTCAAACTCGCAGGTGCGGAAGGGCGGGGCCACCTTGTTTTTGACCACCTTCACCTTCGTGCGGTTGCCGATCACCTCGCTGCCGTTCTTGAGCTGCTCGCCCTTGCGCACGTCCAGGCGCACGGAGGAGTAGAATTTCAGCGCGCGGCCGCCGGGGGTGGTTTCGGGGTTGCCGTACATGACGCCAACCTTTTCACGGATCTGGTTGATGAACAGGGCGATGGCGTTGGTTTTTGCCACCACGCCGGTCAGCTTGCGCATGGCCTGGCTCATGAGGCGGGCCTGGATGCCCACGAAGGAATCGCCCATTTCGCCGTCGATCTCGGCGCGCGGCACCAGCGCGGCAACGGAGTCGATGACCACAATGTCGATGGCCCCGCTGCGCAGCAGGGCTTCGGCGATTTCCAGAGCGTCCTCGCCGCAGTTGGGTTGGCTGACGTACAGCTCGTCGATGTTCACGCCCAGGTTCTTGGCGTAAGCGGGGTCCAGGGCGTGCTCTGCGTCGATGAACGCCGCCGCGCCGCCCATTTTCTGCACCTGCGCCACTACATGCAGCGCCACGGTGGTTTTACCGCTGGATTCCGGGCCGAACACTTCGATGATGCGGCCCCGGGGAATGCCGCCCACCCCCAGCGCCATGTCCAGGTCCAGGCACCCGGTGGGCACCACGTCCACCTGCATGGCGGTCTTTTCGCCCAGCTTCATCACCGTGCCCTTGCCGAATTCCTTTTCAATGCTGGACAGCGTGGCTTCCAGCGCCTTCATCTTTTCCTGCTGGGTGGTGTCCAGCTTCAGTTCGTTTTTTTTGTTGGTTTCCTTCTTGGCCATGGTGTTGTTCTCCTTCTGTTTCTGTCTGTTATGCGTGGCTTTATTGAAAAAGACAGGGAGCGGCAAACTCCCTGTCTGTCATCCATTGACGCAAAGAGCAAGTTTATTATAGAACAAACGTTCTGATTCGTCAAGGGGAAAAACGAATTTACATCCCGCCGTTTTTGAAGATTTCCCGGTGGCCCCACACGTACTGCGCGCCGCTCCAGAGGGTCATGATGGCCATCAGGATGGTGAGCGTCAGGGTCAGCCAATGGCCCTTAGGCAGCACCATAGCGGCGACAACGCAGAAATATTGCAGATTGGTCTTGATCTTGCCCAGCCAGCCTGCGGCGATCACGTTGCCCTTTCCGGCGGCGACGAGGCGCAGCCCGTCCACCAGCAGTTCCCTTGCCGCTACGATGGACACGGCACAGGCGGGCAGGTGCCCGTCCGCGCAGAGGAACACCATCGCCGTCAGCACCAGCACCTTGTCGGCGACCGGGTCGGCGAATTTGCCGAACACGGTGACGATATTCCGCTTGCGGGCGATGTAGCCGTCGAAAAAGTCAGTGATCGCGGCAACCGCGAAAGCAATCGCGGCAGGGATGGGCAAGCCCAGTGCCCATAAAAGGAGGCAGAAGGGAATCAGGATGATTCGCAGCAGGGTCAGCTTGTTCGGCAGATTCATAGCGGTATTTCATGCCGCGTCCCGCGGCTTCTCCTCTCACAATATTCTCATCGTTTCTCCTGTCCGTACGACCGGTGAAAAAAGCTTCCCGCCCAGTCCGCCACGCGGTAGCGCAGCTTCTGGTGCTTTTTGACGGCCACGGCGGCGTCCAGCGCGCCCTGGCGGTAGGCGCGGTTCCCGGGCTGCATGCGCACGGCCTCGCGGAAAGACTGGTGCGCGGTGCCGTACTGGCGCATGTTCATCAGCAGTTGGCCGTGGATGTAGTACCATTCGTCGTCCCGGCTCTGGACATGGCTCAGCTGCAGCAGTGCGCTTTCGTAGCGGCGCTGCTCCATGAGCTTGATGGCCAGATGCTTGGCCTCCGAAGCGGACAGCATATTTACCGGCGCGCCTGCCTGATGCCCCATGGCAAGGCGAAGCGCTTCCTCATAGGCCAGGTTCAGCTGAATCAACTGTTCCTGGGCTTTTTGCTGGGTCTGCCCATCCGGGAACTGATCGGGGTGGCAGGCTTTTACCTTCGTATGGTAAGCCTGGCGCACCTGCTGTTCCGTTGCGGTTCGGGGCAGGCCCAATATATCAAAGGAATCCAATCCATTCATCCTTTCCGTATTTACCCCGTTTCAGGGGAAGGAGCGGAAGCATCCATCGAAAAGACATGCGGGAACAGGCCGCGTCAGGATCACAAGTCTTCCAGCGGTTCCCGGTGAATGTCCGCGCCCAGGGCGCGCAGCTTTTCTTCGATATGCTCATAGCCCCGCTCAATATAGCCGGGCTCATAAATTTCAGTCACGCCGTTGGCCATCAGTCCGGCGATCACCAGCGCGGCGCCGGCCCGCAGGTCGGTGGCGGTGACGGGTGCGCCGTACAGCTCAGGCACGCCCTGGATGATGGCGGTCTGATCCAGGATCTGCACCTGCGCGCCCATGCGGCGCATTTCCATCAGGTGCTTGAACCGGGATTCAAAAATGGTTTCGATCACCACGGAATCGCCGCTGGCCTTGGTGAGCATGGCGCTCATGGGCTGCTGGAGATCGGTGGGGAAGCCGGGATATTCCTGGGTTTTGATGTTCACCGCCCGATGGCCGCGCACGGTGCGAACGCGGATGGCGTCGTCCATATCGCTCACCGCCACGCCCATTTCCAGCAGCTTGGCCGTCAGTGATTCCATATGGGTGGGGATGCATCCATGAATGACCACGTCGCCTCTGGTGGCGGCGGCGGCAATCATGAGGGTTCCTGTTTCAATCTGGTCGGGGATCACGGTGTATACGCTGCCATGCAGCTTTTTTGCGCCGGTGATGCGGATGGTGTCGGTACCTGCGCCTTTCACGCGGCAGCCCATGGAGTTGAGGAAGTTGGCAAGGTCAACGACATGGGGCTCGCGGGCCGCGTTGTACAGGGTGGAATTCCCCTCGGCTTTGGCCGCGGCCAGCATGGCGTTTATGGTGCCGCCCACGGTGATGCGGTCAAACACCACGGAGCCGCCGGTTATTATTCCTTTCGCGGTGATCTTCGCGCCGCGGTCCTTCACTTCCGCGCCCAGGGCGCGAAATGCCTTCAGATGCTGGTCCACCGGCCGCGCCCCGATGGAGCAGCCGCCGGGATAGCCCACCTCCGCCTGGCCGAAGCGGCCCAGCAGCGCGCCAAGCATGTAATAACTGGCCCGCATCCGCTGGGTCTGCCGGTAGGGTACGCGGAAGGAATTCACGTTTCGGGGGTCAACAGTCAGCCGCTTCGCTTCGGGCTGGTAATCCACTTTCGCGCCAAGATCGGCCAGGATGTCGATCAGGACGTGTACGTCCTCAATATTCGGAAGATTTTCCAGCGCGCACGGCTCATCGCACAAAAGCGTGGCGGCAATGACCGCTACGGATGTATTCTTTCCGCCGGATACATAAGTTTCTCCTACCAGTGGAATCCCACCTGTAATGAGCAGCTTGTAAGAATCCATCCAGCTGTTTCCTCCTCGCGTAAAAGCATGCAAAGATAAAGCTCCATTGTCAGTATACCATATCATGTCGAATTTGTTAAGCTTTTTTTCACGATTTGTCGGAGCGGGCGGGACTTTACACTTCACCGCCGTGATTTTTGATTTTTCGATACTTGACGAATTCATGGGATCATGATATGATTTCAGATATAATTTCTTCATTAATTGTTATCTTTTTAAAAGCGTTGGGATAAACCCAATAGAAAGGAATTTGATCATGCGCAACACTGTCAAATCCATACTTATCTGCCTGCTGGTGCTTGCCTTGCTGTCCTCCCTCTGTGTGACGGCTTTTGCAGGCACGCTTGTCATTCCTTCCGCTGTGACCAGCATTGAGGCCGAAGCATTCATGAATGCTACTTCGATCACTGATGTGTACATTCCCGCTTCTGTGACAAGTATTTCCAATTCTGCCTTTTCCGGAACAACACCTGTCTTTCACATCGAGAACCCTGCTTCATTTGCCAATAACCTGAATGGCCGGGGAACCGTGCACTTGACAAAGGACACTGCCGTATCCGGAACGCTCACCTTTTCCAACGCCACGCTGATCATTGACGAAGGCGTGACGCTTACCATCACCGGCTCTCTTCAGGGGAGCAGCCTGATCGTCAAGGGCACCGTGATCAATTACGGCAGGACGGAAGTAACGAACAGCATTCAGACCCTCGATAGCGGTTCGTTCCATGCTTCGGGTTCTGATTCCCAAACAGTGATCCCCGCGGAGAGCTATTATGCCGGGCTGATGCTTTTTGCGGAGGACAGCGCCGTCATTACCCTGAGTGGGGATTCCAGTCAGGTTACCCCTATCTGTCTGGGTGAATCGACGGCAGTGATCGGCGCAGGAGAAACGATCACTCTCTGTTTCGTTCCGAACCGGACAGGGGAATATACCTTAGAATCCACCGACTCAAAGGATACCAAATGCTCTCTCTATGACGCTGGCGGCACTGAGCTGGCCTCCGATGATGACGGCGGAGAGGGCCGTAATTTCATGCTTGTTTACGAATTGGAAGCCGGTCGAAAATATTTTTACAAGGTAAAATTTTGTTATTCCTCCGAAGAGGGAGAGGTCAGTCTGCTGCTGAGTGTCGCAGCTGACGCGAGCATCACCTCCCATCCTGAAAACCAGCCAGTAATGCTGAATGAAACTGCGTCTTTCGAGGTCGAAGCTTCCGGGCATACCCTGAAATATCAGTGGCAAATGATGCTTTTCAGTGATAACTACTGGCATAACGTTACATTGAACGGATGGAACACCAACGTCCTCAGTTTCCAGGTTTCCTCGAAATATGATGACGCGCAGTTCCGATGCGCCGTGACCGGCAACGACGGTATCCAGGTCTTCAGTGAAGCGGCATTGCTTTCCGTTATGGAACCCTTACAATGCGGCGAAAGCGTTGCGCAGATCCGCAGGGGCGGGGATTCAAGGTATTTCTACTTTGTCCCTCTCGCAACAAAGGATTATACGCTGAGTTCTTCGGGCTCCGATGATACCCGAGTTACCCTCTATGACGCGTCTTTCAATGCTATCGCTGAAGATGATGACAGCGGTGAGGGGGGCCGGAACTTTAGCCTCACCCATACGCTGACCGCCAACACCAGATATATATTTGAGGTACGGTATTACAGCGCCGAAACGACCGGAACGATTAACCTCATGATGAGCACAGATAATCCTGACGCACAGATTACTTCTCAACCGGTCGATTTGACCGTGGCGCCGAACAAGACCGCGACTTTCAAGGTGACGGCCACAGGCCACGAACTGCAGTATAAGTGGCAGATAATGCTGAACGGTGGAAATACCTGGGAGAATACAACGCTGAGCGGCTGCAAAACCAACACTCTCAGTTTCACCGCTTTGACGTCTCATGACGGGGCATATTTCCGCTGCGCGGTGACGGGCAATGACGGTATGACGGTATACAGCGATCCGGCACGCCTTTCTGTCACCTCGGATACGGTTCAATACCGGGCCCTGCTGATCAGTGAGGTAAATTTCGACCCGATCTGCAACCGCAACCAGGGCGACGTGGAGCTCATGTCCGCAATGCTTCGCAGCGTGAGAGGTCCGACCGGGAACAGATATTCTATCACGACCGGCAGGGATTATACGCCCACTCAGGTGAAAAACGCCATCGCAAGCGCTTTCAGCGGAGCTACAAGCCAGGATGTTTCCCTGTTCTTCATTGCGACGCACGGAGATGTTTCCAACGGAGCCGGTTCCGTTGACGCAGGCGCGCTGTCAACTTCTGATGAAGATTGGATTTTGTTCCAGGATCTGGCTAACTGGTTGAATGCGGTTCCCGGAAAGATTATCGTTATCGTGGAATCCTGCGGCTCCGGCGCAGCTATATATGACGGCAACAGAAGAGGTTCCTCTCCTATGACGGATACGCAATTCTGCGGACAGCTGATCGACGCATTTGCCGGTATAGATTCAGGAATTATGAACAAGGACTCCAAAACTGGCGAGTTGCGTATTAACAATAAGTTCTATGTTTTGACGGCCTCCGCGCTGCAGCAGTTTAGTTGGGGCACTGAAGATGGGCCATATAACTACTTTACCAAATGGCTGACAGAAGGCGTGGGGACCAGCGGCTCTATCCCTGCCGATACCAGGTATGGCAACAGCGACGGGATCCTCGTGCTGGAGGAGCTGTACAGCTATATCAGTGCCGTCGGAGATTCTCATGTGTTTTATGATGAGTATGGCGAGCCTTTTTATCAAACAGTGCAGCGTTATCCCGTAAACAGCGACTATCAACTGTTCAAGAGATGATAGAACCGGTTTTCGAGCATCAACACCGGTTGCTCCCGCTAAGAATGAGTTTTTAAATATCTAAGATGGCAGTCGGCCCTTGAACAGTGTCGGCTGCCGTTTTTTGGAAGTGCGCCCGGCAGCGCGCGTTTCTAAAGGGCGAAAGAACCGAATACGCCCGGCAGCGGGAAGGATACAGCCGAAGGCAAAAGTGTACGCCGGACGAAAAACATGAAAGGATTTCAAGGAAATACATTTGCAGAATTTTGTTGATGAATGAATTCGCTCAAAGCTATTGATAACTCCTGGGCAGATTTGGTATAATATAATCGTTTTCAGGAAAAAACGCCGCGCAGCGGGAGCCCTGTGAGAGCAGTGGAGGTTCCGGCCGCAGGAAAAACAAATAACAGAAAGCGAGCAATCATCCATGCCAAATCTTGCCATCCTGATCGACGCGGAAAACGTGCTGCCCATCCACGCTGATCAGATTTTCACCCACGCATCCTCTTTGGGAACCATTACTGTCAAAGAAATCTATGGCGCGGCCGCCGCGCTGACCGCCTGGGTAGAGCCGGTGCTGAAATACGCGCTCCACGCCAACCTGACCATCAAAGCGTCAAAGGGAAAAAACACGTCCGATATAGCGCTGGTGATCGGTGCGATGGATCTGCTGGTGGCCGGGAATATCGACACGGTGGTCATCGTATCCAGCGACAGCGATTTTTCCGCGCTCTCCGTGCGCCTGCGCAGCGCGGGAATTGAGATCGTCGGCATGGGTACCGAGAAGGCCAACCCGCTGTGGCGCACGGCCTGCTCTTCGTTTATTGTGCTGCAGGCTCCCGTGTTCCGGCCCGCTCCGGTTCAGCAGCAGCCCACGCGTTCGCAGCCCGCGGCAAAGGCTGCCGTTCAGAAGCAGGAAGCGCCTGCGGCCGCCAATCCGTCCAAAAAGAAAACCGTTACGAAACCCGTGGCGCCCACGCACACGGGCCGCATGTCCATCATCACGGCTTTCATCAAAGAACAGCTGGAAGCGAACAACGGCAGGATGGCCGTGTCTGTCCTGCTGCCCGCGCTGAACGGCCTGCCGGAATACCGGGTGGATCAGCAGCGCTCCAAGCGGAACGCGCACAACTATCTGATGCGTCTGTACGGCGACACCTTCGCTTTTGAAGAAGGCGAAGGAGGCAGCTTCATTTCCCTGAAGCCGAACGCGCCCGCGCCTTCTGAAACGCCTGCGGAACCCGAGGAAACGCCTGCCGAAGCGGATGAATTGCCGGAGATCGGCGAGACTGAGCAGGAGCCTGCCGAACCGCTTCCCGAACAGAAAGAAGAACCCGCCGGCGCAGAGCCGGAAGAACAGCCCGACGAGCAGGCGCAGGCCATCGAAGCGTTCGCGGGCAAGCTGGTCGACGCGGGTATCCCGGAGGACGCCGCGCGGCAGATCATCCAGATCCTGAATGAAAACAACAACCTGCGGACCGTATACAACAAAATGCGCGTCGTTTTCGGCGGCGATATCGGGCGCAAGTATTACCAGATTGTCAAAGAGGTCGGACAGGAATAAATGGATAAGGCATCAGGAGCGAAGGCGCAGTAAAATGAATTATTACGAACTCCTGACGGATTATGAAGGGAACTGCCATGAAAACCAAGCGTTTGACGGATATGGAAGCCTACATCCGGCGTCACGGTTCGGCGACGATGGAAGAACTGCGAACCGGTTTCAACGTGTCCATGAACACCGTGCGGCGGGATGTGGCGGAGCTTTTGAAGACGGGCAGCGTCCAGAAGGTATACGGTGGCGTGCGCTCCACCGTTCAGGATCCCGTGCAGGCGGCCTACCCCAAGCCCGGCGGCGCTAAGCGCGCCATTTGCTTTGAAGCCGCAAAGCTGGTGAAGGATGGGGACATTGTGTTCATCGACTCCGGCACCACCACCGTGCAGATCATCGAAGCGATCAAGGACATGCACGTGACCGTGATTACCAACAATATCCAGGTAATGATGAAGGCGCTGGAATATGAGAACATCCGGGTGATTATGCTGCCCGGCGAGGTACACCGGAAAACCCTGTCCATTACCGGCGAGGACTCCGCCGAATACCTCAGCCATATGAACACCAACATCGCGTTCATGGCGGCAACCGGCGCGTCCCTGACAGGCGTGGCCAATTCCAGTCCGCTGGAATACTCTATCAAAAAGGCCGCCGTTGCCCACGCCGAGCGCGTGGTGCTGCTGGTGGCGGGTTCCAAGTTCGGTACAACCAGCCTGCTGATCTACGCCGGGCTGGAGAAATTCCAGACCGTGATTACCGACAGCCGCATTCCCCCCGTATACCGCCAACGCCTGAAAGATTTGCATATCGATCTGCGCATCGTGGAGGATACGGGCACTGAAAGCTGAATTCCGTGAAAAATGATGATAGAAAATGGTAAACTAACCCTGCAGTTTGCGTGAGTGATGAGCCTCGCAATCAGTCAAATCAATCATGGCCGATGAAAAAACTTCATGAAACCATGTTTTTTTCGGCAGGAATTTTCCATTTTCCGTCGAATATTATAAAGCAGAAACAGAGGATAAGAAAAAAAGCCGGAGGGTTCCGGCCATATAACGAGAGAGGAGTTGTTCCTGTATGAAGACCAACATCACCGCGAAAAACATGATCGTCACCCCGGGCATCAGCAACCGGATCTTCAAAAAAACCGCCACCATGGAGCGGTATTTGAAGCCAGATACGGAAATGTTTGTGCGGCTGCGCAAGGAGAGGGACGAGCGCATTTGCGAAATCACCGTTCCCATGAAGGATGTGACCCTGCGCGCGGAATCCTCCAGCAAGGATAACCTGTTTATGTCCATCGACAGCGCCCTGGCCAAGCTGGAACGCCAGATCCTGCGCCATCGCACCAAGCTGGAAAAGCGCCTTCGTGAGGACGCCTACGAAGAAGAGACCCCCGAATTCATCGAAGATATCTCCGCTTACGGCCCCTCCGACCGCAAGATCGTGCGCACCAAGGAATTCCCCGTGCGCCCCATGGCCGTGGAGGATGCCATCCTGCAGATGGAATTGCTGGGCCACACCTTCTTCGTCTTCGTGAATATCGAAACCGAGCGCACCAATGTGCTTTATTTGCGCAAGGACGGCAATCTGGGCCTGCTGGTGCCGGAAGCCTGATAAGATATCATTTTCTGCATTTTTCAAGCCCCCCTTTTCGGGGGGTATTTTATTGGCATTTTCCGCTTGCCGAGCGGGCGGTTTTGTGCTATGCTGTGAGCACAAAGAACGCTGAAAAGAAAGGCGGGATGCCGCATGGAACCGTTTGAATCCTTCCGCATCGGCTTTACCTGCCCGATTGATCCGGAGTAAAACGCGATGAGGTATGAACTGAGATCCGCCCGCTACCTGGCGGCGGATATTCTGCGCCGCGCCGTTGAACCGGGTGATACGGCGGTGGACGCCACCATGGGCAATGGCCACGACACCCTGTTTCTCTGTGAACTGGTTGGGGAGCAGGGAAAGGTGTACGCCTTTGACGTGCAGCCGCAGGCGGTGGAAAACACGCGGAAGCGCCTGACAGACGCCGGTGTGATCGCCCGCGCGAAGCTGTTCTGCCTTGGCCATGAGCGCATGGCAGAGCAGGTGCAGGAGCCTGTAGCCGCGGTGGTGTTCAATCTGGGCTGGCTTCCCGGTGGCGACCACAGCGTCACCACCCGCTGGGAGACGACACGGTGTGCCGTGGAAAGCGCGCTGACGCTGCTGAAACCGCTCGGTGTGCTGGTCATCTGCGCTTACCCCGGCCATGCCGAGGGCGACCGCGAGCGGCAGGCGCTAAAGGACATGCTCGCCGCGCTGCCGCCGCAGCAATACAATGTGTTATGGCACAAATTTTTGAACGCCGGGCCGGGCGCGCCGGAGTGCTTCGCGGTCCAGCGTCAGTGACAGGAGGAAAAACATGATTCCCACACCCGAAGAAGCGTATAAATTATTGCAGGAATACAACCAGGGAGAATTTCATTTGAAGCACGCCCGCATCGTGGGCGACTGCATGCGCTGGTTCGCGGAACAGCTGGGCTACGGCGAGGAAAAGGAATTCTGGGAAACCGTGGGCATCCTGCACGATCTCGATTTTGAACAGTATCCCGATCAGCACTGCATCAAGAGCCAGGAAATCATGCGGGAAAAGGGCCTGGACGAGCGCGTCATCCACGCCACCGCCAGCCACGGCTGGGGCCTCACCGTGGACGTGAAGCCCGAGCTGGAAATGGAAAAGGTGCTGTTCGCCGTGGATGAACTGACCGGCCTGATCGGGGCCGCGGCGGTGATGCGGCCCTCCAAATCGGTGGACGACCTGGAAGTGAAATCCGTAAAAAAGAAGTTCAAGGACAAACGCTTCGCCGCCGGATGCGACCGCGGCGTGATCGAGCGCGGCGCCGAAATGCTGGGCTGGGATCTGGATACCCTGATCGACAAAACCATCCAGGCCATGCGGGCCAGCGAAAACGTGGATTGACCGGATCAGCTTTGATTTCTTGATGCATTTGATCCTTTTAACTCTTAGCATCTATGTCCTTAAGGGTGTATTTTCAATCCAGCAAGAAGGAAACGCTGGGGCTGTTCGCCCCAGACCCCAACCAGGGCGGTGACCGCCCTGGACCCACAACTGGCGAAATTACGTAGTTGGGATAAACAGACAAACTCCGCCAGTTGCGGGTCCCGGGCGGTCACCGCCCTGGTCGGGGTCTGGGGGGGACAGCCCCAGAGATCCCCCTGC
>JAFWQM010000121.1 GCA_017509065.1 Clostridia bacterium
AATTAGGGGAAGATGCCGATCTGGAAGACATCAGTATAGATAGTACCTATATCAAGGCACACAAGGCAAGCGCGGGTGCCGAGAGAGGGGGAGGATGATAGCCAAAAGGCGGAAGAAAATCCTGCCCAGAAGAATCAGTGCATCGGGGTCAGTCGGGGCGGCAGAAGCACCAAGATTCATGCTGTCGTGGATGCTCTTGGCAACCCGATTCATGTCCAGCTTTCTGCTGGGAACGTGCATGACGTAAAGGTCGCACAGGAGATGCTGGAAGCGGTCAAATTGCGTCCCGGAATGGCTGTTTTAGCCGACAAAGCCTACGGGAAATGGGAACTGCGGGAGTTTATCGCCAATATCGGCGCTGATTTCTGCATCCCTCCCAAGAGCAATGAATCCGATCCCTGGTTCGTAGATTGGTGGCTTTACAAGGAACGACATTTGGTGGAGACGTTTTTCTTGAAGCTGAAGGAATTCCGCCGCGTAGCTACCCGCTATGACAAACGTGCTGACCGCTTCTTGGCTTTTGTCCATTTGGCCTGTATCCGTATACTTCTTGCATAATTCGGGTGGGTATGCTTTTAGAAACACACTCTAATCCGCGTGGCAGTAGCTGCTTAGAAATCAGAGGGAAAAGAAATGAATCAGGACGGAGAATGAATTGCCGTCCTGATTTTGCCAAGCGATAACATTTAATGAAATTAGAGGAGAGCAGCATCAAGCCCATGTTGCGGACCCGATTTGTGAAACAGACCATACAGGGCAGCTCTTCGCGCTGGAAGCAGCGGCCAGCAGTAGACCTGATGGTGGCCGGATTCGAGTAAAGTGCTCCCCCGTGTCAAGGACAATCGAATTTGCGACAGTAGACGACAGTAATGAATCATGGTACGGTTGCTTTAACCCTGGATGTGTACGGCCACTGTAACGAGGACATGAGACAGCAGGCCGCTGACAAACTGGAGCAGCTGATTTGCCAATACTGATTAGAAGGAACATAAAAATACAGTCTTCGAGCTGGTTTTGGCACCGAATCGAAAGCTGCCTGAAATTCAATAATGGTACTAACGATGATACTAAAGGGCAAAAAAAGAGCGGAAATCCTTGCAAATCAAGGATTTCCGCCTAATGGAGCATAGGAGACTCGAACTCCTGACCCCAACACTGCCAGTGTTGTGCGCTACCAACTGCGCTAATGCCCCTCAAACATTAAATATAATATCATATAATTTACTGTTTGTAAAGGGGGGAGAGAAAATTTTTGTTGAGAGACTTGATTCACAAGTCCAGAATCATAAACAGAAAGAAGCGCCTATCAACTCCGTTCCCTAAGGTGTGTCCTTGCCTTTCTTTCAGGTTGCCTGTTAGAGCGTCTTGATCGGTTCACGGGATATGAAATATACCATCAGCGTAAAGATCAGGCACAGGACAATGCTTTCATTTACCGAAGCACAGATAATAGCAGTTCTTCTCCCTTGCCGCATTTTCGGCGGCACGGATCAGCATGGAACCGAGACCTTGACGGCGGTACCCGTTCGTCCACCCACAGCTGGGCAAGCACCGCCCTGCCCCATTCATGAACGTTGACAACGCACCCGCCGATGGCCTTCCTTCCCTCGTCCTCTGTCTTGAAGACCATCTGTTCCTCCTCGGTGTAGGGAAAAGAAGGCGCTATGGCATTGGCATATTCCATGATCTTTTCTTCAATGATGGTTTCCTCTTCCTCTGTCAAAGGCTTTATTTCATAGTTCTCAGCAACAGGAATCAATTCAGGTTCCCCTTTCCCATTCTTCCCGCAAGGTCATCTTCTCAGGGGTCGTTATTCATGGCTTGCGGCATGGCCTAGGGTTCCCCATCTGTCTGGATGGGCTGGAAAACGCCGCGGAAAAGCTGGGTTTATGGCCTGGTGGGAATTATGTCAATGCGAGTGCCTTTATGTCCTGCGATTGGTGACGGAATCAGCCTATCTCTGTTTAGATTTAGGAATCAGTCTCCGCTTGTCTGTTTTGTGTAGACTTGCCCGCGTCGTACAAAAAGCGCGGGCTGTCTGTCCCCACGGTAAAAGTCCGTGGGCTGACGACGGCATGAGCCAAAACAGACAACACACAGGAACAAAAAGAAAGTCTGAATATGGAATCGTTCATGCAGGGCTAACCTCTAAAAACGGTTAAAAAAATGCTATAAAGGGTAAAATAAAGGGTAATCGGGCATTTTAGGCAAAGAAAAAAGCCCGAAAACCCTTATTTTTCGGACTTTTTTGTTGGTCTGGGTGGAGAGATTTGAACTCTCGGCCTCTTGAACCCCATTCAAGCACGCTACCAAGCTGCGCTACACCCAGATGTAAACCGCATAATATCAAGGCTCTCTGCTCGCTGCGTGCTTGAATTTTTGCCCGCAAGCGTGCTTGAATTGCCCTGACAACGAAAAGCATTATAGCACTTTGAAAGCCTGTTGTCAATACGGAAAAACAGAATTATTGATATTTTAGACTCTGATCTATTTTACTTTTTTAAACTCTTTTGAGATTTTACGTAACACAATTGTAATAATATATGACTTGATGCAAGCAACCTTTTTATGGTAATATTCTACATCCAGTATCATTGTCTAATGTCGGATGAAGCGGGCTTTGTCAGATCGGAGATTGCCATGCTGATCGTGAAACATGATCCAAATCCCATAACATTGTTTCATAATTATGAAAACCCCGTTCTCCTACTTCACGACCATTCAAATGGCGGAGCGGTGTAGAATCAACAAAAGGCGCGTCACCATTCTTTTCAGCTAAGGTAGAATCGAGGGCGCCATCCGCCAGGATAACAACTGCCTAATCCCGGACGATGCACAAAAGATTGTTGATATAAGAAGGGTTCGGAAAACTGAAGCATGACGCCCATCTCAATAATGAAAACAAGATAGAGAAATTCTGTAATGGCAACTGGAACCACTGCTGTTAGATTTGAGGAGAAGTTCTGTCAGGCTGCCGATAAGCTGCTCTCCAATGGTTTTGAGTTTGCGGAATATCCTTAAGGAAACACTGATTTAATCGACAAGAAAGAGGAAATGTGGTAAAATAGAAGCAAAAGAAGAGGGTTGAAAGCAGGTGTGAGCAAAGGATGAAACAGCAGCAGATATTCGCAGATGTAGAATACAGCGGCCGGAAACGGACGACGAAGCGGGAAAAGTTTCTGGAAATGATGGAAGAAAACATTCCGTTGGCAGAATGGATTGAGACTTTGGTAAAGCCCATCCCCTGAATGGATAAGCGCATAGTATTAACAAACAGCAGCCGAATACCATCCTGAAAGCTGCGGGAGTTGGATAAAGCTATAAAAAGGAGCTGGACCTTCTTGAATGTTTCCTATCAGAATCCTGGGGCAGACGCCTGGTTTGACGGCATTCTGCGGGATCCCGCCCGCTTTCCCTTTCGTTTTTTCTACGACGGCGAACCCGTCCGGGGCTTTTCCAAAGACGAGATTCTCTCTTCCGGCATAAACAGGGAACGATATGACGACAAGGAAACCGCGGAACTCTGCTTTCGAAAAGACGAAAACCTGTACGTGACGCTGCGCTGTACCCACTATTTTGATTTTGGCGTCACGGAATGGACCGTATGGTTTGAAAACCGGGGCATGGAAGATACGGGCGTGATATCCGAAGCGGAAACCGTTCTCACCTTTCCGGGGAAATATCCCACGCTCAAAGGCATATTGGGCGATCACGTGAATGCCTACCGGCCTTACGCCCTGGACGTAGGCGCGCAGCCCCGTTACTTTGAATCCAACAGCGGGCGGGCCACCCACGTTTACTTTCCGTATTTCAATCTGGAATACGGCGATGGCGGCGTGATGCTGGCTATCGGCTGGGCAGGCACGTGGCGGGCGGATTTTCGGTATAACGAAGCGGAGGGCGTTACGGAATACCGGGCCCGCTCGGTCAACAATCTGCGCGCGAAGCTCAGACCCGGGGAAAGAATCCGAACGGCGCTGTTCGTCCGCGCGCCTTATCAGGTACGGAATGAAGACTACGCGACAAACTTCTGGCGCAGTTGGTTCGTCCACTGCAATCTGTCCCCCATGGACGGCAGCGGTGCTCCCCTCTCCCCCTTTTCCACCTGCTGTCTCGCCAGCGACACGGGACGCCCCAATTCAGACGGCAGCATTTCGGAGGATCACACCACCTGGCGGCCGACCCTGGAAAAAATGATCGCGGAAGGCGTACAGACGGATTACCGCTGGTTCGACGCGGGCTGGTACACCGCGCCAGACGGCCACAGTCCCCAAAAGGACTGGTGGGGTACGGTGGGCACCTGGACGCTGGACAGCGCCAAATGGCCGGGAAAAACCTTCCTGGAATCCACCGACTTTGCCCGCGTCCACGGAATGAAAACCATCATGTGGTTTGAGCCGGAGCGCGTGACCGACCCGGAAGCATTGGCGAAAAGCTGGGGATATGACGAGAAATGGGCCATCCGCATGCCCGGTATCCGGCAGATCGCCAACAATATCGGGAACCCGGCCTGCTTTCAGTGGACTGTGGACCGCATCAAGAAAACCCTGATGGAAAACAAGGTGGAAATGTACCGAGAGGACAACAACAGCGACCCCGCCGTTCTCTGGCGATACTTGGACGGTCTGGCAGGCGAAGACCGCCGCGGCATCACGGAATGCAGGCAAATCGATGCGCACTACCGCATGTGGGATGAAATCATCGCCTGCACCAGGTCCTACGGCGGGTGCGCCTTTGTGGATTCCTGCGCCAGCGGAGGCGGCAGGAACGATCTTGAATCTCTGCGGCGCGGCGTGCCTCTGCTCCGCAGCGACGCAGACCGCACTTCAACAGCCCTTCGCCTTTCCATGACCACCGCTTTCAACCGCTGGGTGCCCATGTGCGGCGCCAATAACAAAGAAAAGCCGGATCAGCTCTCGCCGACCGGCGTATTGGATGAATATGTATGGCGGGCGTCCTACCTGCCGATTTTGAACGTGGATTCCCAATTCGTGTATGATCCCAATCAGGATTTTTCCCTGCTTCGCTGGGGGCTCAGCGAATGGAAGCGGGTCAGTCTCTATCTGCTCAAGGATTTTTATGTGCTCACGCCATGGCACACGGCGGAGGAAACCACCGGTTTTACCGCGTATGCGTTTTTTGACCCGGATATATTCGAGGGCGTCCTGCTTGCGTTCCGCCAGGAAAAATGCCGGGAGGAAACATTGTCCCTGCCCCTGCCGTTCGCGGGGGAGAACGAACGGTTTACCCTCAGGGATGAGGATACGGGCGAAACACTGGACGCTGGCCGGCAGGGGATCACGCTTCGGTTTTCCGGGCCTCGCCAGGCGCGGCTGATGTGGATCAAAGCGGCTGATTCCGCATCCAGACCGTGACCCTGCATTTGATCTGATTCCAGCGTTTGCCACAGGAGGCGTAATCCGTCAGCAGCAAAGGCGTCATACCCGGCTTTTGACGCAGCAGCAGCCGAACCATTTCGCCCTGCTGCGGCGGGAGCATATCATAGGACAGCGTTTCATCTGTTTGAGGAGCCTGACAGAAAAAATCAGGCTCCTTGTTTTCGTCCCGGGCCAGCACGATGGGGCCGTAACGGAACGCCACGCTGCCACCTGATGCTTCCCGGGTCAATGGGATGGTTCCGCGAATCTCCACCACGTCCCCGGCGGCAAATTCTCGGGACAGGCGGAGATAACCTCCCTCCGCGCCTGACAGCTCTATTTCGCACCCGTTGACCAGGATGGTTTTATCCCGCATTTCAACCGGGTCTCGCAGATACAGCGAGCATTCCACGCACCCGTCTTCCGGCTCGATCACGAGCCGCATCCGGCCTTCCGCGGGATAGGCGGATTCGGCGGACAGGCGAACCTTTTTCCCCTCCGCCGTCTTGAAAACCGCTTCCCCGGAAAACAGGCCGTTGATCAGGACGCCGTCCCGCGCCTGCAAAACAGCGGACAGCGGCAGCAGCGCGATGCCCGCCGAAGCGATGCAGGCGCAGCAGCCGTAAAACCCGCCGAAGGAGAAGCGTTTCAGTCCTCCGATGCCCACGCCCCGGCGGCTGTCCGTCAGCGGGCTGTAGCTGTCAAAGGGCAGGGCGGGCAAATACGCTTTGCTCTGCCGGTCATACTGCGGCAGGCCGTACAGGTTCACCGCACCGTAAAGCGCGTTGTAGCCTGTGCGTTCGATGAATCCATAATAGCGGCTGTCACCCGTCACCAGAAGAAGTCTTAGGCAAAGCCGCATCCAGGTGACGGACACGCAGGTTTCCTGCATGATGTTGGAAGAAGGTTCCGCCTGACGTACAGAAGAATGGTCAAAAAGCTCATGGGTGCAGCCGCAGCAGCCGATGATGGTCAGGTCCGTTTTGGCCACGGCGTCGGCAAAGTTCATCACAGCCGTGAGGTATTCCTCCTTGCCTGTAACCTGATAGTATGCCAGCACGCCTTCAAAGAAGGACATGGTTTCATACGCCTTGACCTCCGGATATTGATAGGGCGGAACACTGTTTTCAAGAGCCAGCTTAATGAGGTTCCCGTCGCGGCACCCGCCGGTAGACAGGATATACTCGGCGAATTTCAGATAGCGCGTCTCCCGCGTCAACCCGTACAAAGCCACGAACGGCTCCAGAATGGAGCAGGAATTCACACCGCCCCAGTAATCGGAGGTTTCCGTGATCTCCGCCTTGCCCGGGCCCACCCGATCCAGGATCGCGTCGGCGTGAGAGATCAGCGCGGACGTGATCGACCCGCGAAGCGCTTCCTCCGGGCAGATTTCCAGAAAGTGCAGCAAGCCGGTTATCACATATTTTCTTCCCCACAGATCCCATCCGGTCAGCTGGCAAGCGGCGGAATAAGTGGAAAAGCGCCCGTCCGGTCGCTGTGCCTGAAGCAGGTTTTTCACCGTGTCCCGAAGTATCCGGTACAGCGTTTCGCTGCCCGTCGCCCGATAGCACATGCACGCGCCGCGCATCATTTTGCCCCAGTATTCACACCGCCAGCCTTTGTCCGCATCATCGGAGTCTTCGGTGAACACGCGCACGAAATCCGCCCAGGTTTCCGGCGAGAGCAACTGATGGGTCAGCGTGAAATCCAGGTACTCCTGACAGACGCCGGAGAATGAATAATCGCCCGGCTCCAGGAATTGTATTCGGTCCTTCATGCGTCTGCCCTCCGCTTGGTTATTGGCGCCTGATCCGCCTGCGCTTCCTGTTCCGATTGGCTCCTGCGCCGGTATTCGTTCAGGGAAACGCCGTAAAACTCCCTGAACTTGGCGGAAAAATACTGTAACCGGCTGTAGCCGATGGTTTCGCAGATTTGCTCGTTTGTCAGCTCGTTCTCTCTTATCAGGCGCGCTGCGTGTTCCATGCGTACCTCCAGCAGGTAGTCCACCAGTTTTTTCCCCGTTTCCTGGTGGAACACGCGGCTTAAGTGTCCGGTACTGATGCTCAGCGCGTCCGCGATGGACTGGATGGACAGTTCGGCCGGCGGAGCGTTGCGGATATGCAGGATGGCGTACTGTACGATGCTCCGGTTGCTTTCGCTGCTTTCCCGGGACAGGTAAGCGATAAGCGTCATGCTGTCTTCTTTGAGGCGCGCGGAAAACTGGTTGATATCCTCAATATGGTAATACGTGTTCATCAAATCTTCGCCGAACACCTCTTCCGGCTTGCCCTTCATATCGTATACCATCTTGCACAGGAACATGGCGGCGGTCAGCATGACGCTGCGCATCATATTCAGGTAGGGCGTCCGCTCCTTTAGCTGCGCCACGATCCCGTCGATTTCTTCGTTCACCTCATCCGCGGCTTGGCGATGGATCAGGGAGGTGAGCGAATAGAGCCGCGAAATCAGCCGGGACATAGCCTCCTCGCCCTTGGGGCTTTCTTTGGGCTCAAACACGCACACGCGGCTGCTGTCGCCGAAATACCGGCCCGACAGCGCGCGGCGGGCACAGCGGAAGCTGACCTGCACGCGGCTTTCCGCGTCCACAAAAACCCCCACGCCGAACACCAGCGGGACGCCCCGTTCATCCAGCATTTCCCCCGCTTTTCGCAGGATGTCCGGCACGGCGTCCGGGCCCTGGGCGTGGTTGACCAGATAGACCCGTTCCTTTTCCCGACTGGTGAAGGCAGCGGTTTCAAACCCTTCGGGGAAGCATCCCAGGATTAGTTCTTCCGTCTCCTGATCCGGCACGGGGGAAAGCATCACCGCCTGAAAATACGGATAGGGAAAAGCAATGTCCAGCTGGGGCATGGGGCCAGTATAGTGCGCCTCGCCGGCCACCAGGCAATTGAGCCATGCGGAACGGAGCACCGCTCGGCTCTGCTGCAAAAAACGCGCCTGCTGGTCTTTCATTTCGCTCATGTCCTGAAGCGCCATTTCGATGCGGGAAAAATGCTCGCTCGGAGAGGCCACGAGGCTTCCGCCGCTTTCGGTGTTTCCGGGAAGAGGAAAGCGGCGCATGAGCCTTCGCATAGGCCGCGAATAATGGGCCATCAGAACCCACAGCACGGCGATCATGCCCGCGCCAAGCAGCGCCAGGCAAAGCAGCACCCACAGAGAAAACGTGCTGCTGTAGTTCCGCAGCCACCCGGGATTGGGGCGGGCCAGCACGTAAATGAAGCCGCTGACAGCGCTGGTGCTTTCGGCCAGCAGCACATCCTGCCCGTTCTGCAGCCGACAGGCCTGGCTCATGGGCTCGGCGATGGGCAGGCTTGTGCCGACCAAGGAATCATCCTCCGCGCTCCAGATCACGCCCTGGATGTCGGACAGGAAAATCGAATCCTCCTCGCCCAGCGTGCGCAGGGAATTGCGAAGCAGCGCGTGCAGGTTTTCTTCCTTTACCGCCGATACGATCATGGGAGTTTTGCTGTCCGGAAAAACGCCGGGCAATGGGCGCACATACACGATATAAAGCACGTCCTCGCCGTTTTCCGAAAAGGCTTTTCGCAGCCACGACGTACTTTCCGTTTCTATCTCCGTCAGGAAAGCGTATTTGTTCGCGTTCACGGTGTATTTCTTATCGTCCAGAAAATGCACGCCGTCGGAACCCGTGACCATCCGGGTTTCGGGGAAATACAGTCCCAGCCGGTCGCACGACGGAATGGCGGCGCATACCGCCGCGCACCAGTTGGAGAGCGTCTGTATTTTGAGGCTGTCCGCTTTTTCCTCCCGGCAGACAGCCTGCGCCATGTCCGTCAGGCCGTTCTTCGCCGTCAGACGGCGGGCGGGCTCGCTCCTGATGGGCTCCATGATCTGATAATCCGCGTTATCCGAAAGCACTGTGGCTTCCCCGCGCAGGGTGCTGTTGATTTCCCGATTCACAATGGAAGAATAAACCAATACAAAAATCGCCACCAGCGTCACAGCGATGACGGTGAAAATAACAATGATCCAGATACTGGCCAGATTCACCCGCCGTTTGCCGCTCATGACTGATTCCTCCGTATCCGCGCGTCCGTGCTTTTATGGGGATATTATACATGAAAAACACGTTTTTCGCAAATAAAAAAGACCTGGCATTTCAAGCCAGGAAAAACCCGAGGATCAGGCAAAGCTGCGCGGGAACGTAGGTGAACCAGACGAGGTCCGAAACACGTTTTCCCTCGCCGAATCCGTATTTATGGGCCAGCAGGATGGCGTCCGAAAGGAAGAACAGCACGGCGCCAACGACATTGAGCAGGAGTCCTCCGCCCAGCAGTCCGAACACTGAGACAGCAGTCCCCGCGTGCGCGGCGACCGTCAGCAGATAGAAAAACGCCGTGGCAAAAAACCACAACGGCGGGCGGGAAACGGCGCGGAAATAAAAGACCGCTCCATGCAGAACAGTCATCGCCGCGAACAAGGCAAACGGTCCCAGGAATCGCGGAAGGAGCGCCGCGGCATCCAGCCCGGACGCCAGAACCAGCGCGGCGATATACAGGATATGGGCCGCAAGAAAGATCAGCCCGCCTTTGATCAGCCTCTTTTTAACCGGCGAAAACAGCTTTGGATACCCGGCCAGCACGCCATCGGCCACAGTACTCAGCGCCATCGTCAAGGCCGCCAGCCAGCAGCAGGGCTTGCGGGCCAGCAGCGCAAGCGCAAGGGCCAGCACGGTCAGCCCGCCCGAAGCGGTCATTTTTCTTGGGTTCGTCCACCACATGGGATCAGACCCCTTCAAAGTCCTTCACAAACACCATTTCCGTGCGGATATTCCAGGGATCATCCACGGAAATATCAAAGAGCCGTCCGCCCCGCAGGCGTTCCCGGTCATGGCCGGGGTCGTTATCGCGGGCACCATAGCCCTCATAGCCGATGCTGCCGTCAAACCCCATGCGGATGCCGCAGTAAATGCCGTCGAAGGTGTTGATGTGGTCATGACCCGCGAAGATCGCCTTTACGTCGCCCCGCTGGAACGCGGCGGCGAAGATGCCGGAATTGATTTCGGAGGTGCTGAGCCGTTCGTTGTATTCCCCCCGGAGCTGCGTGCGGTGGGCGTTGAGCAACATCCCGTGGAATTCGATCAGGGGGATATGGAACATCATGAGGGATGGTATTTTATGTCCGCAGAGCTTTTCCAACGCCACGGAGGTATTCCAGTACCACATCACCTGCTCGAACCGGATCAGGTCGTAATCCGAATAGGAAACGATGGGGCTGGGCATCATCACGTCCCAGTACAGGTCGCCGGGATAGGTAAGGGGTACGGTCTGGCTTTTGAAATCCTGCTGCGAATCAATGCCCCATACGCCAAAGACCGGTTGATCGTTTTCGTCCAGGACGGGCAGGAAGTAATTGCCGCATCCGGGCAGGTCAATCAGCCCCGCTTTGGATACGCAATAGGGATACCGTTCGTAGGCCGCTTCCTGGTAATCCTTCGGCACCTCGGGCGTTTGGTCGTGGTTGCCGAACACGTGCGCCCAGGGGATGCGCCGCGTTTCCATCGGCTCGACAAGCAAAGCCAGCAGCGCCTCGAACTCCGCCCGGCTGGTAAAAGCGGATACGTTGTCGCCGTTCAGCAGCACCAGGTCCGGTTTCGTCCCGTCGATCAGGGTTTCCATGGCGCGGAGGGTGCGTTCTTCCTTGCCGGGTTTCAGATGTGAATCGCTCATCATCAGGATGCGGTATCCGCCGTCCGGCCTGAAACGGAGGGGGTGCCTGGTCCGAAATTCATCTGGCAGGCGCATGACTGTGCTTCCTTTCCACCGGGTTTCCGGCATAGATGCAGAAGGGGGCCGTCGAGCGGGCGGCCCCATGGAAACAAGGTTACGGGCAACTGTTCAGTTAATGAAATATTGGACGCTTTAATTCACTTTGGGTTACGCTGGGGCTGTTCGCCCCAGACCCCAACCAGGGTCCTGAGGACCCTGGACCCGCAACCGGCGAAATAACGTTGTTGGGAATATCAACGGCCTCCGCCTGCCGCGCTGGGGTTACGGAAAGTTTGAGGGCTTCTGGCCCAAGAAAGCTTGGAAAAATCCGAGAGGGAAAGTAAACTTTCCCCTCCGGATTTTCCCAGGCTTTCCCCGGATGCAAAGCATCCGGGCTGGCGGCGTTCTCCGCAGGCTCAATCGTCGCAAGTCCGCTTCATGCGGACATTGCTCGTTTCGCCTGATTTCATCGCCGATGATATTCCCGCCACAGGCGGTCATCGGCGATTCATCCGCCGGGCCAGAAG
>JAFWQM010000122.1 GCA_017509065.1 Clostridia bacterium
GGACAGCCTAACCGCACCGGGCGCCCATTGTCAAGGGACTTTCGCGGATGAACTTTTCATGGCTGCTTGCCGCCACCTAACGTGCCGTCTGTTCACCAATTATTTTTTGCTGGTGGTCTTGACATGGGGGCCATTATATTCTGAACGAAGAGAAAGTGATCCCGCCCAGGGATTACTACTATCAGGCCATCGGGAAGCCCAATCCCCAACGCCAGAATCACGTGTGGAATGATGTGACGGTCAAGGTGCTCCTGCGAAATGAAGCCTACATTGGCAACATGGTGCAGAACAAAACTGGCACGGTATCCTATAAGGATCATTCGATGATCAGCAAGCCGAAAGAGGATTGGATTCGCGTGTTCAATACCCATAAGCCCCTCGTGAGCCTGGAGGATTGGGAATTGGTCAAGCAGATCGAACAGCGCGGAGCTTTCACTCGCATTAAGCCGTTCCGAGGCGTCAATATGTTCGCCGGATTGCTTTTCTGTCTGGACTGTGGTTTTGCGCTGATTCATCGAACTGAGGTTGAACACCGAAAGAATGGTACAATTGCCGAATATGAATCCTATCTCTGCGGCAGCTATTCCAGGAGTGGCAAGACAGTTTGCACTACTCACACGATCTACCTTCGGCCATTAAAGGAAATCGTTCTTTCCGACATCCGCACCAAAGCGGAACTGGTGTCCATTGACGAAAAGGCCGTAGTGCAACGGCTAACTGAACGGATGCAAGCCCAATCCTCCCAGGAGATTGCCGCCAACAAGAAAACCGCCAGGGCGTTGAATAAGCGCTTGACGGAGCTTGAAAAGCTGATTGCGGCCACTTATGAGGACAAGGTGAAGGGACTCATTCCCGAATCGGTATGCGTCGAACTGCTGAACAAGTATCAGGCAGAGCGAAATGAGAAAGCAGCGCAGTTGAAGGAACTGGAACAGCAGTTGGACACCACCCAAGCGGTACAGGATGACGCGCAGGCATGGGCCGATCTGATCCGGCAATACCGCACGATTGACGCCCTTGACCGGGAAATGCTGCTTCGCCTGATTGATAAAATCGAAGTGGGCGAAAAGAGAATCGTGAACGGTCAGAAGGAGCAGGAAATCAGGATTCACTACAAATTCGTAGGGTATATTCAATGAAGCAAATACCCTTCTTAATTGAAAATTCTCTAACGAGTGGTACGCGCGCGACTCAAGCCGGAAAGTCCGGTCAGCGCTTCGGGCCAAGGCACGGAACGGGGAATACACCGGCAGCTATCCACCCTTTGGCTACTACAAAGACCCCATGGACCGGCATCACCTGATCCCAAGCGACTACGCTCCCGTCGTAAAGCGGATGTTCCAAATGGCGTTGGAAGGATAAACCTGCTATGCCATCGCCAAGAAGCTGGAAAAGGAACTGGTTCCAACGCCCAGGGCGACTCTCATGGAAGCGTATGGAAAATACGAAACCATAGAACGGGCAAAATATCCGCATAAATGGGATAAAGGTACTGTTCGCAACATTCTTCAAAATCCGATGTATCTGGGCAAGCTGATCTGGCAGAAAACGCAGACGAAATCTTTTAAGGATAAGCGCATTGTAGCTAGGCCGGAGGAAGATTGGATCACGGTAGACGGCACTCACGAAGCGCTTGTGGATCAGGCTACTTTCTATACCGTTCAGCAGCGTGTCCAGGTCAAACACCCCGCGCCTACTGCGAATCCAGAAAACAAGCTCCGGGGCCTGATGTTCTGCGGAGGCTGCAACAGCCGCATGGAGTTTTCCTCCGCCACAGGCAGGAAAATCTGTGGACACTACTGCTGCGGCAAACATCGACACTATGGAGGCAAGGAATGCTCCACCCACTACATTTCTGTGAAACAAATTAATGCTGTGCTTCTGGAGGACATTCAGCGTCACGCAAGCCTTGCAGCAGAAGATAAGGAAAAGTACATTGCGTATCTGATGCAGCTTTCCGAAAAGGAATGGATCGGTGAGAAAGCAGCGTATACGAAAGAAGCGGAGCAGTGCCAGCGGCGCATCTCCGAACTCGACATTCTGCTGAAACGGCTGTACGAGGACAATGTGTTCGGACGCATCTCCGATGAACGCTTTGCCAGCATGTCTGCAGATTACGAAGCCGAATCCAGGAAGTTGAAAGACAGGTACAATGAGATTCAATCCCTGCTTGCCAACTATGCCCGGCAAAGCCGTGACGCAAAGGAATTTGCTTCCTTAGTGGAGCAGTACACGAACATCACCGAACTTACGGAAGAACTTCTTCACACGCTGATCGAAAAGGTGATCGTGCATGAGAAAGAAGTCATTGACGGCGAAACCGTGATGCGGATCGATATCTACTACCGCTTCATCGGCAAGATCGGCAGCGAGGACGATGAAATTATGATTACACCGAAAACGCGCCGGGCCAGCATCCCGCTGGCTCCCGGCGCATGAACAGAACGTGTGGTGCGCAATAAATATTACGCCCCAACGTTTCCCCCCCTTACAGCTGGAACAGCGTCACCTGATTGGTTTCAGCCAAATCCTTTAAGCATCCATGCTCCCGCAGAAGATCGCATACGGCGCTGGACACCTTGCCCCGGATTTTCAGGTCTTCCACGGAAATGAAGGGTTCGCTCCGGCACGAACACATAGACACCCAGAAATACCCAGTAAGAGGTCTCCGGTGGACATCCAGCGGCGAAAAGTATCCAGGATACGGGGAGTACCAGCAGTGCGAGCGATCCTATTACCAGATAGAAACGCCTGATCTCCCCTGTAGCCAGTTCAAGCGTCACGACCGTGGCGCATAGCAGGTCCACCAGAGCCACGAATACGGACAGTTTCACGAACAGCGGTGCAAAAGCCGGAACCTTGTCCAGCCAGATGTCAAGCAGGAGATCTGCCTCGAACAACACCGGAAGGGCTATGGCCCAGATGATGAGGAACGCGAACTTGGCCCCCTTGTTCACCAGCATGAACGCCCCGTCCCTGTCCCCCGAGGCATAGGTCTTCGTTATCAGGGGATTGACAGCCGTCA
>JAFWQM010000123.1 GCA_017509065.1 Clostridia bacterium
AAAACAATCCGGTGGATTGTTTTTAGCGGAGGCCGGGCGGCAGCCCAGGGCCGAAGGATATTTCAAGGTTGAGTGACGCAGGATGGACCGATTTATCGCCCGCAGATAATTCATGATTTAGTTGGGCGAGCAATAATAACCTTGTTGTGAAGGGTAACGAGACAGGGGCCTGTGCGGCCCCTAAACCCCGTACCAGGGGACTTCGCCCCCTGGACCCATTTAGCGGATCATCCCCCTGGTCGGGGTCGAACCGCCGATGACCGCTTGTGACGGGAATCTCATCGGCGGTGAGATCAGCCGAAACAAGCAATGTCCGCATGAAGCGGACTTGCGATGATTGAGGCTGCGGAACTGGGGCGGACAGCCCCAGCGTTCTCCCTTGTTTGATTTCTATAGAGTTTTTTACTCTTGAAAATATAACAGTTTTATGAGTGTAAAAAGGAATTGCTGAGAGCAGAGAATTGAGAGAGAAGATCCATAGAGAGGGGAATCCTATGAATCATCGGCAATGGGTGAGGCGTCACAATCCGGTGCTGACAGGCATTTCGCCGGAAACGCCGTTGACCGTGGGCAACGGCAGTTTTGCTTTCACCGCCGACATCAGCGGATTCCAGACTTTGTACCGGGATTATCTTTCGGAAACGCCGCTGTGCACTATGGCGGACTGGGGCTGGCACAGCATTCCCGCGTCAGCGCCCGGCGGGCGGTATACGCTTTCCGATGTGCGGATGGAGCGGTTTTCTTTCTGCGGGCGGGAAGTGACCTATGCCAGCGCAAAGTATCCGGGAAACGAGCAGGTGTATGACTGGCTGCGGGAAAACCCGCATAAGGCGGACCAGGCCCGGGTGGGGCTGCGGCTGAACGGGAAGGAATTGGTTCCTTCAGATTTTTCCACCATTTGTCAGACGCTGGACTTATACAGCGGCGTCCTGAAAAGCAGATATCTGCTGCAGGGAGTGCCCTGCGAGGCAATCACCGCCTGCGACCCGGAACAGGATATTCTGGCGTTTCGCGTCACATCCGATTTGCTTGCGAGCGGCCTTTCCGTGGAGATCGCTTTCCCGTACGGCTCCCCGGACATCACCGGCGCGGACTGGAACGCGGAGCGGCAGCATCGGACACAGCTGGAAGGAAACCTGATTCGCCGGGAAATGAATGATTTGCGTTATACGGTTCGCGTGGACGCGCCGCAAGCCGTTATCGAGCGTACAGGAGCCCACACTGTGCGAGTGACCGCAAGCGGAAGCACGCTGAGCCTTGCCCTTTCGTTTGCCAAAAATGAAACGCCCGCGCAGGCGGATGCCGATGCGGTGATTGCCCGCAGCGCCGCCTGGTGGGGAAAGTATTGGGAGAAAGGCGGGATGCTGGACTTATCCGCTTCCGCCGCGTCCCGCGCTATGGAACTGGAGCGGCGGGTGGTGCTGAGCCTGTACCTGCTGGCAGTGAACAGCGCGGGCCGGATGCCCCCCGCGGAAACGGGCCTGACCTGCAACAGCTGGTATGGCAAGGCGCACCTGGAAATGCACTTCTGGCATATGGCCTGGGCGCCGCTGTGGGGACACGGTGACCTGCTGGAGCGCAGCCTGCCCTGGTATCACGCGCATCTGCCCGAAGCCCGGGCGAATGCCACCCGGAACGGATACCTTGGGGCGCGCTGGCCCAAAATGGTAGCGGACGACGCGCTGGACAGTCCGTCGCCCATTGCTGTGCTATTGGTATGGCAGCAGCCCCATATTCTGACGATGCTGGATCTGATCCGCCGTGCGAAGCCCAGGGAAGAGGAAGCGCCCTTCCTGAAAGAGCACTGGCTTCTCGTGAAGGAAACAGCGGATTTCATGGCGGATTACGCTGTAAAGGACGCTCGGGGAACCTTTCATATTGAACCGCCGGTGATCCCCGTGCAGGAGCGGTATGACCCGCGGATGACCCGCGATCCGGCCTTTGAGGTGGCTTACTGGAAGTTCGGCCTGGGCATTGCCATCCGCTGGGCGGAGAGAATGGGAAAGTCGCCGCCTGACGCCTGGCGGACAGTATACCGTTCGATGGCGCAGCCGCCGCTTCATAATGGACTGTACACAGCCCATGCCGACGCCCCGGGCACTTTTACGGACAAACTCAACGATCATCCCTCCATGCTGCAATGCTTCGGCCTGCTGCCGGGGGAAGAAATCAGCCCTGCGGCCATGGCGCGGACGCTGAAAACCGTGATTGAAAAATGGGACTACGGTTCCCTCTGGGGTTGGGATTTCGCTGTCCTGTGCATGACTGCCCTTCGGCTGGGAGATACGGAAACCGCCTTGAACCAATTGCTCTGCGACACCGTCAAAAACACCTATGTTGCCAGCGGAAACAATCGACAGGAGAGCCGGAACGACCTGCCCCTGTATCTGCCCGGCAACGGCAGCCTGCTGCTGGCCTGCGCCATGTTGGCGGCGGGGTGGGACGGATGCGATAAAAAAACGCCGGGCTTTTCCCCGGCGTCCGGCTGGCAGGCAGCATGGGAAGGCATACTTCCCTGGTATTGACAGGATCGTTCACTTCCGCTCACTCGTGGATTTCCAACGGCAGACCGTCGGGATCGAAAAAGAAGGTCATGGGTTTTCCGGTGAAGGTGTCCGTTCGGACGGGTTCACAGGGGATGCCCAGGGCTTCCAGCTCCCGCACGGTCTTATTTACGCTGTCTACATGGAACGCCAGATGGCGCAGGCCGCAGGCTTCCGGGCGTGTCACGCGCGGCGGCGGGTTTTTCACACAGAAGATTTCCAGCTCAGTGCTTTCATTCAGACGCAGGTCGATCTTCCAGTCGTCCCGGTCGGCGCGGTAGTTTTCGCGGATGACGGAAAAGCCCAGCTTATTGACATAGAAATCCAGAGCCGCATCGCGGCTGGAGGAAATGATCGCCACATGATGGATTCCGGAAAGATTCATTCGCGCATCCTCCC
Source organism: Clostridia bacterium (assembly GCA_017509065.1). The sequence continues at coordinate 2,943 of JAFWQM010000123.1, forward strand.
TTTTAAAACAGATCGGGAACGGGAAGATCCAGCGTCAGGGGCAGCCATACATGCAGCAGGGGGTCGGCAGTCAGCGACGCGTGCAGCGGCGAAAACAGCGTTTCCGCCGCTGCTTTTTCCGTCCAGATGAAATCGGGCGGCGCGCTGCAGGGAGTCACCTCCGCTTTGCCGTTCTCCGCTTTCAGACGGAAGGCGCCCGCGTTTTCGATTTGAACGGCTTTTTCCCCCTCCGGCAGCGGGCGCATGTTCATCGCAGCGCGCAGAACCTTTTCCCAGTTCAGGACTTTGATCATGCCGGATGGGCTGATGGCGTAGCTTTCCGCGAAAGCGCTCAGGCCGCGTATCCGCTCGGTCATTTCGCCGCCGCAGAGCACTTCGCAGTTTTTTTTCTCCCGCAGCCAGGCGGACATCACGGCGGGCAGATCGGCTTCATTTTCAAGGCAAAGCTCCGTGATCTGGTCTTCCAGCGTCACCAGATACCCGGACAGCGTTTCCCCGTTCATGACCGCGTAAGGAACGCCGCCGTAGGTGCGGAGGGCTTCCAGGAAGCGCGGGCGTTCGCAGTAAAACGCCTGTCTTTCGTGAAGGGCCGCAATCGCTTCCGCGTGGCATTCTTCCGCAGGCGCGAATCTGAACGGCGTGTCCTTTGGCAGCGCGTGCCGCATGTTCGCCTGATTGAGATAAAAGTGTATCACGTCGCCGTACTGCACAAAGCCGAAGTACTGATACCGCTGGCGCTGACCGCCCAGGGACATGAAATCAAAGTCCTGCCGCCGCGCTTCCTCGGTCTGCATTTTCATCAGTTCTTTCATGTACCCCTTCCCGCGGAAACGGGGATGAACGGACACAGAACCGATGTAGCCGCAAGTCAGCGTGTATTCGCCCGCATGCACTTTCACCGGCAGCATGGCGATGGTGCCGCGAATGCGTCCGTCCTCCACGGCCACGGCGTGATACCGTGAAAAGCCCGGGTGCGCGTATACTTTGGGAATCAGCTTTTCAAAATCGTGAGGCCGAGCGGCCCGGCTGAAAACGGCGTTGATAAAGTCCAGCACCTCCGCTTCCTCTTCCGGCCTGGCAAAACGATACTCCGTCATGGGTCTGCTCCTTTCGCGTCAAACCGCAATGAAATTTCCTTCGATATGCCGCTTACCCCAGCCATTCCATCGCCAGCCGCACGGTGAGCAGGGCCAGCACGCCCAGCATCACAAAACGGATGAGGCGCGCGCCTCTGGTGAGGGCCAGCTTCGCGCCCAGCCAGCCGCCCGTGATAGAGCAGGCCATGGCGGGAAAAGCCAGCGAAAACAGCACGTTGCCCGCCGCGATGCGGGTGGCGAGGGAAGCGATGTTGCTGAACAGGTTGACCGGCTTTGCGGTGGCGGAGGCCGTCACCAGATCCATCCCCAGCAGATGGGTGAACAGAACAATCAGAAACGTGCCGGTGCCTGGGCCGAAAAACCCGTCGTAAAACCCGATCGCCAGGCCGATCAAAACGCAGACGGGATACTGCCGTTTGGTAACGGGCCTGGATTCCTCCCGGCTTTTCCCCTTGAACAGCACCATCGCCCCTACCACGGGGATGGCAAACAGCATGAAAATCTGCATTACCCGGTTACCCAGCGCCATGGCGGCGCGGGTGCCCAGCCAGGAGCCGGGCAGCGCGGCGGCGGCCGCGATCAGCGCCGGAACAATCAGCAGCTTCCCGCTTTTATAATACCGGACTGTGGCCATCAGCGTGCCGAAAGTGGAAGAAAACTTGTTGTTGCCGGAAGCAAAGTCATAGTTCAGCCCGGCCAGCGTGTAGGCGGGCAGGGAAATCAACCCGCCCCCGCCCGCGATGGCGTCCACCGTGGACGCTAAAAATACCATCGGCAATACGATCAGGTACATTTGCAGTGTGACCTGCATGGGATGGTCCTTCTTTCAACAAAACGTTACTAATCAGGTATTCGAAGTCAGTCACAAGAGATTACGTTGGGGCCGCGGAGGTCCCAGCGTTCCCCTATTATTGCTCGCCCAACTAAATCATGAATTATCTGCGGGCGATAAATCGATCCATCCTGCGTCACTCAACCTTGAAATATCCTTCGGCCCTGGGCTGCCGCCCGGCCTCCGCTAAAAACAATCCACCGGATTGTTTTTCG
>JAFWQM010000015.1 GCA_017509065.1 Clostridia bacterium
AATGGCGTCAAGTCAGACTTCCGCGTTCCTCTATGCATCAGCGGGAACCAAGCTGTTTTACGCAATCATGCTGCTTCCGCTATTGAGGTCCAGGAGATGAAATCTCCTGGTGCAGGTGCACGAGGGCCGCATAGGCCCTCGCCCCGTAGTGTATTAAAGTGCCCTTTAACACTCAAACAGATACTGATTAGCGGGAATGATACCACTCGTTGGCTTCTTCGGTGATCTTGGCGCCGCCCATATCGTTCCATTGCTTTACGAAGTCGTCGAAGGCTTCCACGGGCTTTTCGCCGGTGATGATCTGCACATAGGTCATCTTGCGCAGGGAATCCAGGCTCTCCCAGCACTGGGGCATGGAGGCGGTGGTAATGGGCAGCAGGGTGTTAGAGTAGCCGCCGGTGCGGAACTGGGGCAGGCTCTTGCCCCAATTATACTGGGCAGGCTTCACTTGCATGGCGAAGAAGGGATTCTGCAGGGTATTGAACATGTTGGTGTGGCTGCCCTCGTCCGCGCGCTCGTGGCCTTCCTTGGCGATGTAGCCCAGCAGCTCATCATAATCGTACTGATCCGTTTCCAGATCCCAGAGCCAGATCTTCAGCCAAGTATCATAATCGGAACCGATGGTATTGATGATTTCCAGGATGCGGGCCACCTTGGCGGGCTGGTCGGCCAGCTTGTAGCTGAACACGATGGCTTCGTCGGTGGTCAGGCCCCAGCTTTCGCCGCCCTGCTTGCCGTCCGGGCCGGTGGGGTTATAGCCGATGATCATCTTGTCATAGCCCACGGTGGCGGCAAAGGTACGCATGGTGCGGCCATACTGGAAGTTGCCGCCCTCGCCGGTTTCCTCATTCTTGGGGCCGTCGAAGTCGGGCGCCAGGTGATAGTAAGCGCCGGAGGAGGAGAAGCCGATCTGGCCGTTTTCAAAGGGAACGGACAGAGCCCAGTAACCGCCCTGATTTTCACCGGTGATGAATTCGGGGTCGATCAGGCCGTCCTTGTACCACTTGGCCAGCAGGGTCAGCGCGTCCTTCATGCCGGGATACACGCCGCCGTATACCAGATTGCCTTCACCGTCGTCCACCCAGCGGTCCGGCAGCGCGCCGAAAGCGCCGAAGATGGGGTTCATGCCGGTCAGACTCAGGGCGTAGGTGTCCTTCACGCCGTTGCCGTCCGGGTCTTCATTGGCGAACTTGTAGAACACTTCCTCGCATTCTTCCAGCGTCATGGGCACCTTGCCGTCGGTATAGCCGGCTTTCTCCAGCCAGTCGGAACGCCAGAAGGGCGCGTAGTTGAAATAACCGTCGCCGTTCACACGGGGCAGGCCGTAGTTTTTGCCGTTAAAGGATACGTTGCTAAAGCAGCCGGGATCGTATTCCAGCAGCCAGGCGTAGCTCTCGGGCATGCACTGCTGAATCACTTCCAGGGGCAGCTCCATGGCCACGCCCTGCTTGATCCACTTGGAGAACTGCTGGGCGTTCTGCAGCATGAACACATCGGGCACTTCGCCGCCGGCGATGCGCGCGGTGAGCAGCTCGTCGTAGTTTTCACGTTCCAGGAACCAAACGTCCAGATCCACATTGAACTTTTCTTCCAGCCAGGCTACAATCGTGTCGCCCTCGGCGATGGCGTCGGTGTCGTGGCCGGCCAGCCAGGCGATGGTGATTTTCTCGTCCGGGTTGGACACATACTTGCTCAGATCCACCTCAGCCAGCGCATGCGCCGCGCAGCTGAGGCAAAGGATCAGCGCCAGGAGCAGGGCAATACCTTTTTTCATGGGGATACCTCCTTATATTTTTATCAGGGTCCGCGCCCTGATAAGGTTCATTATTTTCCTTCAGCACAGCAATTACAACCAACCTCTTATCCCTTCAATGACCCGATCAGCACGCCCTTCACAAAGTACTTTTGCAGGAAGGGGTACACGCAGATAATGGGAATGGTGGCCAGCATGATGGACGCGGCGCGGAGGGTCACGATGTCGGTATCGGTGGTATTGGCGACGGCCTCGCTGGCCGCGGTCATTTCCTTGGAGTCCGTCAGGATGATGCGGCGCAGCACCACCTGCAAAACGAATTTCTTCGGGTTGGTGATATACAGCAGGCAGTTGAAATAGGCGTTCCAGTTGCTCACGATCACCCACAGGCTGATGGTGGCCAGGATGGGGCCGCTGAGGGGCAGCATGATCCGCCAAAGCACCTGCCAGCTGTTGGCCCCGTCGATGGTGGCGGCTTCCTCCAGGTCATTGGGCAGGGTCATGAAATAGTTCCGAGCGATGATCACGTGGGAAGTGCTGATGCAGTGGGGCAGCACGATGGCGAAAAAGGAATTGCGCATGTGCAGCGTATTATTGACCAGCAGATAGGTGGGGATCATGCCGCCGGAGATGAACATGGTCACCAGGATCAGGCTGGTGAACAGCCCGCGCAGGGGCAAATCCTTCTTGGATAGCGGATAGGCCGCCAGCACAACGCCCGTGATGGACAGCGCCCAGCCCATAGCGACCACGATGAGCGTGTTTTTATAGCCGCTCCAAAGGAAACTGGCGCTGAGCATGTGGCGGTAAGCATCGGTGGAAAACTCCACGGGCCACAGCCGGAACCCCGCCGCGGAGGCGAAATTGGGTGAGGTAAAGGAATTGACCAGCACGTGCCAGTAAGGATAAACGAAGGTGATGCTGAGCAAAGCGAAAAAAATGATCAGAAATGCCTGGAAATAGGGTTCGCCCTTGCTCTCATAAATCCGTTTTCTGTGCTTCCGGCCCGGCGCGGGGACGCTGCTCATATTGCTTCCCTCCTTTCCTTACCACAGTCCGTATTCGTTGATGCGCTTGGAGAAGTAATTGGCGCTGAGCACCAGCACCAGGGAAATCAGATTCCTGAACAGCTCCACCGCGGTAGCGTAGCCATAGTCCAAATTCTTGACGCCCTGGCGGTAGATGAACGTGCCCAGAACGTCGCCCACGCCCAGCACGGCGTCGTTGAGCAGGTTGAAGATCTGGTCAAAGTCGTCCTCCACCAGGCTGCCCATGGCCAGGATCAGCATGATGGTCACCACCGGGGTGATGCCGGGCAAAGTCACATGCCAGATGCGGGCCCACCGGCCGCAGCCGTCCACCCGCGCCGCGTCGTACAGTTCTTCATTGACGCCGCCCAGCGCGGCCAGATAGACGATGGAACCCCATCCAACTCCCTTCCAGATGCCGGTCACCACCAGCGTGCCCTGGAAGTACTTGGGATCGCCTAAGAAATAGATGCTGTCCATTCCCATGGATTTGAGCAGGGTATTGATGGGGCCGCGCGTGGGAGACAGGATGACCATGAAAATACCCGTCAGGATGACCCAGGAAATAAAATGGGGCAAATAGCTCAGGGACTGCACCACCCGCTTGTATTTCTGGGCGCGCAGTTCGTTGAGCATCAGGGCCAGAATGATCGGCGCGGGAAAGCCGAACACGAATTTCAGCGCGGCGATGGTGATGGTGTTCCGAAATACGTTCCAAAAATTATAGCTGTTGAACAGCCGTTCAAAATTCTGAAAGCCGATCCATGGGCTGCCTGTGATGCCTTTGAGCAGCTGAAATTCTTTGAACGCCAGGGTGACGCCGTACAGAGGGCCGTACTTGAACAGCAGATACCAGCAAATCACCGGCAGGATCATACACAGATGCAGCTTGTGTTTCCTGACCCGGCGCATAAAGGAACGCCTTTTTTTGAGCCGGGCCGTATTCTGCAAAGCCGTCACGGCCATCGCCTCCTTTCTGAGGAATTGCGCTTTCTATTTTTTTATATCTTTCTTACTCTGTCAGCATACCAAGCGCAGCGGGGAAATGCAAGTGAAAACATCTGATTTTCATGCTAATTTTATGATATTTTGTCTATCTTTATACCAGATAATACATCTATCGCCGCTCATTTTTCTGATATAACCGCCATTTTCCTGATATCGTCTTTACAGGAGAAGCAGGTTGTTATATGATGGAACAAATCAAAAACCTTTCGAGCGGAAAGGCGGCAATCCTCCATGGTGAAATATCAGCATTTTGATCCCCGCCGCATGGCGGAACTGGCCCACCATTACCTCACAAGCATGGTGGATGAAAAAAAAGGATATCTCCCCTATTGGCTGATCCTGCCCAATCAGAAGCCTGCGGAGGCCGCCCATTGCCGGGTGGACGATGCGGAGCTGGTTGGTTCCTGGTACGAGGGGCTGGACAGCGCCATGCAGGTATTGGAAACAGAAAAAGGCAAGGAAGTGCTCGCGGGCTTTGAAGCCTTTCTGCGGTGCGCCTGGGGCCCGAGGGGGCTGAGGTATCACAATCCCTACCCCTGGACCCACACCATGCACGCTTCCTTTCATGAAATGGGCTATATCCTGCCCGCCCTGAACCGCATCCTCCGCAAAAATCCCGCAGACCTGGAAATGGAGGAGAGGATTTCCGGGCTCGTGCGCGGCATGCGGTCGCTGGTGATCGAACGCAAGGTGCGCACCTTCTGGTCCGGGGATTCCCCCGAGGAAAAGCCCGTCTATGAATTTCCCAATGACGTGTATCTGCTAAAGGGCGGCTTTGACTTGACCCGCCACACGGGACGCGGGGAACAGCCCATCCGCAACGGCGTGGTCATCCCCTCCCTGATGACCCGGGCGCTGGAATGGGGGGACGAAGCGGCGCTGGATCTGGCCCAGGGTCTGGCGAACCAGCTGCTGGGGCCTTCCCGATATTTCAATTATCAATACGCTTTCTTCGGCCACGTACATTCCGCCGTGTGGGTCGCCAGCGGCCTCTGCGATCTGACCGACGCCACGGGCGACCCCGAATATTTCAAAGCGGCGAAAGGGATTTATGATTATGTGCGCTCCATTTCTTCCTCCTTTGGCTGGGTGCCGGAATACGCTCAATGGCATCCTCTGAGGGAAGAGCACTGCGAAACCTGCGGTCTCAAGGATATGCTGGTCATGGCGGACAGGCTGATCCGCCACGGTTACCCGGAATACTGGCAGGACATGCTGCTGTTTTCCAGGAATCAATTGGTGGAAAACCAAATCACCAGCGCCGGCTATGTGGTCGTGGACAACAGCCGCCCGGATACCGAAAGCACCACCTGGCGGGACATCGACAAGCGCATGATCGGCGGGTTCACCGGCGGTTCGCTGCCCAACAGCATTTCCTTAAGCAAATTCCGTTCCATCGCGGGTTGCTGCGCGGGCACCGCCCCCATGGCTATTCAGCTGGTATGGGATCGGGCTGTTACAGAGGAAGAAAACAAGTTTGTGGTGAATATCCCCCTGGACCGGGAAACCGATGCCTGGAAGCTGGAAAGCGATTATCCGGACAAAGGCGAAATGCGGCTGACGCTCAAAAACGGCGGCCAGGCCGCCTTCCGCCGCTATTCCTTCATGGGTCAAAACGTGGAATGCGCTGTGAACGGCCGCCCCGTCCCCTTCCGGGAGGAAAACGGCCTGATCCTGCCGCCGCGCCTTGTCCCCGGCGATACCGCTATTCTGCGCCATCCGCTGCATACCGTCAGAAAAAAGGAAATCGCCGCAGGGCAGGAATACACGGTGTTCTGGCGCGGACCGGACGTGGTGGACATCACCCCCCACGGAGAGCACCTGCGCCTTTACCAGCGCGACCTGCGTAAGGAAAAGGTACTGCCCCGGCCTGAGGACGTCACTTACACCGGAGCGGCGAATTACGGGCCGACACAGCAGAAACGATAAATAAACAAAAAACAAGGAGGCGACTCTCATGCGCTGGATTTCTCCCTACTTTGAAGACGGCACGTGGCTGCGCGGCAGCTTCCACACCCATACCGACGTATCGGACGGAAGCCATACCCTGGAGGAAGCCGCGGACCATTACTTTACCTACTGCCGCTACAAAGCGGCACCCTGGATGCAGTACCGCTTTCTGGCAATCACCGATCACACCACCTCCGGCAAGAAGGAGATGTACCGGCCCATCGAAACCCCGAAAAGGGACGACGGCTGCATCCTCATCGAAGGGCGAGAGGATTCCTACGGCAACCACATCCTGGGTATCGGCTGCCGCATGACCTTCCAGGAGGACATCATTCAGAAGAATCACCTGGATTATACCCTGGAAGACTATCAGCGCGTGATCGACGAAATCGTGAAGGACGGCGGCATCGCCATCCTGGCGCATCCCCACTGGCGGTATGCCGATTACTTCTCCAGTGAAAGGACCGTGAATCTGGAGCGCTACACCGCCATCGAAATCATCAACGGCGACCGCTTCTCCGGCCCCGGCCATCTGGCCACCGACGTATGGGACGCCGCGCTGACCGCGGGCAAGCGCGTGTGGGGCACCGGCAACGACGATTTCCACAATATCCGGGATATGCACAACGCCTGGAACATGGTGCTGGTAAAAGAGGAAACAAAAGAAGGCATTCTGGACGCCCTGCGCCACGGCAGCCTGTATGCTTCCAACGGCGCGAGCTTTGAACGCCTGTATACGGACGGGGAATGGATCGTGGCTGAGTGCCATCACGATTCCATCTTTGATCTGCCCGAAAAGACATTCCGCTTCATCGGCCAGGGCGGCCAGCTCCGCCAGCTTCAGACGGGCAAGGGCAAAACCGCCGCCTACAAATACCAGGGCGACGAACAGTATATCCGCGTGGAAATGTGCCTCAGCTGGGGCATGGCCGCGTTTTCGCAGCCGTTCTTTCCGGAAAAATAGGAATTAGGGAACAGGGATTAGGGATCAGGAGGAGAGTTCAGATAATATAGTGAATGGCAGAAAACAACCTTTGATTGGCTGAGTATATAAATCTGTACTCTGTACTCTGAACTCTGTACACTAATCCCTATTGCCTGCTCCCTAATCCTTGATCCCTAAATCTCCCCCGCCGCTTTTTCCACGAACTCACTGAAAATGGAATTGGCCCAGGCGAACCAGGGGCGGGTGAACTTTGTGGCGTCGTCCATATGAACGCCTTCGTGCATGAGGAGAGTATCGGCGTCCATGTTTTCCAGCATCCGGGCGATTTCTCGGGTCTCTTCGGCGTCCGCCGAAGTCAAACCCTGGATGCACAGGGAAATGGGCCAGATGAAATCCGGCGGCGTGTGGGGGCTGCCGATGCCCCTGGCGCACGTGCCCGCGAAATAATACGGGTTCGCGGAGCTGAGCAGCATACGGCGTGTATTCCGGTATACGGGGTCGTCAGCGGGAACGCAACCCAGATACGGCAGGCTGAGCAGGCTCGGCACATTGGCGTCGTCCATGAGGTTGAAGTGTCCAAGGCCGTCCACCTCATATGCGTACACCGGGCCGAATGCCGGATGCTCAATAACCGCGTATTCTTGCAGTCCCTCCTGAATCTGTTCCCGCAGAGTCCGGATACGCCCGGTCAGATTTTCTTCCGGCAGCAGCGTTTCATAGATTTCCTCCATCTGTTCCAGGGATTTCGCCGCAAAAAAATTGGACGGGATCAGATAGCCGTACTGGCAGGCATCGTCGCTGGGGCGGAAGCCGCTCCAGGTCATGCCGGTATAGCCCACCGGCGTACCTTGGCCGTCATGGGACAGCGTGTCCGAAGCGCGGCGGCATTCGCGGCGGAAATAATACGGGGATTGCTCCATATGGCGCTGCTCGGTTTCCCATACGGAGAGGATTTGCTTCGCGGCCTGCAAAAAGGTTTCATTGCAAAAGGAAGCGTCACCCGTGGTTTTCCAGAAATGGTAGGCCAGGCGGATAGGATAGCACAGGGAATCCACCTCGTACTTGCGCTCCCAGATCCAGGGCCGCGCTTCATCCGTCCAGGAGGTATCGTCCAGATGGTTGCGGCGGTCGTTGGCCTCGCGGTTGAAGGCATTGGCGTAAGGGTCGAGAACGATGTACCGGAACTGCCGCTCCATAAGGCCCAAAATCGCCTCCCGAACCTCCGGATACTTGACGGCGTGGGGCACATAATGGTACACCTGCGCCGAGGAATCCCTCAGCCACATGGCGGGGATGTCCCCCGTCACCAGGAAAACCGTGCCGTCCGATCTTTGCAGGGTCGTGTCCCACGTGCTGCGGAAGCAGTTGCGGTACATGGCCGCCAGCTTGGTTTTTCCCTTCCCGGAAAGCTGATCGTGTACGGGCTTCGTCGCTTCATCCAGCCAATCCATAGCGCTTTACCATCCTTGTTTTTCTTATACTATACCAGATTTTCCGTCGGTTTTCCAGATGATTTAAGGAATTTAAAGCAATCCTCAGAATGAGCAACACACAAACCCTACTTCAGGTCCCTCCACTCCGCTCCGCTTCGGTCGGGATGACAGAAAGGGATATTAAAAAAACGGGTTGCGTGCCAAACTTTAGAGAGACCAGTTCACGCTGTCATCCCGACCGGAACGGAGCGAAAGCGGAGTGAAGTGGAGGGATCTATCAGCAGATTATTGTATTGCCAGTTTTGAGAATTGCTGTAGAGATAAAATAATCCTCAAGAAGAAAGGAACAGAAAATGAAATTCGTCACGTTTAATCTACGCTGCGACCGTCCGCAGGATGGGGAAAACAGTTTTGTTTACCGCCAGCCTTTGATCCTGCGAGCAATCAATCGGGAAAAGCCGGATGTGATCTGCTTCCAGGAAGTGGAGCCGCACATGGCGGCGTGGATGAAAAGGAACCTCGGGGACTATTACCTGGTGGGCTGCGGGCGCAGCGCAAAGCTGGACAGCGAACAGATGACGGTGGCCTTCCGAAAGGAAAAATACCAGCTATTGGAGATGCGCACCTTCTGGCTTTCGGAAACCCCCACGGTGCCCGGCAGCCGCTATCCCGACAGCTCGTGCCCCCGCACATGCACGGAAGCGGTATTATTGGAAGAAGCCACCGGCCGCGTCTTCCGCGTGCTCAACACCCATCTGGATCATAGAGGGAAGGAAGCGCGGGAGCGTGGGCTTCAACAGATTTTGCGCCACGCGGAACAGGCGGAAATCTTTCCCGGCGTTCCCTTCATTCTGGCCGGGGACTTCAACGCCGAGCCGGACAGTGAAGAGATGGAAATATTGAAAACATATCCCGGCCTGACCGACGTGACGCGGGAGATTGGCGTCACCTATCACGGCTACGGAAAAGCCGATCCGGCTGAACAAATTGATTATATCGTGCTGAAGGGCCCGATGCGCTGCGAAAGCGTCCGCAAATGGACGGAACAGGAAAATGGCGTCTATCTGTCCGACCATTATCCCGTCTGCGCGGAAATCATCTTTTGTGAAGACTGATCCTCATCCTTCCAAAGGAATACGGAAGACCATGAAGCGTTATACGAAAACCGAGCTGCGTTTGCTCATCGCGTGCTTTTCGGCGTATACGGCAGCGTATATTTCGCGGTGCAATCTGTCGCCGTCCCTGGAAGCCATTGCCGCTTCGTTCGGCGTCAGCGCTGCACTGGCGGGGCTTCTGCCCACGTGCTTTGCCATTCCCTATGCCGTCGGGCAAATCATTTCCGGTCTGCTGGCGGACCGGTATCCCGCGCCGCGTCTGATGCTGATTGGCCTGCTGGGTTCATCCGCGGTCAACGTGGTCTTTTCCGTTTGCCGGGTTTTCCCGCTCCTGGTGGCGCTATGGTTTGTAAACGGGCTGCTCCAGTCCATGATCTGGACGCCCATCATGCGTATCCTGGCCGTTCAGTTCCGGGATTCCGTGCGGGCACACGCGGCGTTTTTCATGTCGCTGACCCTGATCTTTGGCTATCTGCTGGCCTGGGCGCTTTCCGGGATGCTCACCAGTCTGTTCGGCTGGCGCGTGGCGTTCCTGGTTTCGGGCCTCGTCACGGCGGCGGTTGCCGTCCCTTCCGTTCTGAGCATGAAAGGGATTTCTGCCAGCGTTCCGGCACAGACCGTAAACCAGCCCCAGACGCGCGCGCCGATCCGAAAGCTGCTGCTGGGCACGAACCTGATCCTGCTGCTGGTCTGCTGCTTCGCGAACGGTTATGTACGCGACAGCATCAGCTACTGGGCAACGAAACTGCTGATGGATACGCAGGGCATTGATCTGAACAGCGCGGTGGGCATCATCCTGATCATCCCCTGCGTCAATTTTCTGGGCATCCAGATGGGCCGGGCAGCGTATCAACGGACGGGAAACAACCTGTATCTTTCTTCAGGCATTCTGTTCGCCGTGTGTACGGCATTATGCATGGTGCTGGGTCCCGTTTCACAGGCAAGCTTTCCGGGCTGCATCACTGTGCTGGTGCTGATTTCCGCGATGACCTACGGACTGAACCCGCTGATGACCACCCTGATGCCCATGCTGTACTGCCAGTTGAACCGCGTGGCGCTGGCGGCGGGCCTGCTTGACGCGATGATCTATGTCGGCAGCGCTTTTTCCGGGTTCTTCGCCGGGTATCTTTGCGACAGGTTCGGCTGGAACGCGGTGTTTCTTTCCTGGGCCGCGCTCAGCCTGATCGGCATGCTGACACTGGAAGCCGCCCGCCGCGTGGCAAAACGCGGCGCGGGAAATGTTTGAAGGGAGATGAAGCGGATGAAGCTTTCCGCGCGGTTTATCAAGGCGACGGAGGAGATGTGCGATTTTGACCGTCCTGTTCCCGCGCCATATATTCGGAAAACATTTACCCTGGAAACAGAACCGAAGCAAGCGGAAATCACCATCTGCGGTCTGGGATTTTATGAACTGTATATCAATGGTCGAAACATCACCAAAGGACCGCTTGCCCCCTATATCAGCAACCCGGACGACGTATGCTATTACGACCACTACGATCTTGCCGGGCTGCTAAAAAAGGGAAAGAACGCCATCGGTGTGATTCTGGGCAACGGTTTTCGGAACGCCTTCGGCGGCTTCGTTTGGGATTTTGACAAAGCATCCTGTCGGGGCGCGCCTATTGTGGCCCTGTGTCTGGAAGCAAGGGACGGGCAAAATGCCTTAGAACTGGAAGCGGACGAAACCTTCCGTACGCATCCTTCCCCCATTCTGTTCGATGACGAACGGATGGGCTGCCGGTACGATGCGCGGAAGGAGATTCCAGGCTGGAGCGAACCGGATTTTGACGACAGAGATTGGGCCTATGCCTTGCCTGAAAAAAAGCCGCGGGGAATCGCCAAACTTTGTGAAGCGGAGCCGATTGCGGTCACGGAGGAAATCAAGCCCGTCAGTATCACGTATCACGAGGAAATGCCCTATTGCTACGAAAGCATGAAAAACGACGCCGCACCATTGCAGGGAGCGGTGGCAAAGCGGGCATATGTCTATGATTTCGGCGTGAACGCCGCGGGAGTGTCTCGGCTGGCCGTCAGGAACGCCGCGCCTGGGCAAACAATCACGCTGCGCCACGCGGAAGACCTGGTACACGGCGATGTGTCCGTCAACTCCACCGTTTTCCTGCGCAAAAGCACGACAAAACAATATATCGAATACGGGCAGACGGACGTGTACACCTGCAAAGGCGGGGACGAAACCTTTACGCCGGTGTTCAAGTATGACGGGTTCCGGTATGCCATCGTGGAAGGGCTGACCCCGGAACAGGCGACAAAGGACGCGCTCACCTTCCTGGTAATGAATTCCGACCTGAAAGAACGCGCGGGCTTTTCCTGCTCAGACCCCGTCCTCAACCAATTGCAAGCCTGCACCCGGAGATCGGATGTATCGAACTTCTATTACTTCCCAACGGACTGCCCCCACCGCGAAAAGAACGGCTGGACAGGCGACGCCTCCGTGTCGGCGGAGCACATGCTTTTGAACCTGACGGCGGAAAAGAGCCTGCGGGAATGGCTGTTCAATATCCGCCTCGCCCAGCGGGCGGACGGCGCGCTGCCGGGCATCGTGCCCACAGGCGGCTGGGGTTTTGACTGGGGCAACGGCCCGGCCTGGGACAGCGTGTGCGTGAACCTGCCCTATTATATCTACCGCTTTACCGGGGACAAAGAAATCATCGAAGAAAACGTTTCGACGATTCTGCGATATTTGTTTTACATTTCAGGCAGACGCGACGAACGTGGCCTCATAGCTGTGGGGCTCGGAGACTGGCTGGACCCCTTTAAAACTGAGCGCGGTTTCATTGCCTCGCCCCTTTGGGTTACGGACAGCGCCACCGTCTTTGAAATTTCAAGCAAAGCCGCGTTCCTGTTTGCCCGTGCCGGGCTGAATCGGGAAGCGGATTACGCCGCCGCCTTTGCGGAGGACATACGAAGCAGCTTCCGAAAACACCTGATCGATCCGGAAACCATGACGGTGGCGGGCGACTGCCAGACCTCCCAGGCTATCGCGCTGGAAACAGGACTGTTTGAAGAAAACGAACTGCCCGCGGCCCGGCGGCGTCTCGTTGAAATCATTCACCGGGACGGGGACGTGAACGCCTGCGGGATGATCGGCCTAAGGTATATTTTCCACGCCCTCGTGCACGCCGGGGAAGCGGATCTGGCTTATAAGATCATCACTTCCACGTCCCGCTCCTGTTACGGATACTGGATTGCCCACGGCGCGACTTCGCTTTGGGAATGTTTCCCGAATCTGGACGTGGGCACGGAAGGCTCAAAAAACCACCATTTCATGGGGGATATTTCCAGCCTGTTCATTCAGGAATTTTCCGGGCTGAAACCGAACCCGCATTTTATCAGCCCCGACCATTACGAGGTTTCTCCCCAATTCATAACGGACCTGGACTGGGCGGAAGCGTATTATCACGCGCTTTCCGGGAAAATATCCGTCCATTGGAGCAGGACAGGCAGCGGTGTCACGATCCGTGTGTCTGCGCCTGCGGAAGCGAAAGGGAAGCTCATCCTTCCAAAGGGGTATTCCTTTCAGGATCACGAAAACGAACTGACGATAGAAAACCTTCGCCAGCCGCTTGTCCTGACGGCGATACCCGAAGAAGCGCGCGGGGAGTGACGGACAGTCCGCTACCGTCCCGCTTTGCAAAGGGCAATCAGATCCTCTTCCTTCGCCTCCGCCACGGCCACCACGGTGTCCGCCGCACCGTAATAAATCCGGATGATACCCCCGTTCAGCTGAACTGCGCCCGTGGGAAAAACCACGTTGGTGCGGAAACCGTCTCTGATTTCGTAATCCGTTTCGGGAACCAGCAGCGGCGTTTTGCCGCAACCGATGACCTTCCAGGGCTCCTCCGCGTCCAGTAAGGCGACGGCGGCGCAATACCGCTTGATCCAGCGGTCCTCCCAGCCGTTCTTTCCCCTGCCGGGATCAATATCCACGGTATGCAGAACGGCCAGCCAGCCTTCCCGGGTGCGGATAGGCGGCGCGCCGGGGCCGATCTTGTCGTTGGCGAAAGGAAAGTCTTCCACGCCCAAAACCAGGCGGGAGCGCCCCCAGTAAACCAAATCGGGGCTTTCACTGAGCCATATGTCGAAGCGGTCCTTCTTTCCCCGGCTGTAAACCGGCATAGGGCGTTCCAGACGCATGAACATACCGCCGATTTTTTCGGGAAACAGCACCATGTTGCGGTTGTCCGGCACGGTGAGGGAAAGCACCTCAAAATGGCGCAGATCCTCGGAAACGGCAATACCGCCCCGCAGGCCGTGCCGCGTGTCCATGGCGAAGGTCATGTACGCTTTCCCTTCGATCACGGTGAGCCGCGGATCATAAACCCGTTGGACTTCCTCATCCTTCATGGAGAAAACTGGCTGATCCTCTACTTGCCAGCGAAGACCGTCCTCGCTTAGCGCCAGGCCGATATTCGTGCCGGAAAAACTCGCGCGGCCCAGGTAGCCAAAGTCGTTGCGAAACACCATGGCGTACCCGTTTTTCCAGGGAATGACCCCGGCGTTGAACACCAGATCGCTGGGATAAGGCACCATCCGGCCTGTCAGCACGGGGTTCCCGCTGAAACGGGTAATACAGGGAGGAGAAACAAGCGGATTATCGCGCATGATCATTTTCGTCCTTTCTTTTAACTCACCCTGGCAGGCTTTGACACGCGTTTTGCTTTTTCTGAATCTATTTATGAAAAAAGGAGTGCAGGTCATGATGAAGATGGATGTTTGGGGACAGGGAGCGCTTTTCGCTTTTTCCGGACTGGAAGGAAAAACAGACTATGATTCCCAGCTTGTGGGCGTTCTGCTCGGGGATCATCCGGGGATACATTTTCTCTCTTCCAATTCCTTCGAGCTCTACATGGCCACAACCGATGTTTCGGACCTCGTCTGGGATACAGTCGCTTCCGATATCGTGCTCGGAAAAGTTCTCATCCAAGGCGAATGGAAGCGATTCTGCATCGCGTTTCAATCCAATGCCACGCTCGTCGGGATCGTTCCCAACGGACGATTAAGGCTTGTATTTGATTCGGGAAAAGAAGACCCGAGCATATTGCTGAAAACGGCTGATACAGAAGACGGCTGTTATTTTATCCTGTCTCTGGAAGGAAACGCCAATTGCGACCCACGCACGATCGAAGAACTCGTCGAACGGCGCATTGGCTATTATGACAGATTTCAGCCGGTGAATATGGACGAAGCCGTGGGAAAAACTTATCTGCACGCCGTTTCCGTCATGAAATCCCAGGTCTATTCACCGGAAGGGGTTTTCCGGCATCTGTGGACGACGCCGGAACGGTATCCGCACAAAAAACTCTGGCTCTGGGATTCGTGCTTCCACAGCCTTGGCAACCATGTCATCAGCGAGCGCCTGGCCATGGACTCGATTCTTTCCCTGCTCGATACTCAGCAGCCGGACGGCATGATCGCTCATATGGCGTCGCCCGATCAGCACAGCAAAATAACGCAGCCGCCCATCATTGCCTGGAGCGTTGAAAAGATCGTCAGAAGAACGGGAAACACGGGCTTTGCCGCCCAGTGCTATGAGGCGCTTACAAGGTATTTACAGTGGGATATGGATCATCGCAGAACCGAATCCGGATTGTTCTTCTGGCATATCAACCGGGATCAGGCAAATAACAGATGCGATGAATCGGGGATGGACAATTGTTCCCGCTTTGACGATGTAGAGGAAATGGAGTGCATTGATTTTTCGTGCTTCATGAAAAGGGAAGCGGAGGCAATGAGCTATCTGGCGAAGGTTCTTGAGAAGGACGCGGATGCTGAAAAATGGGCGGCGTACGCGGAGACGCTTTCCCATCTGATCAATGAGCGCTTATGGGATGAGTCAGACCGCATGTACTATGATTTTGAACTGAAGACGCAGAAGCTGCATAAGTTTCAGACCGTCTGCTCCTTCCTGCCGCTGTTTGCCGGAATCTGCTCCGAAAGCCAGAAGAACGCGCTGGTTGCGTCACTGAACGATCCAAACGCGTTCAAAGCGCCGTTTTCGATCCCGTCGATCCCGCTGTCTGACCCGACATTCGGAACGGACATGTGGTGCGGCCCGGTATGGACCAATTATGTGTATCTGATTGCGGAAGGTTTATATCGCTATGGGGAAAGTGCCCTGGCGGATGAAATCATCCGGAACACCGTGGAGGGAATCGCCCGCGTTTACAGCAATGACGGTGTATTTTATGAGTATTACGACAGCCGCTGCGCCGTATCCTCCCCGAGGCTTGCGCGGAAAGGCGCGCCGGTCAGTCCCTACATACTCACAAAAAGAATAACGCAGGTCATCCGCGATTATGGCTGGACAGCCACGCTCTATGCCGCTTTCGTTTACGAACACCCGGAGCTGTTTTCATCCGACGGTCGCTGAATCGCTTGCCTGCTTTCCGGCAGCCAGGCGCAGTTCTCGTCCGCGAACGGTCAGGCCGTTAAGTTCCGCAAAGGCGATGTTTTCCGGCAGGAACGTCTGCCCGGGGCGGCCTTCCTCGTCCAGGCCGAAGATACCGTAAAACACCATCGCAAGCAGCGCCGCGGCGCTCCAGGTCTGCCAGGCGCAGGAGCGCCATTCCAGGTATTCCCCGCCGCCCTCCTGAATGCCGCCGTAGATGCGTCCGTCCTCCGGGTGATAGATTTCGGCGAACTGCCCATCCCGCGCGGCGTGAGCGGCAAGAGCGTTCAGTTCCCGGGTGAACAGATCACCGCGCCCGGCTTTGAGCGCTGCCAGCGCCCAGAAGCCTTGGATGTGGGGCCAAATCGTGCCGCTGTGCCTCCCGTAGCCGGAAGCGTCATAGGGCGGAAAGGGCGGCCAGACGCAGGGGACGCCGTGGGCTGTCAGATGGATGTGTTCAAAAATGGACCGCGTTTGTTCACTGTTTGCTATTCCGAACAGCACGGCGAAGGCCAGTCCCAGGCTTTCCTGCGCGTCGCATTCCCCCGCCAGATAGTCGTACATGCCGGTGTCGGGGTTCCAGAAAGAATTGTTGATCGCTTTCTTTAGCTCATTCGCCCGTTCCGTGAAGCCCTCGGGCTCCTCGCCCAATGCCTCCGCAAAAAGCGCCAGCA
This sequence comes from Clostridia bacterium, assembly GCA_017509065.1. The sequence continues at coordinate 16,317 of JAFWQM010000015.1, forward strand.
CGCGGAAAGCGTGTTCGTACATGCAGTTTGTGGACAGGGCTTTCATGGGGATACCGCCGCCCACGGGCACCCGGAGGTCGGGATGCTCCGCGCTCCAGCGCAGGATGGAGGAAGAAAGAGAGTGATTCCGGTAGCGGAGGGGGTAAGCGGACACGCCGTCCCCGTACACGGCAGGGCCGCGGAACAGCCCGTCGGCAGGGTCGTATTCCTCCCGCAGGCAGATGTCCATCGTCGCTCTGATTGCTTCATAAGCAAGCCGGGCAAAGGAGAGGTCGCCGGTAGTTTTCCAAAGGCGTTCCGCGCCCAAGGCCCAGATGATCCTGTCCCAGTACTGCCCGCCGATCACGGTTCGCCCGTCCCGCGTTTCCAGGACGGAAAGCATGGTGTTCCGGGCCACGTCGGGGTCCAGCAGTGCGGCGGCGAAATACACATTGATGGCTGCGTCCCGCGTCCATTGGGAAGGATAATCCAGCCCCGCCATGAGGCAGGGCTGAGGTTCCGTCAACAGGCCGGAGGATACGCGCTTCGTATTGATGGCGAAAGCGCCTATTGCCAAGCGAAAGGCGCGGTTCAACGATTCGTCGCCGCAGGTGAAGTTGGGAATGGCGGACAGCATGGACATATGTTGCCTCCGTTCAGATCAGAGAAAGACCGGCACCGGGCACAATTCCGAAAGCTGCTCACGCCACTGCCGGACGGTTTCTTCGGCAGGGGGCTGAAAACCGTCCCGCTTGAGTCCCAGCTGCGTCCGCTTGTCGTTGCCCAGCGCGTGATAAGGCAGCAGATCAACCCGCCGAATGTTGGGAAGTTCCGTTAGCAAATCTGCTATCCCCTCAAAATGGGAAGGCGTATCATTCACCTTGGGAATCACGGGACAGCGAAGCACGATGGCCGCGCCTTGATCATGGAGAGTCTTTAGGTTTTCGCGGATAAGGCAGTTGTCCACGCCCGTCCATTGGCGGTGCAAAGCGGGGTCGGTTATTTTCCAGTCATACAGAAAACAGTCGATGAACGGAAGCAGCGGTTCGATGGCTTTCCAAGGCGCGTAACCGGAGGTCTCCAGCATAACGCCGACGCCGTTTTGGCGAAGGAGTCCAGCCAGTTCCAGCACAAAATCCGCCTGGAACAGCGGCTCCCCGCCGCTGATTGTGACCCCGCCGCGCTCCCGGAAAAAGGGCTTGTCCGGCAGGACGCGGCGCAGAACTTCCTCCGCGCTCATGGACGCGCCGACGACCCGGCAGGCTTCGGCGGGACACACCGACACGCACAGGCCGCACCCGATACAGCGGGAGGAATCATATTCCCCCGTTCGCTCCCGCGCGCCGGAAGGGCACGCAAAGCAAGCCCCGCAATGGATACAACGGGAGGGGAGCACCATCGCCTGCGGGGTGGGAACCTGCATCTCGGGATTGTGGCACCAGGCGCAGCGAAGCGGGCACCCCTTTAAAAACACGCTGGTGCGGATGCCCGGCCCGTCGTTGACGGACATGGAAATAATATCGCTGACGATTCCGTTCATGGCATCCTGTCTCAATAAAGCGCCCTTGCAAGCATATCCGCCTGGGTGCCGGGGTCAAGGTTGACGAACCGGGCGCTGAATCCACCCACGCGGACGAACAGATTCTGGTGCAGTTCGGGGTGGATCATGGCGTCCTCCATTTCGCCCCGATCCATCACGCTGATGTTCAGGGACAGGATGCCCAGGTCGAAGGCGGTTTTGATCAAATCCTCCACCGCGTCGGGGTGCTTGGTGAACAACTCCCGGCTCAGCTTCAGATTTTGCGCTGTTCCGGCGGTCAGTTTCATCTGCGTGGAGGCCAGAGAGCGCAGCATAGCGGGCAGGCCGTTGTGATCCATCCCGGCCATGGGATTGTTGCCGTTGGACAGATACGTGCCTGCGCGGCGTCCGTCCGCTGTGGCAAGGGTGTTCTTCCCGAGATCGACATTCGCGCCGTTGTTGATCATGACCACCAGGTAGGAGGAAAGCCCCTGGGCTTTGGCCTGGCGGGCGGTGGTTTCAAAAACGTGGGTGTTGACCTTCCGCGCCATTTCGTCCGCCACAGGATCGTCATTGCCGAATTTCGGGCAGCGAAGCAGCTGGCGGCGCAGCAGTTCATGACCCTCAAAATCCGCGTCCAGGATGCTGACCAGTTCCCGGAGGGAGAGCAGCTTTTTCTCATAGACCATTTCGCGGATGGCGGTCAGGCTGTCGGCCACGGTGGTGTTGCCGTAGGTTTCATACGTCCCGGCCAGATACCGCACCCCGCCGGAAACGAGCGGCTTCGCCCGGGCGATGCAGTCATCCATCAGCAGGCTCATCATCAGCATGACGCCGTTTTCCCGCACCGTGTCGTACACCAGCCGCTGGTGGCGGGCGGCGATTTCCGTAAAATACTCCACCTGCTTTTGATAGGCGTCCATCAGCTTTTCGAAGGTGTCGAAGTCCTCCGGCGCGCCCAGATCCAGCCCATGAGGACAGCCCCGGATGGGGTCGATGCCACGGTGCAGGGTCACTTCCAGCGCTTTGGCCAGGTTGATGATGTCATTGGGCGTGCCGATGCTGCGGTGGCCTAGCACATATTCCCCGCAGCCGAAGAAGCCGTACTGCTCTGCTTCCGACGGAGAAACATGCATGGTGTTCTGTACGGCGCAGACGGAAGCTTCGTCGTTGAAGAGCAGGGGATAGGTCATACCGTCCTCCAGCATCCGGAAGGCCATATGCAGCACTTCCTTGGACAGGCCCTTGTACACGCGGAGAGAGAATTCCGGCTTCAGGTCCCTGAACCGCATCCCGGCTTTCATGATCGCCAGGGACACCCGGTCGGCGTTCTCGGGATTTCTCCGGCCCAGACCGCCCATGACGATGCGCCCGTCCCGGGTGTCGGTGTCCTCCATCAGCCGGTAAAAGGAGAGCAAGAGGGAAATGGCGTCCTCCTCGGAAAGATTCCCGCTGTCCATATCCCGCGCGTAAAGGTCGCCCAGATACACGTCCATCCGGCCGAAATCCCTGCCCCCCGCCATGGCGGAATAGAACCACACGAGTTGCAGCGCGTCCCGGAAAGTTTGGGGCGGGCCGCTTTGCAGCCGGGCCAGGCTGTCAAGGATGGGCTTTAGCCAATCCGGGTCAGCGCCGGAAGTCAGCTTTGCGCGAAGGTCAGCCTCATATTGGGCGAGGATGGACAGGAGCAGGTCGACCATCTCGGAGAGTGCATTCAGGAAACCCCGCTGTTCCTCGGAAAGAGAGGCGTCCGTAAGCCGATCCAGTACCTCCGCTTTCAGGCCGGGCAGGCCCAGCCGTACCAGCTTGTCGTAGTCCAGCTGGGAAAAAACCAGCCGGTACAGGCCGAAGATCACGCCGGAATCATTCGCCCACAGGTCGCTGGGCATTTCGCGGCGCATGGTTTCGTCGAATTTCGCGCGGACCTTGCCGTTGACGTTTTCTTTCTCCCAGAAAGAAATCAGCTCCGCGATGGCCGCGCGGCATTTCTCTGTCTGTGACGGACGGTTCATGACCCGTTCCAGGCGTCCGAAATCCGCGTAAAAGGAAACGTTGTCCAGCCCGTTCCAGTCGTCGTTCCAATAGCTGGGCGCGACGCCGAGCGGCCTGAACACCCGCCTGCCGACAAACAAATCCCCTTCCTGAATCGGAGCGGCGGCGGAGGGAAGGACGGCTTCAAGACACTTCAGCTCGCGCAGGGCAAGCGGGCCGCCTGTATACTGTTTGTAAACCTCCGTGTATCGGAATTCAACGTCCAGACTGTCATCCAGATGACGGTCATCCCAGGAATAATAGCCTCTCATTGACGATTCCCCCGTCCGTATGCTTATTGGCTGTCTTTCGATTACTTCTGTCACTTTATATTGTAAGAGAACCGGCAGTGAAACAAAGTGCAGGAACAAGCGCATTATATGCAAAAAGTAAGATGAACGCGGGGTTACGATTCAAGTATTTCTGGGGGAACCGCTCTTTGGGGCCCAAAGAGCGGTTCCCCCAGACCCCTTCCGAGAAAGGCTGTAAAAAGGATAAGCTTTTGCTGTAAAACAGCTTACTGTGTTTTTTCTTTTATGGCTTTCTTGGAAGAGAGCTCTGTGGGAATGCTAACCGTTAAAGCGAAAAATGCACAGACGAACGGCCGGAAAAACTTTACATCCCGTCAGAAAAGTGGTACAATAGCGGTGATTGACGGAGGCGTTTAAAATGCTGATTGAATATGGCAACACGACGGTGAAACCGAACTGGGAGTTGAACGAGGAAGCGCCTGCCGATTATTCCCGGATCTACTATGTGATCAGCGGGGATGTGACCTATGAGTCCGCCGAGGAAAGACGGCCCTTGAAGCCAGGCTGTCTCTACGTGCTGCCATCCACGGAACCGTATCGCGTGCGGCGAAACCCGGCCCTGGATTTCACCTGCACCTATCTGCACGTGGTTTTCAGCCAGTACCGCGTCAGCGGCCTGATCGAGCTGGAGGCCCCCCTAAACAGCTGCCTGAACCAAATGATCCTGACCGTCCAGAGCGCCATTTCGGAAACGCGGATCGAGCTGCTGGAGCAGCTTTCGGAAGCGTTTGCCCTGTTCCTGAAAGGGAACGAGCGCTTTGTGCAGAACTCCCGGATGCTGACTCAGGTGCAGCAGTATATCGCCGACCATATCTCCGAAGAAATGACCATCGAACAGCTGAGCCTGCTCTTCAACTACCACCCGAACTACTTTATCCGCCTATTCCGAAGAGAAACGGGATACACGCCTTACCAGTACATCATCCAGCAGCGGATGCAGTACGCCGTGACGCAACTGAACGTGGGGATGCCCAACGACGCGGTCTGCTATGCCTGCGGATATACGGATTCCAGTACCTTCACACGCGCTTTCCGCAAGTATTACGGGGTCGCGCCGCAGAAATACCGGAAGGGATTCCGCAAGCCGTGACATGAAACAGTCCTGTATTTTTATACTGAGTCATAGTTAGTTTTTGCACATTATGTATTTGCCGCGGCACTTTTCGGAAAGGGCAATCATTGCTACAATTGAGAGGAATTGATTGGGGCTTTATACATACAATACAGGGGAGGATTCACTGTGAGCGGACAAAGTGCGCGTTCCCTGCGGCGCAGGGGTTTCCTGTACAGTTTTGTGGGCTACAGGAAGCACTATGAGCTGGTTCTCATGTTCCTTCCCGTCATTGTATATTTTGTGATTTTTAAGTATATCCCGATGGCCGGCATCGTGATCGCTTTCAAAAACTACAAGATCAAGCAGGGCATGTTCGGCAGCGCGTGGTGCGGTCTGGATAATTTCACCAAAGTCTTTTCCACGTCCACCTTCGCCCGGTCCGTGACCAACACGCTGACCATCAGCGCATTAAAACTGCTGTTCGGGTTCCCCGCGCCGATCATCCTGGCGCTGATGCTGAACGAGGTCAGCCACGCCCGTTTCAAGAAGACGGTGCAGACTATCACCTACCTGCCCCATTTCCTGAGCTGGGTGGTGCTGGCCGGAATGTTCCAGCAGCTTCTTTCGCCCAACAACGGCGCGGTCAACGCGGTGCTAAGGGAGGTTTTCGGCGTAAAGGACGCCATCTATTTCCTGGGGGACAACCGCTATTTCCGTGGGACGCTGATCGTGACGGACATATGGAAAAATGTGGGCTGGTCCTCCATCCTATACCTGGCTACCATTGCAGGCATCGACCCGGCGCTGTACGAGGCGGCGACGGTGGATGGCGCCACGCGCTGGCAGTGTACAAGATACATCACGATTCCGTCTCTGGTCAGCACCATCGTGGTGATGCTGATTCTGAGTGTCGGCTCCATCATGGACGCTGGCTTTGACCAAGTGTTCAACCTGTATAACAGTGCCGTGTACCAGACCGGCGATATCATCGACACCTATGTGTACCGCTACGGCATCGGGGACATGAAATACGCCCAGGCCACCGCGGTCGGCCTCTTCAAGAACGTGATCGCCTTCGTGCTGGTGGTGGGGACGAACCTGATCACCCGCCGCATCAGCGGCGAAGGCATCTGGTAAGGGGGCGGCTGAAGCGTGACGAGCAAAAAGTTTTCCGTGGGGAAAGCGGTCATTTATCTGCTGCTGACGCTGCTGAGCGCCTCCATCGTGATCGCCTTCTGGCACCTGCTGAACCTGAGCCTCTCCCCCAGCCATATCGCCACCAAGGGCGGCTTGCTCCTGTATCCGAAGGAAGCCACGCTGGACAATTACGCCCGCGTAATCGACAACCGCTATATCTGGATGGGGTATAAGAACACGCTGATCAGAACGGTGGTGGGCACCGTGCTGCAGCTGTTTTTCACCGCCATGGGCGCGTATGTGCTCAGCAAGCGGTTCTTCCCTCACCGCACCTTCTGGACGCTGTTCATCGTGTTCACCATGTTTTTCTCCGGCGGCCTGATCCCCACGTATCTGGTGGTCAAGAACCTGGGCCTGCTCAACACCTACGCTTCCATGATCCTGCCCGGCTTCATCAGCGCTTACAACCTGGTCATCATGCGGAACTACTTCCAGTCCCTGCCCGAGGAGATCGAAGAAAGCTGCCTGATCGACGGTGCGGGCCGGTTCAGAATTTTCCTGCAGATCATCCTGCCTCTCTCTAAGCCGATCCTGGCCACGGTAGCGCTGTGGCTGGTGGTGGGCCACTGGAACAGCTGGTTCGACGTGCTGATCTATATCGCGGACGACACGAAATTCACCCTGCAGATCGTGCTCCGCCGCATCATCATTACCGGCAGCAAGGAGATCCTGGATACCAGCGCTGCGGCCAACGCGGCGGAAATGGAATCCGTGGTTTCTTCCGAAGGACTGAAAGCGGCCTGCATCTTCGTCACGTCGCTGCCCATCCTGTGTGCGTACCCCTTCGTGCAGAAGTTCTTCGTCAAGGGGATCATGATCGGATCTTTGAAAGGATGAAATCCTTTCAAGAAAATAAAAGGAGGTCTTACTATGAAAGGTACCCGTATTCTGGCGCTGGTGCTTGCCGCGATGCTGGTCATCGGGCTGGCTCCCGCGGCGCTGGCCGAGGATGAGCCGGTAAAAATCTCGGTGGCGAGCTACATGTTCGGCCCCATCGACAATGAGAAGGACGTCATTACGCCCCTTGTCGAGCAGCAGCTGAAAGAAAAGCACGGCATCAATGTAGACATCGAAGTGGTCTACATCGAACAGGCGAACTACGCCGAGATCCTCAACACCCGCCTGACCGGCGGCACGGCCCCGGACGTGTTCCTGGCCCAGAGCGCCACGACCCTGAACACCTACTACGATCAGGGCCTCATCAAGACCTGGAGCAAGGAATTCTTCCAGGAGAACGCCCCCGCCGTATATGAATTCATCACCACCGGCGCCGCCTATGGCGACCTGGCCGGCGACGTGGAAGCCTGGTGGAAAGCGGCCATGAAGGACGGCGAAATGGTGGTGCTTCCCTCCTTCAAGCCCGACGGCTCCATGCCCTACAAGACGCTGATCTATCGCGGCGACTGGCTGGACAAGCTGGGCGTAACGGAAGAAACGCTGCCTAAGACCGTGGATGATTTCGTCGCTCTGATGGGCCGCTTCGCCACCGAAGACCCGGACGGCAACGGCAAGGACGACACCTACGGCTGCTCCATCACAGCCATGAAAGCGCTGTTCGGCGCTTATGGCCTGGGCACCGGCTTCAGCGGCAGCACTTCCTACTGGGTCAACAAGGACGGGGTGCTGGTCAACAGCGACGTGACGGATGAGGCTAAAGAAGTGATCGGCATCCTGGCGAAGATGTACGCCGACAAGCTGATCGATCCCGAATTCGTGGCCGGTAAAGAATCCGTTGAAGGCAGCTATTGGGCCATCTCCCACGGCATGGTGACCGGCCTGTACGGCGTGAGCGCCAATGCCTCCATCGACCATTACCGTCTCAAGGAAGTCCTGGGCGACGACGGCGGACGCTGCGCGCAGGAATACTGGGCTGTGAACGGCGAAGGCTCCACCTTCGTGTACGGCCCCTGGCCGGCCGGCCCGAACGGGGATTACGGCTGGATGGTGGGCACCCCCGTTGCTGTCAGCGAGAGCGCGGTGTACAACGCCGATATGTCCGATGAGAAGCTGGCCCTGATCTTCAAGATTCTGGACGCCTTCGCCACGGACGAAGAGCTGTACATGACCGCCTTCGCCGGCATCGAAGGTACCCACTACGAGAAGAATGAGAACGGCACCATCAAGCGCCTCATGGGCAACGAAGACCTGAACGCCGTCGGCGTCTGGGGCTGCCGCAGCCTGTACGGCGCGGACCGCGCCTTCTCCAAGCTGGGCTACGACCTGGCCTTCTACAACGACGTGACCATCGCGAACCGCCTGAACTGGTTCAAGAAGGATCAGTACAACAGCTACATTCAGGACGCTGTGACCGTGACCCTGCCCAGCAACGACCTGTTCTCCGATCTGAATACCATCCGTGACGAGACCTGGGTGGCCATGATCCGCGGCGAAAAGTCCCTGGACGATTGGGACGCCTATGTGCAAACCTGGCTGAACGCCGGTGGACAGACGCTGACCGACGAAGCCAACGCATGGTTTGCCGGAAACTAAGAATAAAGGTTCCTTCGGGGGCTGCCGCTGTTTTCGCGGCAGCCCCTCTTCAAAGCGGAAAAAACCCGCAACCGGTACGGAGGAAAGAGGCAGCCGATGGATTTAAAAACCTGGTTTGACAACGAGATCGTTCCCTGCGTTCGGGCGGATGGCGGCTGGCTGGAATGGCCGGACGCGGGCGACGGCGTGGCGGAGATTATTGCTAAAGGTGAGTGCGCGCACTGCGCCGCGCTGGATAAGTGCCTCCGGTGGGCGCAGATGAAAGCAAAGCGGGAACTGGGGCTGGACATCCACTTTTCTGTAAAGCGGGACCCGTTCCTGTGGAGAAAGTGAGCGGAGAGATATGGCGCATGTGAAAGTCATCCGCCGATCCATGCTCCCGGATGAATGGACCCGGGTGCGCATCGGCTGGCTGAAAAAAAAGCTGTTCGCGAAGGAAGCGGAAATCACCGGCTGGACGGTGCGCGAGGGGCGGCAGACGGGCGATAACAGCTATGTGATGTATGACGCGGAGCCGCGGGCGCTGCTGCGGGGCGACGAATACTTTACCCCGGACGGCACCGCTTTCCTCCACGCGGAAGCCGTCGTGCCGGACTTTCTGGCCAGTGAAAAAAAACTGCGCCTCAGGCTGACCACGGCGGGGGAAATGCTGGTGCGGGTGAACGGACGCCTGCACGGCGGGATCGACCCGAACCGGGAAACCATGCCGCTTCCGCATGCGCCGGGGGGGCGCTATGTTTTTGACATCGAGGGGTATAACCGCTCCAAGCCGGACGACGACCGAAATGAAGACACCATGCGCTTCAAGGGCTGCCGCCAGGTGTTCCAGGGCGCCTTTTTTGTTCTCCCGGACGAGGACATAAACGCCCTGTATCAGGATGCGATGCTTTTTTACAACATCCTCACGGGCGGGGAATTTGACGAGGATTACCGCGCGCTGGTGTCTGACCGGCTGTATCACGCCCTGAACCTGGTGGACTGGGACACCGGCGCGGGGATGCGTCAAGCGCGGGCGTATATCGAACGGGAATTGTATGGAAACCACTTGTATCGGGGTTCCGGATCGGTAGCCCTGGTGGCGCACAGCCATCTGGACATCGCATATTACTGGCAGAGGAAGCACGCCGTGCAGAAAAACGCCCGGACGTGCCTGATCCAATTGGAATTGATGGAGAGGTATCCGTCCCTCAAATACACCCATACCCAGGCGTATCTGTTTGAAACGCTGGAAAAATATTATCCCGACCTTTTTGAAAGAGTCCGGGAAAAGGTGAAAAGCGGCCAGTTTGAGCCCGCGGGCGGCATGTACGTGGAATCAGACTGCAACATCCCCTCCGCCGAAAGCCTGACGCGGCAATTCCTGTACGGCCAGCGATATTTCCGGGAAAAGTTCGGGAAAGCCTGCGGCAACTGCTGGCTGCCGGACGTATTCGGCACCAGCGCCATTCTGCCGCAGATCCTCCGAAAGAGCGGCATCCGCTATTATGTGTCGAACAAAATGTCCACCTGGAACGACACGAACCGGTTTCCCCACAACAGCTTTATCTGGCGGGGGCTGGATGGCAGCGAGGTCTACGCCTGCGTGCCGCCGACCCATTTCATCACGGCGGCGACACCCACGGAGATCATGCAGAACTGGAATGCTTATCAGGACAAGAATTCCGGCGCGGCTACCCTTTGCATGTACGGCTACGGCGATGGTGGCAGCGGCGTGACAGAAGACATGATGCAGAGCATTGAGCGCCTTCCTAAAGTTTCTGCCATGCCGGAGATCACGGTCACCGGCGGGCAGGCTTATCTGGAAGAAAACCTGAACGAAACCAAACGCCTGAGCGTGTGGGACGGGGAACTGTATCTGGAAATGCACCGGGGCACATTTACCACCAAATCGGATTTGAAGCGGAAGAACCGGCAGCTGGAAATCCTGCTTCGGGATGCGGAGCTCTGCTGCGCCCTGCGCTGGCTGCAAGGCGCGCCGTATCCCGCGGAAACGCTGCGCGAAACCTGGAAAAAACTCCTGATCAATCAGTTCCACGATATCCTTCCCGGCAGCCATATCCGGCCCGTCTTTGAAGACGCCATGGCGGATTACGCGGAGATTCGGAAAGCCTGCGAAGCGATAATCGGAGAGGAACCCGGTTCGCTGTACAACACTCTAAACTTTCCAAGGTCGTTGCCTGCCTTTGTCCGGGACGAAACGGGCGATGAAACGCGCCTGGGCTTACCTGGAAGGTTTGTGCGCGGAGACATGCCCGCCCTGTCCCAAGTGACAGAACAGCCGGCTCGGACTGATAGCGAATGGATACGGGCGGAAACGCTGTCCAACGGTCGCATCGCCGTATCCACGGACAGAATGAGCGCGGTCATTGCCCCCGACGGGAGCATCGAAAGCCTGAAAGACGCGAAGGGGCGGGAATACACCCAGGGCGAATTCAACAAGCTGCGCCTGTTCCGGGACGTGCCTGGCAACTATGACGCCTGGGATATCCTGCCCACTTATCGGGAAACGGAGCTGCCCTTGGCGGTGGATGAACCTTTGAAGGAATCATCCAGGAATGGGGAAACCGCTGCCTTTGTCTGCGCGCTGAAAACCGAAAAAAGCCGGTTTGTCCGCACCTTGCGCTTTTTCCGGGATCAGGGGATCATCGAAGCGGAATACCACGTGGACTGGCGCGAGGATCATGTACTGGCCAAGGCGGAGTTTGCCTGCGCCGTGCGCGCGCCTTACGCCCTGTGCGATACAAGCGCGGGATACATTGTCCGGGAAACAAACCGCAACACCTCCTGGCAGCAAGCCCGGTATGAGGTATGCCAGCACAAATGGTGCGACCTGAGCGAGACCGGCGGGGGCGTGGCAATCATCAACGACGGAAAATACGGCGTAGGCCTGTGGGAAAACGTGATCTCCCTCAGCCTGCTCCGGGCTACTTGCCGCCCCGACTTGCTTTCCGACCGGGGAGAGCATGATTTCGCTTACCTGATCGTACCCCATACGGGCACCGCCCAAGAGGACGGAATCAACCGGCTGGCGCTGGAATACAACACACCACTTCTGAAAACAGAATTGCCAGCGCTGGCGCTGCCAGAGATAGGGTCGATGTTCCTGCAAAGTCTGAAACAGTCCGAGGACGGGAAAAATCTCATCTTCCGGCTGACCGAGCAGGACGGGCGGCGCGGGGAGATTCGCTTCCCCTTCCCGGTCACAAAGGCGAACCTGCTGGAGGATGAGGAAACGGAAACTGACAGGATTGCCTACGGTCCCTTTGAAATGCTGACCCTGAGCGTGGACCCGGACAAAGCCCGGGCCTGGCTGAAATGAACGAAACCGGAAGGACGGTCGGACAAAGATGCAAAAGCTGAAAAGAAAGTGGCATATTGAAGTGCTGCATCATTCCCATACGGACATCGGCTATACGGAGCGGCAGGAACTGATCTGCCGCCAGCACGCTGATTTTCTGCGGCAGGCGCTGGATATCCTGCGCCGGATCGACGCGGGCGAAGCGGAGGAGCAGCGGGGATTCCGCTGGCAGTGCGAAAACTACTGGCAGATCGAAAACTTCCTGCTCCACGCCTCAGAAAAAGACAGGGAAGACCTGGTTCATTATGTCCGCTCCGGATGCATCGGCCTGTCCGCCTCCTATCTGAACCTGACCGACCTGATTGATGAAACGGTGCTGAATGAGCATTTGATGATGGCCCGAGAGTGGGCGGACAGTGTCGGCGCGGCAATGAAAAGCGCTATGACGGCGGACGTGAACGGCTATTCCCCGGCGCTCCCGGATGCCCTTTCCGCCGCCGGGGTGCAATATTTTTACTCCGCCCTGCACACGCACCACGGCATGTACCCGCTGCATCATAATCCGGCCTTCTTCCGCTGGCGCGGACCGCATGGCGGGAGCGTGCTGACCTTTGTGGGCGAGCATTACCACTGGGGTCATGTGCTGGGGCTGTGCCCGCACGGCACCTCCTCCTATATGCTCAATGACGATTTGCTTTGGGAGATCGAGAGCGGAAAGCGCTTCACCACCAACGCCGAAACCACCGAGCAGGAAGAAATCGACCTAGCGGCAAAGAGGATCACCCGCTATCTGGCCGGGCTGGAGGAATTCGGCTGGCCGCTGGGTTTTGTGCCAGTGTTCGTCAGCGGCATTTATTCGGACAACTCCCCGCCCAATGGACGGGTGGCGGAGCGGGTGAACCGGCTGAACGCGCTTTTTGGCGGTCAAATCATCCTTGAAATGACAACCCTGGACGCCTTCTTTGAAAAACTGGAGGCTTCCGGCGTGGACATTCCCGAGTACAGCGGCGATTTCACGGACTGGTGGGCGGACGGCGTCGGCTCCACCCCGGAAGCGGTGAAGCTATATCGGGACGCCCAGCGGAAAAGAAACCTGGCCGCGCTGCTGGACCCTGAAAAGAAATGTATTGACCGTGACTTGTGGCGGCAGTCAGGCCGGAATATGATGCTTTACGCCGAGCACACCTGGGGTCACTCCGCGTCTGTGTCTGACCCGTACAAGTCGCTGGTGTCGGAAATGAATCTGAAAAAGACGGCTTACGCGGTGAATGCCAATTCCGAGGCAGGCGCGCTGCTGGACAGCGTGCTGGAAGGTCTTGGAAATCGGGCAATTTATCCTGACCGCTCCCTGCGCTTCCGGGTACTGAACCCGTATCCCTTCCAGATGAGCGCGCCGGTGGCTGTGCCGCTGCTGGGCTGGGAATATCCCCTGGGCTGCGCGCAGAAGGAAATTCCACTCTCCCTTTCGGACGCGGCCACGGGAGAGTTTCTTCCGACCCGGACGGGGCCCGGCCCCAGAGGCAAGCTGGCGGAAACGGCGGTGACCTTGAATCCCGGAGAAAGCCGGGAACTACAGCTTTCGTATCAGAAGGCGGGACATGAAATGCCCGCGCATACGGCCTGGATGTGCGCCGACGCGGTGAGGGATTTGGAGGAAATCAAGGGCCTGGCAACGCCCGCGTATATCGAAACCCGCTTCTTCACCATTCGCACAGACCCACAAAAGGGTATCAAATCTATCCTTTACCGGGAGACAGGCACGGAACTGCTGGACACGGCCAGTCCTTACGGCGCATTTCATTGTATTTACGAGGCAACTCCCGCCTCCGGCCCGCAGACTTCTTCACGGCGGCGCATGGGCCGCAGCCGCCAGACAATTAACACAAGAGAGTATCCCGCCCGGCCCACACGCTTTGCTGTGACAGAGCAGAATGATACGTCGGTGACGCTGCATATCGCCTACGGCCTGGAAGGGACGGACGAATGCTCCCTGGATTTGAAGATTTGGAATTTGCTGCCCCGCATCGACGCGGTGATCCGAATCAGGAAGAAAAGCTGCCCGGACGCGGAAGGGATTCGGATGGCGCTGCCATTTTCGACGGACGGGGAAAACGAGACGTGGATCGACAAAACCGGCTGCGTCATGCGTCCCGGCATCGACCAGCTTCCGGGCACCTGTCAGGAATTCTGGTGCCTGCAAAACGGCGCCGTCCGCAGGGGCCGGACATTTGATCTGATTTTAGGAACACCGGACGTGCCGCTCATTTCCTTCGGCGAAGGAAACAAAGGGCCCGTCACGCTGTGTGACGGGCACGGAACAGACCTGAACCGGGCGGTGATGTTCAGCCGGATCATGAACAACTTCTGGGAAACCAATTTCGCCGTCGATCTCGGCGGCTGGCACGAATTCCGTTATTTCCTGACGGTCTCGCCCCTGGACACCCCTGAAAACCAGCTTCGGAAATGCGCTGCCCTAAGTACGGGATTGCCGGTGATCAGCCTGTAAGAACTGGTCAGTATTCAAAGAGGTGCGGCTCGCTCAGCAGCCCGGAGGGAGTGAGCATATAATTGCGCGTCCACCTCATCCCGGCGCTGCGCCAGGCGGCGGGCCCGAACCAGATGACGGATGGGTCATTAAGGTGCAGGGCTCCAAAAGCGTTGATGCGGCTGGAAAAAACCGTGATGTCCAGCACATGTTCGCCTTTAGGCAGGAAGCCGAAATCCGCTTCCGAGGGCGAGAGCGACAGGTTGGCGACGCGCTTTCCGTCCAGTTCGGTCGTCACGCAGGGGGCGGCAAAGCGTCCGAGCCGCATTTTCAGCTTCCGTCCTCCTTGCAGGCGGAAGCGGTAGGTCATCGCGCCGGAATAGAAGGGGAAGCCCTGGGCCGTCCAGTCGCCGTAAGCCAGCGTGCGCGGCGCGGGAATGATCTTTTTGTCCGCGCCACATACCGCCACGCCGAAGTCTCCCAGCAGGAACACGCTTTCCACCGCGACGGAAGCGGCGATGGGCTTGGTGATTTCCACAGTGTTCACCCCGGCGCGGACAGGGCCGACACGGAAACACTGAATCGCTTCATCCGTGAAGAAGCCCGCGGGCGTCCTGTCCACAGGCGCGCCGTTGAACAGGATTTCCGATTGGTCTGCGTCCTCCAGCGCCAGGCGGGCGGACGGAAGCTCAATGTCAGAACAGAACGAAATACGCAGGGACAGCGTGTGCTCCGCTTTTTCCGGCGGCAGCGCCCAGGGCTGGGCTCCCGAAACCGAAGCGGTGGAGATGCCAAGCTTTTCTTTTGCCGCGACGCCGATGCGCAGCATGTCTTCCTCCTCCTGCCACGGCCCGCCGTCCACGCTCCACTCGGCGGTATCCAGTACCAGCGCGTTGTCTTCCGCTGGGATAATCTCGTCCGGCGGCGGCAGGAAGCGCTCGGAGACCGGCTCCACCGTCGGTGACAATTCCTCTGCCATGCTGATGCCGTAGCTGCCGTTGAGCGCGCTTTCCCGCACGGAAGCAGGCGCGGAAACGGAAGCAGCGGGAGAAAGGCGCAAAAGCAGGCTGTCCTGCCCCCAGCAGTTCCAGGAAAGCACCGTGCTTTCCGCGCCGCGCTCCGCCGGATAGGGGCGGATTTCTCCCATCATGGTGTCGTATACCGTCACATCCCAACAGCCCTTGATTTCGATCCGGTATTCCGCCATGGTGTCAGGCGCGCCGGGTTTGCTGGGCTGGGCGTGGACGATGAACGCATTGCGGCAGTCCCCGTCCTGGCGCAGGCCGCAGAGCAGCCCTTCCGCGGGCGCGCCCTTCTTCGTCAGAATTTGGACTTCACGCTTATCCCGCAGGCTTTGGTTCAGCAGTTCCCGATCCCAGGGGAGGCGTTCGCATTCTTTAGCGAATTTCTCCGCCTCGTCGGAGGGCAGGGCGTCCACATACTTCGGTGCGCTGCCCAGGAAGATGACCTGTCCGCCGTTTTCCCGGAACGCGCGCAACCTGTCCAGGGTGGTGCGCCGCAGGGTTTCGCAGGCGGGAACGATCACCGCATCATAGGCCATTTCGCCCACCCGGAAAGCATCACCCGGTTGGTACAGGGAGGGCAGCGTGGATTCGCAGATATAGTCAAAATCCAGGGTATCATAAAGCAGCCACTGGGTCAGTTCCGCAAAACGGCGGTCCAGCTCCGCGCGTTTGCGTCCGGTCAGGTCGTTGGGGCCGAAGGCGATCCAGCAGGATTCGATGGGATGGATCACGCCGATGCGGATAAGAGGCCTGCCCCGGGTCATCAGGGTGTTGACCCGGGCAAAGTGATCCTCGATGAAGGGATATTCCTTCCACCAGGGGCTTTGGTGGCCGATGGAGGCTGGGTAATCGCGCTTGGATTCCCCATGCATGGAGCACCAGTACAGGTGATGGACGCGGACGGACACCCCCAGCGCCGCCTGCCAGTCCCCTTGCAGCTTGTGTCCCTTGAAGTCAAAATCCCAGTTGGTCACGCCGTACAGTTCGCTGGTGACGCCCGGGCAGCCCTGCTGATGCGCCGCGGAAGCCGCCTGCTTGAGGGTCACGAACTCGCGGCCATCGCACAATTGGTCGACGCCGGGGAGGGTGAAGGCGCGGTAAGCCCGCATGCACTCGCCCACGGAACAGGTCTGCAGCTCCAGCGTTCCCTCGTTCATCATGTGGCCGGTCATCAGAATATGATGCTCCTTGCACCAGGCCCCGATCTGGTCGCAGAAGGCGGAAACGAACCGTTCCGTGGTATGGTCGTGAAAGCGGTAGCGGGTCAGGGAAACGCCCTCCGGCAGTTCCCAGATGACCTCGGGCAGACGATCCAGCAGGCTTTCCCCGAAGGCGCGGAGATAGCTTTCCTCCAGGTCGCCTGTCCAGGGGAGAAGAACGTCCTGCAGGTCTGTGGAACGGGAGAGGGTCGTCTTTTTCGGCATCTGGGGCTCGTCCGTGAAGATGGCCGGGCATGCCGCGCCGATGTCATCCCCCAGCGCTTCCAGGTAGCGGTCATGGGTGATGTGGATGAAATCCCGGATGGCGGCGGGATTCATGGTGTCCACGTACCCGTTGAAATGGAACCAGGGGCTGGGCTTCGTGCGCTGTTCCACGGCGTACCAGATTTGCCCGCCGCTTTGCTCGTTTTCCGTCAGCCGCCGATAGGAGGCGAGACAGCCCCGGTCATTCAGGTACACTTCATACCGGGCCAGCAGTATTCCGTTCTCCGGCTTCCGTGGGGTAAACAGAAGGAAGCGCTGCCGGTTCTCTTCCTTTTCCGTCACATAGCCCCCGGCGAACCCGGAAGGCCACTTGTCCTCGTCGTACAGCCAGGCCAGCATTTTTTGCTTTTTCGCCTCCTCCACGCAGAGGCGGATCTTGGCCATGTACTCGTTGGACAGGTATTTGACGCTCATGCCGGGGCGGGTGTGCATATGAAACCCGCCCATGCCCATCTGCCGCATCACGTCGATTTCCCGAAGCAGCATATCATCCTTCAGGTCACAGTTCCACGCCCAGAATGGCGCGCCGCGGTATTCGGCGGTGGGATTCCGAAACAACTCCGGATCAGGCGTTTTTTCGTTGCCGCGAGGGTAAAGCATGGGAACCTCCTAATCTGTACTCTTTTTGAAACTGTTTCTATTTCGAGAGCCTCACCGTGACGATCTCAAAGGGCCGGAAGGAAAGGGAGAAGGCATGGTCTGTGACGGGAAGCGGTTCGCCGTTTTCTTCTGCGAGGGAGCAGAGGCAAGCGGAGGCGAAGGGAAGACGGGGACGGCAGAGGGTTTTGCGGGAGCCGCCCATGCTTTCAAAGAGGCGGAGGATCATGTCGCCGGAGCCGTCCTCGGCCAGCTTGACGCTTTCCACAACCACGGAAGGACAGTCCACCTCCAGGATGCGCAAAGGCTCGCAGACGCCGGGTACTGCGATCAGCGGGTCGTTCAGCGCGTCGGCGGCTTCCTGCACGCCGCTTGTTTCCAGCGGACCATTCCAGGGGCGATAGGCGTAAACGAACTGATGGTGTCCCTGGTCGGCCTCGGGATCAGGATAGACCGGGGCGCGAAGCAGGCTCAGGCCGATGACGCCGTCGTTCACGGAAACGCCGTACTTGCAGTCGTTCAGCACTGCCGCGCCCCGGGTGGCGTCCGCCAGGGCCGTCCAGGCGTGGGCGCAGACCTCGAACCGGTCCGCGTCGTAATGGCGGGAGCGGTGGGCGGGGCGGAGCAGATAGCCAAACTGAATCTGGTGGGCCGCGTTGTCCGCATCGATGCCGGTGTCAAAGGAGACCTTCAGCAGGCGGTGGCGCTCGTGCCAGTCCGCTTCGGTGATGAATTCAAGCTGCTGCTCCTCTGCTGTGAGGCGGATGCGCTGCTCGATCACGGAGGCGGAGAAGCGCAGGGTCACTTTCAGTTCCGCGTACAGCCCGCCGGAGCAGGTGATTTCCGCGCAGCATTCCGGCTGGAGCGGCACCTCCCGGCGCTCTGTCTGGCTGTCGATATCCCATGCGTCGAAGCGGCGAGGCAGGTCGCGGTACAGGTGGAACACGTTGGAGACGGAGCGCACCCGCTCCTGCCCGTCCGCGCGCGTGACCATGGAAACCAGTTCCCCACGCCTGTTGAGCGCCGCCCGGAGCTTACTGTTTTCAAATACGTATTTATCGCCCTGCTGTTGCAGCGTGACATGGCTTTCGGCGGGCACGTCGGCGCGATACAGCGTGACGGCAGACATGGGTTCAAGGCACGCCAAAATCAGCGCGCCGTCCCCGTCCGGGCATGCCTCGAAGTGCTTTCCTTCGCTGGTGACAGCGCCTTTGGCAAAGCAGCTGTCCGCCTGGATGAGGCGCGAGACTCTGTGAGACGAGGGGTTAAAGACCGTCAGGCCCTCTCCTTCTCCGCAGAAAGCACCCAGCGCATCCTTCGCGCCGTTCAGGGCTGTATCCAGAATCTGCGCCAATTCCTTCCGCGCCCGAACGTACACCTCGGCGATGGAGGAGCCGGGCAGGATATCGTGGAACTGATTTGCCAGCAGCAGCTTCCAGGTCGCTTCCAGAGCAGTGGCGGGATATTCCGCCCGGCCAGTAAAAGCGGCTGCGGCGGCCAGCATTTCCCAGGCCCGCAGAGCGTGTTCCGCCCGGCGATTGCCTTTTTTAATAGTCGCCTGGGTGGTGTAAGTGCCCCGGTGACAGGGCACGTACAGCTCGCCCCGGTACACCGGCAGGTTCCCGTTGTCCCGCTTTTTCAGGTAGTTTTCCGGGGAGATCCAGTACAGCTTGGGCGCACCCTGCAAGTCCTTCTGGCGGCGAATCTGCTCCATATCGTCCCGGGTCGGCCCGCCGCCGCCGTCGCCGTAGCCAAAGGGCAGGTAGAAGTCGCAGCTGCCGTCCGTTTCCAGCCGGTCAACCCAGCGCCTGTGCACGGTGGCCGCGTCCACCTGGGTTTCATAGAACATGTGCAGGAAGCTGTAAATCGTGGTGCCGTCCAGGCCGCGCCACAGGAAAGCGTGGTGCGGGAAGGGTTCGGCGTCGTTGTACGACCAGAAGATTTTCTGGGTGGTCAGGCCGGACATGCCGAAGCCTTTGATGATCTGGGGCAGGGCGGCGCTGTAGCCGAAGGTGTCCGGCAGCCAGGCCACCCGGCTGTCCACCCCCAGCACTTCCCGGAAATATCGCCTGCCGTACAGGAACTGGCGCACCAGCGCTTCGCCGCCCGCCATGTTGGTGTCCGGCTCCACCCACATGCCGCCGTCGGCGATCCAGCGGCCTTCGGCGATGGCAGCCTTCACTTCCTCGAAAAGCTCCGGGTAGTACTGACGGCACAGCTCATATTCCGCGCACTGGCTCGCCAGGAAGATGGCCTCCGGGTACTCCTTCAGCAGGCGAAGCTGGGCGGCGAAGGTGCGGGCCGTTTTGCGCCGGGTCTCCCCGATGGGCCACAGCCAGGCGAAATCCAGGTGCGAATTGGCCACCACGCCCATGGATGCCGCGAAGGTTCCGTTGTGGGCGTTCCGAAGCGGCGCGATCAAATCACGGGCCGCGAGGCAGGCGCGCCGCCGCTCAGGAAGCGGCTGTTCCAGGTCCAGCATGTCCAGCAGCTTCGCAAAGCCGTCCTCCAGCGCTTCCCGGAACCCGTCGTTCCGGTCAAGATAGGCGTGTACGTCCCGCAGCACAGTCAGGTCCAGCCACAGCTGGTAGGCTTCCTCGTTCCAGAAACCAAAGGTGCTGCGGCCGATGACGGCGGGTTTCGTGCGGTCAAAGGTCACGCCCTCCTCCGGGAACACGGGGCGGCTGGGATGGGCGGGCAGCGGTGTGCCGGAATAAACCTCCATGGCAATGGAAATGTTTTCCCCGCCGCAGGCCCGGAGGACGACGGTCTGATCCCCGATATACTGATGGGGGTGATCCAGGCGGTCCGCCCGGCGCGCGCCGAAAGCATGGCCGTTGACGAAAAGGGTGCCCTCTCCCCCGGGGTTCAAGTCCATCACGATCCGCTCTCCCTTCGCTTCCGGAGGAACCGTGAAGCGGGAAAACATCCAGGCGTATTCTTTGGGCTGGCCCCAAACGGTGCCCTCGGGCCAAGGCGTCCGGGGCAGGCGTTCTGCTTCCGTGAGGCTCAGTTCCTCTTTTGTTTTGAAGCCTTCCAGGATCATTTCCCCCAGCGGATGGTACAAGTCCGCCGCCAGGGCGTCGATGACGTGCTGCAGCTGTTCGGTCAGCTCGTTGATCATACTGTTCCTCCTCAATACGTTCCTTCGATTCCCCTGTTTGGCCGCTCATCCGGAGAACGGCTTCATCTGAAAAGGGTATAATATGCGTTCGGAATCTCTTTTTTCTGTCTCTCATCCAATAATTTTCTTATATTATATCATACCTGCCCAGAGAAACGCTTGCAAGGAAAAAAACGACAAAAAATGTGCAGGAATTCACCCGGACACATCAGGATGCTTTTCTGCTTCCAATTTGGAAATCGAGAGTTTTTCTTTTATTTTCATTCTGGTAAGATCATTATTGATACTGTGCGGGTTATATCGAGGAAAGAAATATGATTACGATTGAAGGAAAGTTTAACAGCGCAAAGGTGTTTACCGACACCTGTGACCAGGCGACTATCGCCCAGGTGACCAATCTGCTGAATCAGTCTTGTGTACAGGGGTCTCAGATCCGGATTATGCCTGACTGCCATGCCGGAGCAGGCT